>JAHAAN010000098.1 GCA_018376855.1 Clostridiales bacterium | reverse complement strand
GTTCCTGCGGAGTTGTTACCATCAAAATCCCGCTTAGTGGGATAGACTGAAACACCGTAAGCGGCACGTCGCCCGTTCCCGGAGGCATGTCCACCAGCATAAAATCTATATCCTGCCACACGACGTCCGTCCAAAACTGTTTAACGGTATTTGCAATCACCGGCCCGCGCCACACCACCGGATCCGTATCGTGTTCAAGCAGCAGATTGACCGACATGATATCCACGCCGCCCCGGCTTTTCACAGGATACAGCGCATTGCCGTCGCTGGTTGCATGTTCATGAATACCAAAGGCTTTCGGAATGCTGGGACCGGTAACGTCGGCGTCCAGCACCGCGGTTCGATATCCTTTGCGGGATAAAAGCACCGCAAGCAGCGAGGTTACAATAGATTTGCCGACTCCGCCCTTTCCGCTGACGACTCCTATCACTCTTTTAATGCTGCTCAATTCATTCGGCGCTTCTAAAAAGCTTTTCTTCTCCCTGCCCGCGCAGTTTTCCGAACAGGAACCGCAATCATGAGAACACTCGCTCATAAAAACTCTCCTTTTTCAATACGCATTGTTACCATAAATCGTATTGACTGTGTATTTATATTATCATGTAGTTTAAGCTCAGCGATTCATTTTGTCAAGGAAATATGCATTTTCTTCAACAGCTTATACCATTCTCCCCAGATCCTTTCGCAAGCGTTTGATAATCCGTTTTTCAAGCCTTGAAATATAAGACTGTGAAATACCAAGCTTTACGGCAACCTCCTTCTGTGTTTGCTCAGAGTAACCGCAAAGTCCGAAACGCATTTGCAGAATTTCCCGTTCACGCGGTTCAAGCTCCTTGAGCGCTTCATACAAAAGCTTTCTTTCTGTTCGTTCCTCAATATCCTTATGAACCAAATCAGGATCTGTCCCCAAAATGTCGGAGAGCAGCAATTCGTTGCCGTCTCCGTCGGTGTTAAGCGGCTCGTCAATGGAAATTTCCGAACGATATTTATTCGACCGGCGCAAAAACATCAAAATTTCATTTTCAATACAGCGCGACGCATAAGTAGCAAGCTTGATCTTTTTTTCTATGTTAAATGTATTGACCGCTTTGATTAAACCGATTGTTCCTATCGAAATCAAATCCTCAATCGTAACGCCGGTATTATCAAAGCGTTTGGCAATATATACCACAAGGCGAAGATTATGCTCGATCAGCTTGCTTCGTGCCGAAGCATCTCCGGCCTGAAGCCCCTCCAATGCCGCCGCCTCTTCTTCAGCCTCCAACGGCGCCGGAAGCGAATCGCTGCCTCCGATATAAAAGATTTCATCCCTGTTTATTCCGAATAACCTGCATATCCATTGAAAGAACTTCATTTCTGCACTCCTCCTATTCATGATATCTGATCTTGCATGCTTTTCTGCAAAAAAACGGGAATCAGCGCTTGGGATCGGCGTGCAAAATTTTGACTCTCGCCGCACACTGCCACAATACATCTCACGCTCCTGCTGCATCCGTTATATTCTATGCGCGTCTCCTGCGGCAAAAATCCATACAGCACCCCGCATTCCGTTCCCACCGCATGATAAGGAATCACATAAAACTGCGTTTGCGCTTCAGGTTCTTCTCCCTGAATAATACGCAGAAAATCGTCACTTAAAACCCGCCGAACCGCCTCTGTGCTGACGACCGCCACCGGCACGCCCTCTTTTTCCAAGCTGTTGCCCGTATCCATGATGGCTCTCAGGCGCACACTCCCCTTTTCGGTAACAATAATCAGCGCCGCGCTTCTGCGCACCTGCTGCAAATACCTATCGGCTCCGCGCCGCGCCAAGCCGGCGCCAAGCAGCAGCGCACCCGTAGCGGAAAATATGATCGGCGCATGCTTGCCTGACGCATACATTCCGCCTGCACCCGCAAAAAGATCCGTTCCAAGCATACAGGCAAACGCTACCGCCGCCCCGCCCGCAAACACAGTGCTCACCGCGAAAGCGCCGGCGCTGCGCATAAGCTCCCGTATATGACCGCGACGGTAAAAAGCCATTATCAGCAGCAGCGCCGCCAAAAGCACTTTGCATCCCCAAAAAGCAAGGATCTCAAACAACGGCATCAACACTGCATAGATCGCCCCCAGCGCAGCTGAAGCCGCCATTCGCGCCCGACTTGCTCCCGGCAGTGAAAAAGCCGCCGTGCAGTACAGCAAGGCAAAGTCTACCAGCCAATTATCAAACAGAACCTGTTCAATATAAAGCTCCATTGCGTTCACCCCAAGTACAAACAGTATAGCAATTTGTCCCTGCAAAAGTTGTTGTTGTGACAACATAAAAAACAATTTTTTCTTTCACTTTATGCTGAATTTTCACGGCTGTTGCGCTATTGCAAAATAGGTGATATAATATTTTGAAAAGAATTGTGAAAGCGGGTTTTTCCGTGACGATTCACGGAAACAACGCTTGTCGGCTGCAAAGCGCGCAAGAAAGGGAATGCAGTGCATCCCCTTATTTACTGCATAAAAGGAGACACTATTTTGACGTTTGAAGAACTTGATCTATCACACGAGGTTGCACGGGCAATCAACGCGTTCAAATACACCGAGCCCACGGAGATCCAACAGCTCGCTATCCCCGTGATGCGAAAAGGCCGAGATATTATTGCCAAAGCGCCGACCGGAACCGGAAAAACATTCGCTTTCGGAATTCCGATCATTGAAGCGCTGGATCCCTCCTGCCGCGAGGTGAAGACTCTGATCCTTGCTCCCACCAGAGAGCTGACGATTCAGATCTCGGAACAGCTGCGCTTGCTGGCCAAATTTAAAAACGGAATCCGCGTTGTATCCGTAGCCGCAGATCGTGGCAGCCACGCCCGGCCGGCTGATCGATCTTGTCAACCGCGGCGCGCTCTCCCTTGAAAACGTAACGATCGTCGTGCTGGACGAGGCCGACGAAATGCTGGACATGGGATTTATGAAAGACGTTCGTTCGATTTTAGACCGGCTGCACGCCATGGAGCAAATGGTCATGTTTTCCGCTACCATTTCCCGTGAGGTAATGGACATCGGATGGCTTTATCAGAGAGACGCCGTGGAGCTTGAAGTGCTGCCTCAGGAAGAAAGCCTGCCCCCCATCGACCAGTTTTGCCTGCTGTCCTACGGCGGAAAAAAGCTTTCGGATTTTATTTCCATCATGGACGCGAACGGTTTCAAGAAAGCAATCGTATTCTGCAACACCAAGCGCATGACGGACCGCCTCTGCACACAGCTAATTGCGAAGGGCTACTGTGCCGACTGCCTGCACGGAGACATTCGCCAAAGCACGCGCAACCGCATTATGCAGCAATTTAAAAGCGGCGAAATCGACGTGCTCGTTGCCACCGACGTAGCCGCAAGAGGCATTGACGTTTCTAATATCGACGCCGTATTTTCCTATGACGTCCCCCAAGAAAATGCTTACTACACGCACCGGATCGGCAGAACCGGCCGCGCCAAAAACAAGGGCGCCGCTTATACCTTTTACACGCTGACAGAGCGCAGCCATTTGCAGGAGATCATTCGCTTAACAAAGGCAAACGTAACTCCAATTCGCATTAACGCCAAACATGAAATCGAAATACTCGATGAAATGGAATAGACCGCCTTACCCTTAGCTGCATGGACGTTGAAAACAAAAAGCAAAATAATATGCTGCAAAAGCCTGTTCATGCACGCTTTAGCGCGGGTGCGCCGGCAAATTCCCATCCGCTACATATGCAGCGCGTATAAGGCTCAAACCCGTAGGTTACTGCAACTCTATAGAGAAACGGAAAAATTTAAAAAGCATTGGAATAACCAAAGCAGCTCCGAGAATCATCATTCCCGGAGCTGTTTAAATACAAGGATAAATTACTTGATTTTTACATTTATTTTGCATATAATGATTATCATTGTTTTAACTGAAGGAGCTGACATCTTCATTATGCAGGATATCCTCGCATTTTTTCATACGCACGAAGAGCTTATTTATGCACTGAGAATTATTTTAGCCGGCATATGCGGAGGCATCATCGGTGTGGAACGCACGCTCCGCCAAAAGGATGCAGGCTTCCGCACGCACATTATTGTTGCAATGGGCTCGGCACTGATGATGATTATTTCTAAATACGGATTTTATGACGTCGTAACGCAGGAGGGCATTTCTTTGGACGCCTCCCGAATCGCCGCCAATATCATCACCGGCATTTCTTTTCTCGGGGCGGGCATGATCTTTGTTAAAGGTCTGTCCATCAAAGGGCTTACCACTGCGGCCGGCATCTGGGTAACCTCCGCCGTAGGCATGGCCGTCGGCGCAGGCATGTATGCAGTAGGCTTTGTATCCGTAGCGGTGCTGCTGTTAGTGCAAATCATTTTTCACAAGTTTCTGATTGGATTTGATAAAGTTCTTGCCAATGACAACGTTACCCCCTGCTTTCTTCAAATCGAAAACACCCCTGAAAGCGTCGCCCAAATGAAAAGCTTTTTTAAGGAGAATAAAATTCACATTTGCGATTCCGCCGTTAAAGCAACCGCCGATAATACGCTCCTTACAATTCACTTGAACGTTCAATTTGATAACCGCATAAATATTGACGAAGTCTTTGAACGCTGTCTTGAGCTTGACGGCGTTCACCAGGCCTTCGCTGTTTCCAAATAAAACGGCGCAAAAGCTTTTATGCGCATATACTTGCGTTACTGTTTTTTCTATTCTATAATGGGACATATAACAAAGCACAAAACAGCCCTCAAGGATTTTAAATTTACAAAAAGTCCTTGCCTTTGCCACAGCCCTGACCGGCCGGAAAAGAACGACGACATTCCGTAAAGAAGTACCATTCTTCCCGTTTCAATTTTGCAAGTATTGCACTGCCAACGGACGTTTTTCCGAAGTGTCTAACCCACTATGACACTTTCCATCGTTTGTTGAAAGCTGTCATCGAATAAAAACGATAAACAATAATTTATAAATCAAGCAAAAAGAAATCGCAGTCCTTGTATGGATGACTAAATTTTATCGGCAATTCGTTCTCTTTTACTTCTCGAAATCCTGCTTTATTATAAAACTTATGCGCCCTTTCTGTATTATGCGGTGTATCTAACAAAATAGTCTTATATCCTTTTTCGGCCGCAAAAGATAAAAGCACATCATAAAGTTTTCTTCCAACGTGGTTTGGTGTGCCTTGATAGCTTTCGTATACAAAAAATTTCTTTAGAACTGCAATTTCCGCACTATAAGGCATGATTCCAATAGTGCCTATCAATATCTCATCATTTTTGGCGATCCAAAAATTCCCGCCCTTATTTATATATTCATCAGTAATATTCAATATATCAGGCTGATCGTCTACCGAAACAAGCGGCCTTGTTCCATCATTCTGAAAATGTAAAACAATATCTATAACATCCTGCGTATACTTATCCTCAAACTGATTGATTGTAATCATTTTATCCCCCTAAAATAACAATTTGTCGGTCAGTCCATTATAATACAATCTCTGCTGAAAAACAATTGCTTCTCAGCGGGGATTTATTTCCTTACGCAGAGCGCCTCAAACCGTCTCCTTTTCGTATGTGCAAAAGGAAGCAACAAACGGGCTTTATATACAATGATACGGTGTCCGTCGGCATGGGCTCACCTCCTGACAGGCGTGCGGTGGCCTTTGAAATTACACAGCGTCAATTCCGGGAAAGAGCGGTGCAGCTGATTTTGGAACGGATTTTAACTATAGAGAAATCAATGTCTCTTGCGGCATGGGTCCGTACCGCCCTGCGTAGGCTCATGGCGGACAAATGGCAGGACAGAGAAAGCTGCCGCATGATTGGAGCGTTGTTCCCTGAAGCCCACGTCGGAGCTTTTGACCTGAACGGAGCAGAGAAGCTTCCCCTGTTAAGAGGAGCGACAAAGAAAAAAACAGAGGGCTGTGCCGACCGGCACAGCCCTTCCTAAAGCCTACGCATAGATAACTTGGCAACAGATGATCTCCTCCACAGCGCGGATATTGTTCATGCAGCTCCCCCGCGCCATCATACCACTGGCTTTCAGCGCTTCGGCCACGCCGCCTGCTGTAATGAGCGCCGCTGTCAGCAGTCCTACCGCAAACCCTTAAACTCGTTTCATGAAAAAAAACCCGATAAGTGCATTTGTCTTTCGATGTCTACATCTGTTCTGCTTCTCTTTGCCTTTACCGCTGCGCAGCAAAAATCCCGACAACGGTTCTATGCAACCCTAAAATATCAACATTTTCACATTTCTCTTTAATTTTTTCTCCGACCGTTTTTATTTATTGACAGATTTTTTATTTCTGAAGATCCATTACCGTCCCCATAAAAATCGGAAGCCCGGTTGCGTTATCAAGAATCAAATAAACAAACGGTCGATCTAAAACCACCTGTTTTTCCGGCATTACTACAGCACCTTCCGCTTTCATTTCCACTTTAGTAACGGCGCCGGCCTTTGTGCCAAGCTCATCGACACAAATAAAAGTTTTATGAAGCACTTCACCGATATAAATATTTCCCAAGGACGATTGCCCCAGATTTGAAAAATCTGCCCTGCCGCCGTCGAACGCCGTGCGCATACCCAAGGCTGCCAGCGCGTTGTTCATACCGATTTCATAATCATAGCTGAATTTCGGCATAACCGCGGAAAGCAAAACCGATTCGGCATTCCTTACCGTTTGCAGAAGCTTTTCTCCTGTGAGCGACTGAATATAATCGCCAACAGACACGCCTTCGTTTGGAAGCAGCGCAGCAAAGCTATATTTCCCGTCCCGATAATTTTTGATAAATCCGACCGCATTTCCGTCGTTAAGATACAGGTCTTCTATTGAATACATCATCTGAACGTCTGCAACCGTTCCGTTCGCAGTGGTAAAAGAGCCGTCATGTATCTGATCCTTCTCGTAAGTCTTCTGCCACTGCGCGTCAAACACCAGCGCATTGATAAGATACATCATAGTATCTCTGCCGATTTGGTCAACGATCTTGTCGATCATGCCGTCTGTATTTTTTTTGACCCATTGATTGATGTCCTTCACTGTTTGGCTATCGTTAAAATCAGCCTTATATGCCGCCGCACGGTAATAATCCGCGTTAATCTGAAGAAAATCCTTTTTCACCTGTAAGACATTTTCCTCATCGCGAAACCAAATGGAATTAGCGATTTGCAGCTTATATTCCGAATCATTCGGCAAGCCGTTTACATAAGAGTAAAGATACCTGTTCAGTTCCTCCAGCGGAACACCTCCGCCGAGCAGTGCTTCCATTTCCCGCCGCGTTTCGGCCGCCGCTCCGTTTGCCGTCATGGAAAGCGCCAGCATGACTGATAAAGGCGAGATCAAGGAATTTTCTCCTTCCCTCAGGCTGTTTTGAAACAGCTTTACCGCAAAGTCCGCCTGCGTTTTGATAAAGGAACCGTCCATCTCCCTGCCGTTGACGGAACGGGCCTCTATACCCTCCATCAGATCAGCCGCGCGCGCCGCCGTGCTGCATCCGGCTAAATTCAACAGCAGCAAGCTGCCTATTAACAGCCACACTGCAACGGATCGTTTTATTACTCTCATAAAAAATTCTCCTTTCAGTTGCTTGTTCCACTTTTATTTATGATACAATTCAAACTGAAAAATTCCTTATAAAAAACAGCCGTTAAAAAATTTATTTTAAAATAGAAATAACCACAAAAAACAGTAGCCGCAAAAAAAGATATAAGATCGCATCTGCCTTCCATTTAATCCGATTCCAAAAAACGCTCAACCGCCTGATTAAAAGCATTCGGTTTCCGAGCCGCAATAAAATGATCTCCCCGCAGAATTTCAAGCCGAGCATCGGGAATGCTTTGATAGATCAGCAGCGTATGCCTGCGCTTAATCATATCCCTGCTGCCGGCGATCACCAAGGTTGGAACGTGCAGTGTTTCAAGGCGCTCCGCCCGAATATGCGGCTGCTTCACCATCAGCCCCAGCAGCTCTGCATTTTTTTGAGCTTCTTTGCTTTTTCGGGAAAACCAAGAAGCTATATGATAGCCCAACACGATGGGTGCCTGCACCGAAAGCCTTACGCCTGAAGGATCCAAATTAGCGCCGTTTAAAATCAACCGATCCACGCGCTCCGGATACCTAAGCGCGAAGGTCAGCGCAATATTGCCGCCGTCGGAAAAGCCAAGGAGATGCGCTTTTTCAATAGCATGCTCATTCATAAAATCAAGCAAATCCTCTGCAAACTGCGCAATAGTAAACGGCGCATTCCCGCGCGGGGAATCGCCGTGCCCGCGCGTATCAAGCGCCAGCACCCGATATTTTCGGCTGAAAAACGGAATTTGATGTTCAAAGTAGCGCCCGCTTTCCCCATTTCCATGCAGCAGAATCAGAGGCTTGCCCTCACCGTTCTCAGTATAGTAAAGCTTCATGCTTACCACCATAGCTTTTGCAGAACAAAAGCTTCCTTTCTTGCAAAATTCTCACCAAGCAACAGAAAGGCAACGGAGCGCAAACGCGCAAAGACAGGAATACTTCAGCCGATCAGAAAAAGCTTCCGAGAATTGTTCCTGAAGATCACCTGCACAGAACGGCGCCTTCTCAGCCATTTTTGTTTTTGCAGCCGCTATACCGCCATCTGCTGCCATGTACCGTTGCCGCACAGCTTTCCGACACGATCAAAACAACATTGAACCTCAATATACAAGAAAACTGCGGCTACACAAGCCGCCGAATCACCGCATTGGCAACGTGGAAGCCCTCATCCGTCAGCCCCAAATGCGTTTGACTAAGCCAAATCAGATGCAGCTCCAGCAGCCTCTCGATCTCTTTTTTCCGCTCCCGAAGCAAATCGCAGCCAAGCTTTTTTAACTCTGCCAGCGACACGCCCGCGCTTAAACGCAGCTGCAGCATCAACGTTTCTTCAACGGCTTCTTGGGGCGTAACGCGGCTTTTTTCTGCCGCCCTCCCACCGTTCATATATACCTGAAGCGATTCCGGATTGCAAAAACGGAACCCGCCCAAAAACGAATGCGCAGCGCAGCCGATTCCTATATACTCTCCGCGCAGCCAATACCGCAAATTATGCCTGCATTCCATGCCGGGTTTGGCAAAGTTTGAAATCTCATAACGCTGATAACCGTGCGCTTCCAAATAAGCTTTGGTATCATTATAGATCTCTCTGTCAAGCTCTTCAGGCGGCATTATTAAGTCCCCGCGCTCAATCTCTTCGGCAAGAAGCGTCCCCTCCGAAACGATCAGGCTGTAACAGGAAAGATGCTCCGGCGCAAGCGCCGTTACTTCTTTGAGCGTCCGCATATGACCGGCACGCGTCTGCCCAGGCAAGCCGGAGATCAAATCAACATTGATGTTATCAAAAACCTGCCTTGCAAGCGCATACGCCTGCAGGAACTGCTCATAGGAATGACATCTGCCCAGCAGCTTCAGCTCCGCCGCAGAAGCCGACTGCAGGCCGATCGAAATACGGTTTACGCCATAATCGCGATAGACTCGCAGCTTCTCAAAATCCAGCGACCCCGGGTTGCACTCTACGGTGAACTCAGCCTGCGGCTCCACACAAAAGGCATTCCCAACCGCCTCAAGCAGCCGCCCTGCCTGCGAAGCGTTAAGCAGCGACGGCGTGCCGCCGCCGATAAACACGGTTGCAATTCTTTCGCCGCGATACTGCCGCATTTCCCCGCAAAGGCATTCAATATAAGCGTCAAACAGCTCCTCACAGCCCGCATAAGAAACAAAATCGCAGTACTTGCACTTTTTTATGCAGAAAGGAATGTGAATATACAGCGAAGTCATCAGTTGATCCGTAG
>JAHAAN010000097.1 GCA_018376855.1 Clostridiales bacterium | reverse complement strand
AACAGCTTCCTGCTTTTCGATAGGTGTTTTCTTTGCGGCGGAGTGGTTGTTGGAGAGCAAGGTGATCGTAACGACAAGCGTTGCGGCTACCTTAGAGAGCTGGCAAATGTACATGTGTTATGTTCCGCCGGATCTGTTTGAAACGAGAACATGGAAGGCAGTAGATGTTTTGATTGGCAATTACAGCCCTGTTTTTAAACTGCATTTTTATTTGATCTCAGTGGTGCTCGTTATTGCTATCGTTAACTGTCTATACGGTTTTGCCCAAATGATCCGCACCGGCAGCCGCGCGAGGCGCAGGGCGCTTATTGTGCAGTCCGTATGCACGGCGTTTTTCCTTGGACTGTGCATTTTAGCCTGCTTTACCGCGTTTTTCAGGGATGGGGAAATTACGGTTTCGCCGCTGTCCGCGATGCTTATGGGGCTGTTTTTCGTTGGAATTGGCGTAACTGCAGGAAGCTATGCAGGCTCGTTTTTACTTGGGAAGAAGAAAGGCGTTTCCGTCTTTGTTCCGGCGTTGATAGCTTCACTTGTAACGCTGGTTATGTATATAGGGGAAATGTGTCTTCTTAGCGGGCACTTATATCGCTTTGGCTGGGGCTTTATTTTTGATGGGATTCCCGGGATTGTGCTTGCGCCGATTGATATTCTGATTGTTATTTTGGCGGGGGGTGTCAGTGCGGCTGTGTGCGGCGCTTTAAACAGAAAACGGCATTCATGATTACTTTTGCCCAATAGGGGGAAGGGCAGGATGAATTTTTAAATTAAAAACATCCGTTTGTGTCAAGCTGCAAAGGTGTAAGCAGTATTTTCATAAAGACAGTAAAAAAACGGAGCTCTTGATAAAAAGAGCTCCGTTTTACATTGCTTTTTAAAGCTAAATCAGCCGAGTTCAGCAAAGTATTTGATCGTTCTGACCATCTGACTGGTGTAGGAGTTTTCGTTGTCGTACCAAGCAACGACCTGAACCTGATAGGTATCGTCGGAAATCTTGGTAACCATCGTCTGCGTAGCGTCAAACAAAGAGCCGTAGCGCATACCGATCACGTCGGAAGAAACGAGCTGCTCTTCCGTGTAGCCGAAGCTTGCGGAGGAAGCGGCCTTCATTGCGGCGTTGATGTTGGCAACGGAAACGTCCGTACCCTTTACAACGGCAACCAAAATGGTGGTGGAGCCGGTGAACACCGGTACGCGCTGAGCGGAGCCGATCAGCTTTCCGTTCAGCTCAGGGATTACCAGACCGATCGCCTTTGCAGCGCCGGTGGAGTTGGGAACGATGTTGCAGGCGCCTGCGCGTGCGCGGCGAAGATCGCCCTTGCGCTGCGGGCCGTCCAAAATCATCTGATCGCCGGTGTAAGCATGAACAGTCGTCATGATACCGCTCTGGATCGGATATTTATCGTTGAGAGCCTTGGTCATCGGAGCGAGGCAGTTGGTGGTGCAGGAAGCGGCGCTGATGATCTTGTCTTCCTTTGTCAGCGTATTTTCGTTTACGCTGTACACAATAGTGGGCAGATCGTTGCCCGCGGGAGCGGAGATAACAACTTTCTTCGCACCGGCATTGATGTGAGCCTGCGCCTTTTCCTTGCTGGTGTAGAAGCCTGTGCACTCCAGCACAACGTCCACGCCTAGCTCGCCCCAAGGAGCGTCATTCGCGTCCTTTGCAGTGTAGATTTTAATTTCTTTTCCGTCCACAATGATGGAATCCTCGGTGGATTCAACTGTGTGCAGATTCTCGCCGACTTTGCCGATGTAGCTGCCCTGAGCGGTGTCGTACTTGAGCAGGTGAGCCAGCATAGCGGGGCTGGTCAAATCATTGATAGCAACTACTTCGTAGCCTTCGGCGCCGAACATTTGTCTGAAAGCCAAACGTCCGATACGGCCAAAGCCATTAATCGCAACTTTAACGGACATAGTAAATTCCTCCAATTCGTTTTGTTCCTTATAGTTATACGCGATTTTGCGTATTTTTGCAAGCGATTCTTGCGTTTTTTTGAGAATTTCGTGGTTTCCGTATGAATTTTAACCGTTTTGCCCGCGTTTATGCAGCCAAAACAAAAAGAACTGCCAAAATTCCGGCAGTTCTCTTGCAGCAAAAATTAATATTTGCGCTTTCTGGCAGCCTCAGCTTTTTTCTTTCTTTTAACGCTGGGCTTTTCATAATGCTCTCTCTTGCGAACCTCAGCGATAACGCCAGCGCGGGCACACTTACGCTTGAATCTTTTCAGAGCATTTTCCAATGATTCGTTTTCTCCAACATGAATCTCCGACATTTTATCCCCTCCCCTCGCTAACCACATCGATGATCCGAGAGCGTTGAACGCTATTAGACAAAGGGTATTATACATGAATTTGTTGTATGTGTCAATAAGGGATTGGCGTTTTTTCATAAATTGCCGCAAATGCGGATGACGCTTTTTGTCATACGGTTTTTGGACGGAATCGCTTTTGTTCATATTCCCTTTTATGGAAAAGAATGATATAATAACTGCGTGCGGCGATTCGTTTTGCGGTTGCCTGCAATTTTCTTTAAAGGAGGGACAGCTATGCTTTTGCCCACGGTTTATGAGCTGGAGCAGCGTTTTTTGCCGATGCTTCGCGAGCGCTTTCCTTCCCTGAGCGTTGAACAGGAACAGGATGGGGAATTTTCTCATCTGGAAATTGTGCTTAATGAGGAGCGCAATCTCAGCGTTTATATTGACTCCGAGGCGTTGGAAATTCGCTTGGAATACGCTTTTTTTCGCTTTTTGTTTGGAGAGGCGGATCTGCTGGATTATAAGGTCGTTGCGGAAAACTACCGGCAGAAGGGGATAGAGCAGCTTTTTGACGACGCTTTTTCTTTTTTATGCCGTTTGACGGCGCGGCCGCTGGCGGCGCGCTATACGTTTGCCGGCAAGCGCCTGCTGATGTTCGAGCTGCTTTGCGAGGGAGAGGAGGAGCCGGTCTATCGGTATCGCTATACGTCGCTTTCCTCATTGTTTAAAAAATCAAAAACGATCACGGAAAGCGTCAGGCTTTGACGGGTCCCAAAGTTTTTTTGCCGCCGATTTTTTAAAGGTGCGATAAGCGCTGTGCGGCGCATCTGAATCTACTATGCTAAGCTCTCCGGGCGAATTTTTCGCCGGAGAGCTTATGTGTTTTCTGCGCAGTCTTTCTGATTCTTCGGTTGTTGTTTTTTTATAACGGTGATATAATAAACAAAAAAGAGATGATTTTGTCAGTAAGGGGGCCATGAACGATGGAGGATTCAAAATTAGAAAGCTTTACGCCGGATTTTACCTTTGCAAAAAACGAGAGCGGGAGCGTCGGCGAGCGCAGCGCGGAGGGGCTTTCGGGCGAGCCGCGGCCGGTTCGCATGGCGGCGGATACGCCGTTTCCGTTTTTGGACGACACAAAGTCGGTCATTGCGCAGCTGGAGGAGCAGCTTGCATGGGCAAGGCAGATGATTCCGTATTTTGAGCCGCTTGCGCAGTATGATTTGAAAACGGAGCACGGAAAGATCAGTGCGGGTTTTCTTTATACCTTCGGCGTTGGGCTTTCCACTGCGCCGCAGAAGCTGTTTTGCTATATTGGCATTCCAAACGGCGCGTCGGAGGAGCAGAAGGCGCCTGCAATGCTGCTGATCCACGGCGGCGCGGGGCAGGCGTATTCCCAATGGATTGAGGAGTGGATGCGCCGCGGCTATGCGGCGATTGCGTTGGATCTGTACGGCGATATGCCGCTTGAGGACGGAACTTATGTGTTTAACTTTATGGACCCTGAGGAAAAACACGCATACCGTTCTACGCCGACGGGTATGTGCGGCAACGGCTTTGATTTGGCGCACCCGCGGGATCGCATTACCGATCAGGGAATGTTTCATGTCATCGCCGCCAATATTTTGGCGGGAAACCTGCTTCGTTCCATGAGCTTTACAGATGAAACGCGCATGGGCGTAACGGGCATTTCGTGGGGCGGCTTGAGCACGTCGATCCTGATCGGGTTTGATCAGCGGTTTGCCTTTGCCGCGCCGGTGTACGGCAGTGCGTATTTGGATCAAGGCTTAACGTATTTTTACGATTGGTATAAGGACGCTGACTGCGCGGCGCTTTGGGAGGCAATGCATCGTTTGAAGTCCTTTAAACAGCCGATTTTGTGGATCAACGATGCGAACGACGACGCTTTTTCAGCGAACAGCACCACGCTTTCTTTCCTGAACAGTGAGCAGGGAACGATTTGTTTAAAATATGACCTTCCGCATTATCATAAGTTTGATATTGAGGAGGTTTATGCTTTTGCGGAGCAGACGCTGCACGAAGGCGCGCCGCTGCCGGTGTTTGAGCAGACGGCGTGCGCGGAGCTGGGAAGGGAGTTTGCGCTTAAAACGAATTTACAGGATATGGCGCAGGCGCATGCGGAGCTGTATTATATTACGCAGCCCATGAGCTATCGCCGTGAAGGAACCAACACAAAGATGGATCAGTCATACCTTCACGCGCAGCAGGGGGCGGTTTTGGAAGACGGCGTTGTGAAGGTGCGTGTTCCGCAGGAGGCGTGCGCATATTTTATTGAGCTTTGGCAGGGCGGATTGATGACTTCTTCGCCGCTTGTGGAGTTTAAGTAAACGGGCGCCCAAAGATTGATTTTTTTAAGCCTGTTTTGTGTTTTCCGTTTGCGCGGCGGTCATTCGGTTGGCAGGTCGCCGAAGCCCTGGAAAACGAGACTTTCAGAAAGGAAGCTTATGCGAGCGTGCATAAGCCGGGGTTGTTGTTATGGATCGGTACTTGGCAAAAATGGTGATCTATAAGGATTTTGAGCGCAGCGGTGTTCTGATGCAGCTGGCAAAGGTGTGCAGCGAGTTTCGCAGCGGCAGCTATGAAAAAGAGAAGCTTATTGAATGCATATATGAACAGGTTCACAGAATTCTTGATATTGCTACGCAGTTCGGTTTCGATGAAAACCTATGGCATAATTATTTGGCCTATTTGATCGCAACGGGGGAAAATCCGTTCAGCATCAGCTGCGAAAAGACGGGAGCGCTTGACGGGACGGTGAACGTGTTTGCCAAGAGTGATTTTGCGCTTTTCAAGCAGCTGTTCGATTACGATTTTTCGCCTATGGAGCGTGCACTCGGCATTGACTGCTTCAGTGTGATCTCTCATTACCGCGCTGTGGCAAAGAAAGAGAAGCGCTATAACAAGAGCGTGAGCGAGCGGGTGCGCGAGCTGAGCAGAGCCATTGAGGCGGCGGAAAGCGCAGAGGAAATTCTGGAGGCCGTTACCGGCTTTTATCGCGATTATGGCGTAGGGACGCTGGGGCTTAATAAAGCGTTTCGCCCGGTGCATACGGAAAATGGGCTGACGCTTCAGCCCATTACCAATACCGATGACGTGCGCTTGAGTCATTTGGTTGGCTATGAGCTTCAAAAGAAGACCTTGGTGGAAAACACCGAGGCATTTTTGGCGGGCAGGCGCGCGAATAACGTTTTGCTCTTTGGCGACAGCGGAACAGGCAAATCCACCAGCATTAAGGCGATTTTGAACGAATATTACCCGCAGGGGCTGCGCATGGTAGAAATCTATAAGCATCAGTTTCAGGATCTCTCCGCGGTGATCTCCATCATTAAAAACCGCAACTATCGCTTTATTATTTATATGGACGACCTTTCCTTTGAGGAGTTTGAGATCGAATATAAGTATCTTAAAGCTGTGATTGAGGGCGGCTTGGAGACAAAACCGGAAAACGTTCTGATTTATGCCACTTCCAACCGCCGGCATTTGATCCGTGAAACGTGGTCGGATCGCTCCGATATGTCGGACGATGAGCTGCATCGCTCCGATACGATGCAGGAAAAGCTGTCGTTAGTCAACCGCTTCGGAATCAGCATCAACTATTCCAGCCCGTCCGTGCAGGAGTATTATGAGATCGTGCGCAGGCTTGCGGCAGAGCATCCGCAGATCACGCTGTCCGATGAGGAGCTGTGCTTGGAGGCAAGCCGGTGGGAAATGCGCCATGGCGGCATTTCTGGGCGCACGGCGCAGCAGTTTATTGATTATCTGGCAGGGAAAAAGTAGGTTTTTTGCGTGGAATTTGCTTCATGAAGCGCTTGGCGGTAATTCCGGCTATAGAATGATTGGGGCAACGGGCAGGCTGCGAGGCCGGTTCGTATGAAAGGGGGAGCAGATTATGTCTGCAAAAACATCAAAAACGATTCTTAATATTGTGCTCGGCGGCCTTTTTGCCGCGGTGATCGCCGTGATGACGGGCTTGGTTCCGCATATTCCGATCGGCGCCACGGGTGGCTATCTGCATTTTGGCGATGCGTTTATCTTTCTTGCCGCAAGCTTTTTGCCGTGGCCGTATGCGCTTGCTGCGGCTGCGATCGGAGGCGGTCTTGCCGACGTGCTTGCCGGTGCGCCGGAGTGGGCGCTGTATACGGTGGTGATTAAGGCGCTGATTGCGCTATGCTTTACAGCTAAGCGTGAAAAGCTGCTGAATGTGCATAACTGGCTGGCGCTGCTGTTTGCATGGCTGATTTCCGTGGGCGGCTATTATCTTGCAGAGGCGTTTATTTACGGTAACTGGGTGGCTCCCGTGGCGTCCATTCCGGGGAATTGCATTCAGGCGCTGGGAAGCAGCATCATCTTTGTGCTTGCCGCGCTGCTTTTGGATCGGCTTGGTTTTAAAAAACGGTTTCGGCTTTGACCGTCCAGCCCTCGGGCAGCACAAAGTTGACAGAGAAAGCGGAGGCGGAGCCTGCGGCGGGGAAAGTGACTTTCACAGGCTGACAGGCATTTGTGTACCCGCTGAAAACGGGAACCGCCGTTGCGGGCGGAGCTGTCGGGACGGCGGCGGGGGAAGCTTCTGCGGCGGGGGACTGCGGTGCGGGTGTTTGATGTGCCCAAAGACCTTTGGTACAGTGCGGTGTGTTCACTGCGTGAAATCGGCAGAAAACAAAACAGAAAAGCCACCCGATTGTTCATCGGATGGCTTTGTTCTGGTTGGGGATGAGAGAATCGAACTCCCACAAGTAGAGTCAGAGTCTACCGCACTACCACTATGC
>JAHAAN010000096.1 GCA_018376855.1 Clostridiales bacterium | reverse complement strand
GGAAATGCAGTGCAAGGGGCTGCGGGTCGATGAATCGGCGCGGCTGGTTTATGTGGATCAGCAACGCATCAAGCTTCCGCCTAAGCAGTATGAGCTTTTGGTATATTTGATGCGCAACAAAGGGCTTGCGCTTTCGCGCGAGCAGCTGCTTACGCATGTGTGGGGCTATGAGTATTTCGGGGACGATCGAACGCTTGATACGCATATCAAGCTTTTGCGGAAAGAACTGGGCCCTTATGCGGATATGATCGTTACTTTAAGAGGAGTGGGATACCGCTTTGAAGAAAATATCTGAACGTGTCAGCCTGAAATGGCGGTTTTTCATCTATTTAACGGTTTTCACTCTGGTGATGCTCGTTCTGCTGTGGCTTTTTGAAATCGTTTTTTTGGATCATTTTTATAAGGATATTAAGATCAGTGAGATCAAATCCGCTTCCGTGGAAGCGGAAGCCGCTTTGCAGCAGCGCGATTACAGCGACGCGCTTTCGGCGCTTTCGGCGCAGAAGGACGTTTGCATTTTAGTGGCAACGCAGGACGCCTATGTGCTGGCTTCGGAGGAGGCGTCGGCCTCCTGCATGATCCACAAGATGAGCCGTCAGCGATTTTCGGAGCTTTGGCAGAAGGCTGAAGAGAACGACGGCTTATATCTGATCCGCTTTGTGATGCAGTCGCCGAAAGGCTTTGGGGATCAAAAGGAGAAGGCGCATGTGCCGGAAGGCTTCCTTTTGGTGAGGCTGGTTACGCTTTATGACGGTTCGCGTGCGGCGGTTCTGCTCAATTCCGTGATCTCTCCGGTGGATGCGACGGTTTCAACGCTTCAGGTCTTGGTTTTGGTCATTATGGCGATTATGCTGGCGGTTGCGATGCTTTTGGCGTTTTATATGTCGCGCAAGACGGCGCGGCCCATTGAACGGCTCAACGAAGCCGCTAAGCAGCTGAGCGAAGCACGCTTTTCACCTCCTGTTGAAGGCGGCGGCTATCGGGAGATCAACGAGCTGAATATTACGCTGTCCAAGGCGGCGGAGGATCTGAATAAAACGGAGGCGCTGCGGCGGGAGCTTCTGGCCAATGTTTCGCATGATCTGCGCACGCCGCTTACGATGATTTCCGGCTATGCCGAGGTTATGCGGGATCTTCCGGGCGAGAACACGCCGGAGAACCTTCAGGTGATTATTGATGAAACCCGCCGGCTTACCGCGTTGGTGAACGATTTGCTGGATCTGTCCAAGCTGCAATCCGGTTCGGCGCCGTTCCGGCCGGAGAAGATCAATCTTACGCAGTGTATCCGTGAGATCCTGAACCGCTACGCAAAGCTTGTGGACGCCGATGGCTTTCGGATCGTTTTCGAGGCGGATATGGACGCTTATGTCAATGGAGACGAGCTGCATCTTTCACAGGTGCTTTATAATCTGATCAATAATGCCATTGATTTTACCGGCGAGGATAAAACCGTTCTGATCCGGCAAACGGTGCATAACGGCGCGGTTCGCATCGAGGTGATAGACAGCGGCAGCGGCATTGAGCCCGATAAGCTCAAGGATATTTGGGAGCGGTATTATAAGGTGGATAAGGAGCATCGCCGCTTCCGTGTGGGAACGGGACTGGGGCTGAGCATTGCGCGTTCGGTGCTGGAGGAGCATCAGGCGCGCTACGGTGTGGAAAGTACGCTCGGTAAGGGCAGCGTTTTCTGGTTTTCTCTTCCGCAGGCGGAATGATCCTGCATTTGCAGCAGGCTAAGAAGTTTTTGCTGTTGAAAAATCAGAGTCATTGCAAAAGCGGTTTTTCTGCCGAAATGTTTTCTCCCCGCCGCACTAAAAAGTGCGAAAGGGAGGAAAGGCAGCTGTTTCACGTTTTTTGCTTCTTTTTAAAAATAGCTTCTTTCTATGTCAAGGGGGCGAGGGGGATTGCAATTTCCCCCTTACGCCCCCTTAACGATTCCCCGTAACCCCTTGAAGCGCCTTTTGGGTGCGGTGGGGATAGAGGCTTTCAGGAGTAAAGAGGATTTTGCGGTTGGCTTGCTTTAACAGCATGGTCGGCCGCATATTCGATATAGGTTTTATTTGCCCCAAGCATAGAACCAATCGGCCGTGCAAGCGTTGTTCCTAACACGGTCATTAAAACACCAAGACCGAGCATGAGCACAACAGCGTGCATAAACGCTTGGTTTGCTCCTTTTTTATCTTCCGCCCGAAACGGATTGCGGAAATCGTAACGCCGCCGACCGCAATCAGCATATAAAGGGCGTTTACTGTCATTACGAATGGGAAAATAATATTGATTGCGCCAAGCGTATTTTCACCTACACCGTTGCCGACGAATATACCGTCAATGATGGTAAAGAGGAAAAAGCAGGCTTGCCCTATAATGGCAGGTGCAATGAATTTAAATAGATTTTTGTTTTTCTGTTTCATATCTGAAAACCTACTGAATTATGTAATTTGTGTTACTTCGACCTCAATAAAGTCCTTTTTTGCGTCTATAATTTCGTCGGTAAAATCTTTGATCTAAGCACGGCTGTCGTTCGGTATAATCCCTTGCTTTTGCAATGCGTCAAGTATGAATTTTTTTGCGCTTACAATATTGTCGGGGCCCCGATGTTTTGTCTTTTCATACCACCTGGACCGCAATGTAATCGGAGCGTCCGTGGGATAAAGCGTTTGATTTTCCGCTTGTGAGCAGAGTAGTGTAAACCGCCTTTTTATACTCTTTCAAATAGCGTTTGTGCTGTTGTCCCCATACGCCTATGGGCTTTGTTTCTTCGGCAGGTAATGTAAGGTCAGGCAAATAATAGATGCTGTTTCGCGGTTCGGGAATCAGCGGCATCGGCTGCAGAGCGTTTGTTTTGGGTGCGGCGCGGAAGTTGTCGGACGGATGCAAGCAGGCTGCAAACAAAACGCAAATGATGCAAGTTATTTGTTGAAGCTCGTTGGAGGCTATATAAAGAAAGGCGCTTTACGGTTAGGCGGCGGACATCATAAGCATGAACATAACGGCGGCAAAAAAATGCCGACTGGTTAAATGAAAAACAGCCGCACGGCAAAAAACGTGCGGTATAGGCGCTTCGGGAATGAAATTTTTTAGTTTACGGTGCGTTCGATGACTTCGTCCTTCTCGGTATCGGAAAGGGCGGCAAAGCGCGCAGAGAAGCCGCTCATGCGCACGACCAGATCCGGATGGCGTTCCGGATGGGCTTTTGCTTCAAGCAGCGTTTGCTGATCGGCAATATTGATTTGCAGCACGGAGCCGCCATAGCGCAGAAACTGCAGGATAAGGGCGGTCATGACCTGCTGAGACGTTGACGGCAGCTTGAGATCCAGCACGGCGACAACGGGATAATCCATTAGGTCAAGCTCCTTCAGGGCGGAGAGGATCTCGGTGGCCTGCGTATGCGCAAGCAGAGTGGGGGACATTCCGGCGGAAAGGTATTCGCCTGCAAGGCGGCCGTCGGGCGTGGCGCCGAGACAGGTTCCGAGATAGGTGTAGCTTCTGAAGGAAAAAAGGCTGGCTTCATAGCTTCCGCCGCGGGTGTTTTTCAGTCCCTTGACGGCTGCGGCGGCATCGCGGAGCAGCCTTGCGGCAAACGTGTTTGCCGCAGCGCAGCGGGTATATTTCGGCGCATGGGTAATAATCTGCTGCCGCAGCGCTTCGTTCCCGCAAAAATTATCTTTTACGATGGTAATAAACGCTTCTAAGGGCATAAGCTTTTGTTCAAAGACTACCCAGTTGATTGCCAGCAGTGAGTCGATCAGCGTGCCGATGCCGGTAAGCGAGATGGAACCGGAGGCGTATTTGGTTCCGCCGGCGAACATATCCGCACCCTTTTCCATGCAGTTTTGCAGCAGCGCCGAGTGCGCGGGACTGGCGCACCAGCGAAGGCCCTTTGCTTCGGTATGGTTTTTCATATTGACCTGCGCGGTAATATGAACGCGCAGATTGTGCAGGGTTTTGCGGTAGAGCTGTTCAAAATCATCGTCGGGCGCGAAGAAAAGCGATTTTTCCGGGCAGAAGCGGTGCAGAAAGCTGTCCCACGTGGAGTCCTTCCAGCCGCACAGCAGCGCCGGAAGCGCATTCATATAAACGGTGGCGCGGGAGTTCATTTCGCAGGCGGCCAGCACGTTTTCCTGGCATCCGCCGCCCACATACAGGCGGCAGTCCTCTAACGCCTTTCCTGCCTTGTGATTGGCGGGAATGATCACGCTGTCGTTGAATATGCAGACATTGTTCAGTCCGTCGCGGATCGTTTCGGCAGACAGTGCAAGGAATTCCGGCGAAGCGTCCGCCGTCATGCGAATGTTGAGCTTGGGGTCGATACAGCGCAGCTGCCGATAGGCTGTGAGGATCATTTTGGTAACGTCGTTAAACACGGCCTTGCCGTTTCGGTCGCAGCCGCCGAGAGTAACGGTGGCGTTGGTTCCCATGTGGTTCTTGCCCCAGCGGGAATCCGGAATATAGAGAAAGCGCCAAAGCAGATCAAAGGCCTGCGCGTAAGTAATGGCTCCGGCATTTAAGTCTTTTTCAAGGTAAGGGGAAAGCAGTCGATCCACATGCCCGAATACGCTGACGTTTCCGCCGTCCAGCGCGGGGACGGTGAAATACAGAAAGACGATGGCTGTCAAAGCTTCCGTAAAGCTTTGCGCGGGCTGAGCGGGAACGCGCCCGATTGAGCGAGAAAGAGTTAAAAGGCGCGCGCGATCCTCTCCCTCTGCCGCGCAGGCTTTTTCGGCGGCAAGTGCGGAGAAGCGCTCGGCAAGGCGTTTATAGGCGTTCAGCCCGCTGATCGCAACGGCGTAGAACGTGTGTTTTTCCGGCGGGGCGTTTTGAGCAAAGCCTTCCGCTTGGGAGAGAATGCCGTTGATTCCCTTTTGAAGCACGGTTTCATAATCCAGCGTCAGGTGCCCGTTATCCACGGGAAGATAGTAAATGGCTAAGCCGTTATCGGTGTTGTCGGCGATATTACGAAAGAATTCGTCCCTTACCTGCTGCGCCGGTTCGGAATTGGAATACCAATAGCTGATGCCGGACATCTCCACATCGGCACGGGATAGGCGGTTATTGTAATGCAGTGCGAACGGGCACTTTGAAAAAACGGCGATTTCCAGTTTTTCGGCCAAAAATCGGTAAGAAAGCTCTCGCTTTTGAAAGCAGTCTAACGCAGGATCGGACGTCAGAGCGCGAAGCTCGGCTTCCTGCGCGGCACAGGAGGGGAAGGGAGCGGAATAAAAATCATCCAGCTGATGAAAAAATCCTCTTTTTCACGCAGTGGAACAGTAAGCTGTGAAATATTCATGATTATCACCGTAATTCTGCAAATATTTTTTGTTGGGTAACATATAACGCTATTATAGCAGGGGAGAAAGCGGAAAGCAATAGCTTCAGAAAGATTATTTTAAGCAGCACACCGACTTAATCGGTGAGCTGCTCTGCTCCTGTAAGAGGGGAGTGGCGGCTTAGGCGCTGAAAGAAGCTGATATAGGCACGAGCGCCCCTTTAGTTTAAGCGCGAAAGAATTGGCTCATTCAATGCGATTCAGTTGGGCGACTTCAGAACAAAAGCTTAATGAGCTTTTATTTGCCGCCCTCTTCCGGCTCAAAACCTTCTATTTCCACCGCACCCAAACAGGCGCTTTAAGGGGTTACGGGGGATCGTTAAGGGGGCGTAAGGGGGAAATCGCAATCCCCCTCGCCCCCTTGACAAAGGAAAAGAACGATATGTAGGAGGTTGGGGAAGAACCGTAAATATATTTCATTCTATCTTTCCATATCTTTTTTCATATTCTGCAATATATTTTTTTATTATTTTTTCTAATTCGCTGTTAATGGAACGTAAATTTCGCTTGGCAGCATAACGAAGCTTATATAATGTTTCTGTTTCTATTCGCAACGTAAATTTTTATTTTTCTTCTTTCATAAATAATCCGCTCCTATGACCATTCCTTTGCGGTTTTTTAAATAATATTTGCTATTACAAAGAAATGTTGCAGTTTTTACTTTTTGTTCTGGTATCGGTATAGAGGGGCGCGAAAATTTTGTACAGAATTCTACGGATGGGAACCCACATTATAGGTGTGGTTTAAAAAAATTTTTCAAAATTTAAAGTTTTAATACCGAATTAAAATTTAACTGCTCGTTTACTATTGCTTTTGACATTTCGTTTTGTTATAATAAGGCAAATTCTATGTGTAACGAAATGAAAAGGCATATCTTGAAGAAATGGAGGATTCTATGAAAAAATTTCCCGCAATTCTTTTAACAAGCATGTTCACGCTGGGGATGTGCGCATGCACGCCGTCTGCCGATGTGCCGGCAACCGCTCCCCCTAGGCCTGATTATGTGGGCGGCACTTATGTGCAGTATTCCCGCGCAAGGGATTACACCTATTCCTGGTGGCCGGAGGGAACAGGCGTTTCCGAGCGTAAGCCGTTTTGTGTGCAGACGGGGTGGTATGGTCTGAGCATCAGCAGCGTAAGCGGAATGCTTACCCATTTGGGAGCCATCAGCGAGGAGTATTCGCAAACACAGGCGCTTTCTCAGAATTTCGGTGTGATTTCCGCATTGCCGGAGGTAAGCGCGGACTGTTCTGTTTCCGTGGGTGGAGAAAGCTACCGCTATACGGGCGCGATTACGCCCGCGCCCAACAGCAGCACGAAGACGAGAATGATCGAATCGGGGCAGTATATGCAGTCCTTTGATGCAGCCGCAATGAATTTTGCTTCTTCGCAAAACAAGCCGGCGGATTTTGTGGGGCGCGCGGAATATAAGGCCTCGCCCTGTTATCTTTCGGTCAATTTTGAAATTTTTTCTCAAACGGCGCTTTCGGATGCGGAGCTTCGGTATTCCATGACGTTTGCCGAGGATATGGAGGCGGTCAGCGCAGGCTCGCGCCGGATCTTATTAAAGGGGCAGAACGGCGGCTTGGCGGTTTTGCTTCCGGATGAAAACGCGTCTCTGCAATACGACGCTGCCTCGCGCACCTTGCAGCTTTCCTGCACAGTTTCGGTTGAAAGACAGGTTTTCGGAGGCTTCGGGGCGATTTTGATCCCTTCTTCAGAGCCTTCGG
>JAHAAN010000095.1:2989-14686 GCA_018376855.1 Clostridiales bacterium | reverse complement strand
CTCTCAAAGACTTCTTTCATCTGCTCGACCGTAATGCTGGCGCGCGTAGAATACCCTCTGGAGCGCTGAAGCATCGCAACGCGGGGCTTTAACGCCGAACATATGCGAACGATCTCCTCCATATCGGGCTTCCCGTTTTTCAGCTCGATCTGCGTGTAATGCACGCCCATCTGCATAAGGGAGCCGTCTTTATTCTCACCCGTTCCCAAAATATCCGCCAGCGTATCATAAGGCTCTCCGGTAAGCGACACCACACTGTCTCCTCCGCGCAGCAGCCCATAAAGCGCGATCGCCAGCGCATGCGTGCCGGATGCGATCTGCGGCCGCACGATCGCATCCTCCGAACGGAAAACAGCGGCAAACAGCTCCTCTAACTTCTCGCGCCCCGCATCGGAATAGCCGTACCCATATGTGGGTGCAAAATGCATGGGAGCGATCTGCGCATCCCGAAACGCCTGCAATACCTTAAGCTGATTATAGCCGCGAACTGCGTCTATTTTATCAAACATCTCCCGGCACTGAGCCGTTACCTCGCGGCTTTCTTTTAATAACACCTCGGAAATTCCCATAGAATCCCGAAGAATCGTTTCATAATCCATCTTTTTCTCTCCTTATAGGCTCCAATCCTGCCCGATCACGTTTTCCGCCTGCTCAACAAGCGCCGAAAGCGTTTGGTTTTCAATATCGATCCAATGCGCCCGCTCCTGCCTTTTAAACCAAGTCAGCTGCCGTTTCGCATAACGCCTGCTTTCGCGCTTGATTGCTTCTATTGCTTCCTGCCGTGAGCAGCCGCCGTTAAAGTAAGCGATCAATTCCTTATAGCCGATCGCCTGAAGGCTTTGAGCCGTTTCCGGAACGCCCGCAGCCAAAAGCCGGCGCACCTCCTCTTCCAAGCCCTCCGCGATCATGGCGTCGACCCTGCGATTGATCCGTTCATATAAATATGCTCTGTTTTCACAGCCCAGCACAATCATGCACACCTGCAATCCCGACTTCGGCTCTTTCCAATGCTTTTCCTGCTCGCTTTTCTTAATGCCGCTCACATGATAGATCTCCAATGCCCGGATGACTCGCTTCTGATCGTTCACATGCAGCTTAGCGGCCGATTCCGGATCCACCTGCATAAGCCGCCGATACAGCGCCTCCGCGCCGCTGCGCGCAGCCAAATCCTGCATTTCCGCCCGAAAGGCTTTATCCTCCGGCGCCTGCATGAAGGACAGCTCATAACAAAGCGCGTCGATATATAAGCCCGTTCCGCCCACCGCGATCGGGATTCGCCCCCGCATACGAATCTGCTGCGCAATTTCCTCCGCTATGCTTTGATACTGCGCGGCGGAAAAATGCTCCGCCGGATCTATGCAGCCAATCAGGTGATGCGCAATGCCCTGCCGTTCTTTTTCCGTAGCCGCCGCGGTTCCGATCTCCATACCGGCATAGATCTGCATCGCGTCCGCCGAAATGATCTCGCCGCCGAGCCTCTGCGCCAACGCAACAGAAAGCGCCGTTTTCCCCACGGCGGTAGGGCCGGCAATAATCAGCAGCTTTCTCATTGCTGAATCCTCTTAAAGCGCAGCTCTAATTCTTTTTTGGTCAGCTTGATTAGGATCGGGCGGCCGTGCGGACACGTTAACGGCACCTGCTCCCGACTGATAATATGCATCAGCGCCTCTATCTCAGCGTCGCTCAAGGAATCCCCCGCCTTGATGGCATGTTTGCAGGAAGTCTGCATCAGGCGTTCGCGCTTTAGCTCTACGGCCTTGAGCCGTCTGGCTGAATCCGCCTGCTCCAAAAGCTCAAGCAGCAATTCCGGCGCAGCGACCGTCCCAAGCAGAACCGGAACGCTGCGGATAATATAATCCGTTCCGCCGAAATGCTCCACCTCAAAGCCAAGCGCCTGCAGCTCCGGCAGCAGCTCCTCCAAGGCGCGCACCTCCGTAAAATTCAAATGAACCGTTTCCGGCGCTAAAAGCTGCTGACTCTGCACAGAATTCTTCTCCATCGCCTCCGTCAGTCGCTCGTAAAGCAGCCGTTCATGCGCGGCATGCTGGTCTATCAAAAACGCCGCTTCCTGCGTTTCCACAACAATATAGGTTTTAAACAGCTGCCCTGCCACACGGTAATTTTCCAAATAAAGCTCCTGCGCCAACTCCTGCTGCTGCGCAGACCTTTCCGCCTGCAATTCCTGTTTTGAACACATTGCCGGCGTTTCCGGCGCAGCAGGCCTATCTCCCGTTTGTATATACGGATCCATCGCTCCGTCGGCAGCAGACAGCTCCTTTTGAAAAGCAGTCGGCACGACGACCTTTTCCATGCTTACCGATGCCTCCTGAGCCTGCCCCGCCGTGTTTTCTTCGCACTTTTCCTCCGCTGCAAAGCTGCTCTGCGCGGCCTCCTGCGCAACGACCTCATACGCATGGCGCTGCTCCTCCGGCGCTTCAGGCATCAAATCCGGAATTTCCCTCCGGCTGTTGACCGCCTGCGCCACCGCCTCCGCCACCGCCCGATAGACCGCCTGCTCATCAGCAAAGCGCACCTCCAGCTTATTGGGATGCACATTGACATCAACCGCCTCGCAGGGCATCTCCAAAAACAGCACGAACATCGGGAACTTTCCGATCGTAATATGATTGACATACCCGTTGAGCACTGCCTGAGACAAATTATTATCTTTAATATACCGGCCGTTGACATAAACGCTTTGATAAGATTTGTTGTTCTTCTCCAGCTCGCTGTTTCCTACGCAGCCGCTGATTCGCAGACCGGCCTGCTCGCAGGAAAGCGCTATCATATTTTTTGCGCATTCGCGCCCGTACACAGCCTGCACCGCATTTAAAAGCTCGCCGTCCCCGGGGCTGTGCAGCACAATTTTTCCGTCGCTTACAAACTTAAAGGAAATGCCGCTGTACGCCAGTGCAAGGCGCGACAAAATATCCCCGATATAGGAAGCTTCCTGCGCAGGCTTTTTCAGGAATTTTCTTCTTACCGGCGTGTTAAAAAACAAATCCCGCACAACAATGTTGGTTCCGCAGGCACATCCTGTTTCCTGCATTTCCTCCAGCTCTCCGCCTGCAAAACAAATTTCCGTTCCAAGCTCTGCGTCGGAGGTGCGCGTTGTCAGCTTGATTTTTGAAACGGCCGCAATGCTTGCCAACGCTTCGCCCCGAAAGCCCAAAGAAGCTATATGGAACAGCTCCTCTTCATCGTACATTTTGCTGGTAGCATGGCGCAAAAACGCCGTTTTCACATCCTGCGCCGCAATACCGCTTCCGTTATCCGTTACGCGCACATAAGAAATGCCGCCCTCGCGGATTTCAACGGTGATCGCAGTGCTTCCGGCGTCAATAGAATTCTCAACAAGCTCCTTTACAATACTTGCAGGCCGTTCCACGACCTCTCCGGCCGCGATCTTATCCGCCAAGGCCTTGCTCATCAATTTAATCGAACGCATTTATAGCTCCTCCCGCTTCGCCTTTTCCCGCAGCTCGCACAAAACAGAAAACGCCTGCACCGGGGTGATCTCGTTGATATTAGTTTGCAAAAGCGTCTGAATGATCTCCTGCGAGATGGGGCTTGCCAGCATATTCATTTGCGAAGCCTGCACAGGCAGCGCTTTCTCCTCCAAAATATTGGCGCTGATCTGGCTTTTGCTGATATCCGCCTGCTCCAACCGCTTCAAGATCTGATTGGCACGCTTTAAAACAGGCGCCGGCAGCCCTGCCAAACGGGCTACCTGAATGCCAAAGCTTTTATCCGCGCTCCCTCTGAGAATCTTGCGCAGAAAAATCACATCGTCTCCATGCTCTTTAACGGCAACGCAGTAATTCTTGACGCCCGCTAAACGCCCCTCCAATTCGCTAAGCTCGTGATAGTGCGTGGCAAAAAGCGTCTTAGCGCCGATTTTTGATTGATCTGCAATATACTCCGTTACCGCCCACGCAATGCTCAGGCCGTCAAACGTGCTGGTTCCTCTTCCTATTTCATCAAGAATCACAAGGCTGTTCGGCGTTGCATTATGCAGAATATTAGCCACCTCGTTCATTTCCACCATAAAGGTGCTTTGCCCGGAGGACAGGTCGTCGGATGCGCCCACGCGCGTAAAAATCTTATCCACAACGGCAATATTCGCACGCTTTGCAGGAACAAACGAACCCATGTGCGCCATTAAAGTAATCACCGCCACCTGACGCATGTATGTGCTTTTTCCCGCCATATTAGGGCCGGTAATGACCATAAAGCGGTTCTCGCCGTTGTCCATGCTTGTATTATTGGGAACGAACTGCCCCTCCTGCAGCGCATGCTCCACCACCGGATGCCTTCCGTCCTCTATCTCGATAATACCCTGCCTGTTCAAAGACGGGCAAACATAACGGTTTTCCACAGCTGTGCGCGCAAGTGAAAGCATGGCGTCCAATTCCGCAACTGCCTTAGCCGTGGCCTGTATGGGCTTCAAATGCTGCAAAAGCGTACGGCGAATCTCCAAAAACAGCTCATACTCCAGCTTTACCGTTCTTTCTTCCACACCCAGCAGCTTTGCTTCCAGCTCTTTAAGTTCGGGGGTGATATACCGTTCACAGTTTGTCAGCGTCTGCCTGCGCTCATAGTGATACGGAACAGCCGCAATATTGCTCTTAGATACCTCAATATAATACCCGAACACACGGTTATAGCTCACCTTCAGGTTTTTAATCCCTGTCGCCTCGCGCTCCCTGTTTTCTATCGCCGCAAGCATGTCCCTGCTGCCCTTTGAAACCGAACGCATTTCATCCAGCTTTGCATCAAATCCGTCCCGTATAATTCCACCCTCGGTAATCGGCAAAACCGCATCAGGATCGATCGCGCGCTCTAAAAGATCGGAAAGCTCATCAAAAGCGGCGATCTCCCCAAGCGTTTGGCAAAGCTGTTCACTTGTGCATCCCTCTAACGTTCCGCGCACATACGGAAGGATCTGCAGGGATTTTTTTAACGACAGGCAGTCTCTGGGAGTGATGTTCTGATACGCCACCTTCGTAGCCAAGCGCTCTATATCGTAAATCTGCTTAAGGTATTCCGCCAAATCCTCCCTCACGGCATAAGAATCCACCAATTCCGCAACGCCGCGCTGTCTTTTCAGGATTGCCTCCATTTGGCGCAGCGGCTGTTCAACAAACGAACGGAGGCACCTTCCGCCCATCGGGGTGCATGTCTGATCCAAAAGCGCCAGCAGCGAACCCTTCTTGCTCCTGCCGCGAATCGTCTCTACAAGCTCCAGATTCTTACGGGTATGGCTGTCCATCACCAAATACTGCTCAGGATAATATTTTCTCAATCCCGCAATATGCACAAGCTTGATCTTCTGCGTCATTCTCAGATATTCCAGCAAAGCCCCGGCAGCGCAAATGCCGCAATAGGTATCCTCCTTTGTGAAATCAAAGCCGGCCAGCGACTGCACGCCGAAATGCTCGCAAAGAACAGAGAGTGCATGGTCGTATTCAAATGCCGAAGCCTTTAAAGGCGTAACGCTGCACTGCTCCAGCCCCAGCTGCAAAGGCGATAAGACCTTTTTATCACTGCACAGAACCTCCTTGGGGCAAATCATCGCCAGCATATCGGTTACTTCCCGCATTCCGCCTGCTTCACAGGCAAAGAACTCTCCCGTGGAAAGATCCGCCCATGAAATGCCGTAGCCGTTTTTTCGTGAGGAAACCGCGCACAGATAATTATTAAGCTTTTCCTCCAGCATGGTCTGCTCCGTTACCGTGCCCGGCGTGATCACACGGATCACATCGCGCTCCACCAAGCCCTTGCTTTCCTTCGGATCCGTCAGCTGCTCGCATATCGCGACCTTATAGCCCCGCTCGATCAGGCGGTTTATGTATGTGTCCACCGCATGGTAGGGCACTCCGCACATCGGCGCCCTTTCCTCAAGCCCGCAATCGCGCCCCGTCAATGTCAGCTCCAGCTCTCTGGCTCCACGCACCGCATCGTCAAAAAACATCTCATAAAAGTCGCCTAAGCGAAAGAAAAGAAATGCATCCTTATACTGTTCCTTCAGCAGCAGATACTGCTGCATCATAGGTGAAAGCGCCAAAAAACCCCCTCCTTACACCAATTCTCCGAGCAATGTGTTCACCTTGGCCTCCTTGATACAAACCCTGACAAAGCTTCCGATCATAGAGGGATCGCCCTGAAAAGACACCATTCGGCCACAGGAAGTTCTGCCGGAAATCATTTTACTGCTGCGCTTGCTCACGCTTTCGGCAAGAACCTCATAGGTTTTTCCTATATGCTCCAAATTAACCCGCTTTGTATACTCCGCTTGAAGCGCAATCAAGCGCGAAAGTCTCTCTTTTTTTACTGCCAGCGGAATTTGATCCGCACTTTCCGCCGCCGGTGTGCCGCTGCGCTTTGAATAAATAAACATATAAGCGCTTGCAAAGCCAACCTCTTCATAAAGCCGCATGGTTTCCTGAAAATCTTCCTCTGTTTCTCCGGGAAAGCCAACAATAATATCCGTTGTCAGCCCGATATCCGGAACCGCGCTGCGCACCCTGCGAATCAGCGCCAAATAATCCTCTCTGGTATAACGGCGGTTCATCATCCGCAGGATCCGGTCGCTCCCGGACTGCACCGGCAAATGCAGCTGCTTGGCCACATGCTCGCATTCCGCAATGGCCTGTATCAGCTCGTCCGAACAGTCCTTGGGATGGCTGGTCATAAAACAAATGCGTTCAATGCCTTCAATCTCGTTCAAACGCCTTAAAAGCTGCGCAAAGGAGATCTCGCCGCAGTCCTTTCCGTAGGAATTCACGTTCTGCCCCAACAAAGTGATTTCCTTGCACCCGCCGGCAGCCAATTCTCTGGCTTCCTTTATAATGTCCTCGCTCTTTCTGCTGCGCTCCCTGCCCCTGACATACGGAACAATGCAGTAAGAACAAAAATTGTTGCAGCCACTTGATCCCGGAAACGATCTTTTCCTGCTGCATCATGCAGCCGCAAACGCCGATCACCAGCGAGGGCTTCTGTTCCTTAAGCGCCCGCAGCGCGCCGAGATTTCCGTAAACCCGCAGCTCTGCGTTTTCTCTAACGCAGCAGGTATTAAAAAGAATGATATCCGCTTCTTCTTTGCTGTCCGCCTTTTCATAGCCCATATCCGAAAGCATGCCGGCCAGCTTTTCCGAATCATGCACATTCATCTGGCAGCCGTAAGTCTCGATATAATAAAAATGCCGTGCTCCGTTCCACGACGCCAGCACGTCCTTCGCATATTGCTGATTCCGGCTTTCCCGAAAAGATACAATGTCAACCTTCTTCATGCCCGTTATACCCTCCTGAATGATATTTATTATACTCTAACCCGCCGTGTTTTTGCAAGTATTTTAACAAAACATGCCGAAATTTGCGCCTTCCTTCTCGGCTTGTTTCATAAATTTCGGGCATATACGCATAATAACGGCAGAACATGCAGTTCTGCAATATGTGCAAAAGGAAATGAACCCACAATGAATCCAAAAAGCAAAAAAAGATTTCTCGTTTTTTTCTTTTATACCTTAACTATGCTGCTGCTTATTTCTTTTGCCGTAAATATATTGGACATCGCCAACTGGAAGGATCTCTCCAAGGATTCTATTACCAATCTGGCGCAAAGTCTGAGAATCTACGACCGCAGCGGCAATCTGCTTTCCATTTTAGACAACGGCCAGAGCCGAACCAAAATATCCCTGAAGGAGCTGCCGCAGCATGTGAAGGACGCCTTTATCTGCGCGGAGGACATTCGCTTCTACGAGCACGGAGGAATCGACACAAAGCGCGTGTTAGGCGCGATTTTAGCCGACCTCAAAGCCGGGAGCTTTAAAGAAGGCGCCAGCACGATCACCCAGCAGCTGATTAAAAACAGCCACTTGACAAGCGAAAAAAGCCTGTCGCGCAAAGCTCAGGAGGCTGTGCTGGCCATGCAGCTGGAATCTCTATGCAGCAAAGACGAAATTTTGGAAATGTACCTGAACTACATCTATTTCGGAAACCACGCCTACGGCATCGGAGCCGCCGCTCAAACCTATTTTTCAAAGCCGGCCTCAGAGCTTACGCTTGATGAAGCCGCTATGCTTGCGGGAATCATCAAATCTCCCTCGGCATACGCTCCTCATGTGCACCCTGAGCGCGCGCTCAGCCGGCGCGACGTAGTGCTCGACCTGATGCTGCAATACGGAAAAATCTCTCAGGAGCAGCACGATGAAGCCATTAAACGCGAATTGACATTGGATCTGGATCTTTCCGACAATTACGTTTACGGCTATTATATGGACGAGATTCTGCGCAGCGGATGCGCTCTGTTGAACGTTGAGCTGGAGGAGCTGCTCAGCGGCGGCTACAGCATCCACACCAACATGGACTCCGACCTGCAATATTTTATTCAGTGCATGGTGCAGGAAACCGCTTTTTTCCCTGATACCGACGAAAAATCGCTCCCCCAATGTGCGATCGTCGTGCTCGAACCGGGAACAAACCGCGTGCTCGCCGTGTGCGGAGGGCGCACGCATGAGGTTCGCCTCTGTTTTAACCGCGCCACCATGATGAAGCGCTCGCCCGGCTCAACCATAAAACCAATCCTTGTCTACGGCGCTGCCATTGAATCCGGCGCCGTCAACGCTGCAACGATCTTTCATGACGTTCAAAAATCCTTTGGGAATTTTACGCCCACCAATTTCGGAAACAGATATTACGGAAACATCACGGTACGCGAAGCGTTGATTAAATCCGTAAACACGACCGCAGTAGAGATCCTAAACGAAATCGGCATTGAAAACGGCAAGGCCTTTGCCCAAAATTTCGGCATCAAATTCGATGAACGCGATACCGGCCTGACATTGGCCTTAGGCGGCTTTACCTACGGCGTCTCCCCTATGGAGCTGGCCTCAGCCTACAGCGCCTTTGCAAACGGCGGTTTTTACAGCGCAGCCTCCTATATCGACCGAATCGAGGACTTAAACGGAAACACGGTTTACCGCTCAAGCCGCCGCACGGAGCGAATCATGTCCGAGGGCACCTCGTTTATCGTATCGGACATTCTTCGGCAGGCTGCGTTAAAAAGCAACAGCTGCTTTTCGGATCTGCGCGATTTGGGAATCAGCGTAAAAACCGGAACGGTAAATCATATTCCCACAGGCGGAAATTCGGACGCATGGCTCTGCGCTTACAACGGGGAATATACGGTTGCCGCATGGATGGGATACGACAAAACCGGCGCCGATGCGCACTTATCATCCGAAGTAACGGGAAGCTCTTATCCCGCTAAAATGGCTTCCTCCATTTTCCGCTATCTGTATAAAGACCGATCCGCCCCGCAAATCGAGATTCCTCCATCCGTGTCTCTGATGGAGCTTGATAAAACCACCCTGTACGAAACGGGAAAGCAGGAGCTTGCAACCCCCTATACGCCCCGCTCGGCCATCATGAAGGAATACTTTTCCTCCGCTTCGCTGCCCAAGCAGGCTTCACGCCTGTATTCCCCGCCTCCGGCTGTAACAGAGCTTTCAGCTGAGCTGAATTCCTTCGGGCTTCCCATCGTCAGCTTTGACTGCCAAACTCCCAACACGCGCTGCAATGTCTTTCGTCTCACCGAGGAATGCACGCTGATCCAAACTGTTCAGGGCGGAAGCGGCAAAATCAGCATAACAGATTTTAACGCCGTTAAAGGGCAGGAAAACCGTTATTTTGTAGTTGTAGAAAATCCGCTCGCCCTCTCAAACGGGCAGCCGCTCTCGTCTGCCGCCTCCAAGCGCGTCTCTATATTCGTTCCTTAACAAAACAAGTCAAAAACCTACACAACTCGTGCAAGGAAAATCCGTTTTCCTTGCGGAATACATAGCATGTATCAGATTTTACTTAGGAGGAACCTTATGGGAAAGGTATTTGTCATCACTTCCGGCAAAGGCGGCGTCGGAAAATCCACAACAACAGCCAACCTTGGACATGCCTTAGCTGAACAGGGAAAAAATGTACTGCTTATTGATTCAGATATCGGATTAAGAAATCTTGATCTTGTTTTAGGTTTGGAAAACAGAGTGATATTCGATATAGTCGACGTTCTTCAAGGGCGATGCAGAGCGCGGCAGGCGATCATACACGACAAGAAAAACAGCCGTCTCGCCCTGCTTCCCGCATCGCAGACGCACGATAAAACGGCCGTTTCCCCCGAACAGATGGAAAAGCTTATGACAGAACTTAAAGAAAGCTATGATTTTATCCTGATCGATTGCCCCGCAGGCATTGAGCAAGGCTTTAAAAACGCCATTGCCGGCGCAGACGAAGCGCTTCTCATCTGCACGCCCGAGGTATCCTCTATTCGGGACGCAGACCGCGTTATAGGGCTGCTTTCCTCAACTGAAATCGAATCCGTTCGTTTGATCGTCAACAGGGTGAAATACGATCTGATCCGCAAGGGCGACATGCTGAGCGTAGAAGATGTAGAGGAAGTGCTCGGGCTTAAAGCTATCGGCGCTATTCCGGACGATGAGCTTGTAATCCGCGGCTCTAATTTAGGCGAAGCTGTTATCAACATGGGAAAAAGTCCTGCCGGAGCGGAATACAAAAGAATCGCTTCCGTACTCTGCGGAGCTTCCGTGCCTGAACTCGTCAAAAAAAGCGGGCTGAGTTCATGGCTGGGGAAACTGTTCGGCCTTGAAAGCAAAGCCGGTTAACGGAGGTATAAAATAATGAAATGGTTAAAAAAATTTTTTACTCGCATACACAGCAACTCAACCGCCAAAAACAGACTCATCAACGTTCTGTCCGGAGACAGGCTTGCAAGAGCGCCCGGCCTGCTTCAAAAGCTTGAAAACGAATTAAAAAAACTGATTGCGGACAGCCTCCAGCTGGAGCCTGAAGCCATGGACTGCCGGATCGACAGCGAAAGAAAGCACGAAAACATGGACGTACATATTCACCTTGCGATTCACAGCCATATATAATTGCGCAAATTATCGGATATTCATATGGATTTTTTCCGCTATCTGTGATAAAATAACAGCATCAATCAACAAAGGATTCGGATTCATGTCGTTTTTTGATAACAGACGCTGGAAAAATATTGAATATTTTTTGCCCGTGATCGTAATTGTAATATCGCTTATCGGGCTGCTCGCGATTCTCATCGCTACCACAACGCCGTTTTCCAAGCAGGAGCTTTCCTTCGATCAGATCATAGCGAACCTGAACTTTGAAATGGTGCTGCGCCAAGCCAAATGGCTGGCTATTGCATTGGCGGTTATGATCGGCATTATGTTTATCAGTTATCGTTTTTACTCTAAAATATGGTACCTGATCTTATTTGTGTCCCTTGCCTTGCTGGCTTATATTGCTTTTTTCGGCAAAACCTATGGCGGCACAAAAGGGTGGATCAACCTGACTGCCGACGGCTCCGTAACCTTCCAGCCTTCGGAAATTATTAAGATCGCCATGATACTGGTCTGCGCAAAATTTCTTACCTGCCGCCCCATGGAACGCTTTCGCGATCTTTTGCCCGCGCTTCTTTGCTTTGCCGCTATTCTGATCGTGCTTTTGGCGCAAATGGATATCGGCACTACGATAGTCTATGTAATTGTCTTTGCCGGAATGATGTTCGTATCGGGCGTAAAGCTTCGTTATTTATTTCTGATGGGCGGCGCTTTTGCCGCGGGCTTTACCGCGCTTTGGTTTTTTATGGGGCCGGAACAGCAGTCC
>JAHAAN010000095.1:0-2937 GCA_018376855.1 Clostridiales bacterium | reverse complement strand
GCGGGGACGTTTTGCAGCTGAAAAACTCCCTAATTGCGATCGGCTCCGGTCAGGTGTTTGGCAAAGGGCTGTTTAACCTGGGCACTATGGGGCAGCTTACCTTCACCACCATTCCCGTCATTGAAACAGATTTCATTTTTGCCGTAATCGGAGAAACCTTCGGATTTCTCGGATGCTTTTTTGTCATCGCACTGTATATGCTGCTGATATGGCGGATGTGGCACCTGATGCGAACAACAAGGGATCCCTACGGTTCAGTCATGATCGGCGGGATCATGTTTATGTTTGCTTTTCATGTCTTTGAAAACATCGGCATGCTGATCGGGATCATGCCCATCACCGGCATTCCCCTGCCCTTTATCAGCTCCGGCGGCACAAACCTATTAACAAACATGATCGCCATCGGCATTATTCTCAGCATTCGTTTTTACCGCGAGCTGCCTTCCGAATCGGAAAGCGCCCGAAATCGCGCACTGCTTGGCAAAGAAAAATCGCGCGCGCTCTTTAAAAGCAAATAAATCATAACGACCGATAAAATGTGAATGTATTTTACCGGTCGTTATCATTTTATATATAAGAAATCGCATATATACCGGCGGCAGTCTCATCGCTATTAACAAAAACCCTCAGCTCCTTCAGCTCGCGTTCCTGATCCATTTCTATTTCAACCACGGTAAACACAGTCTCGCACACCTGAAATGCAATCCTTCGGTTCCATAAATCATGCTGCGGATAGTCGGGCGCTGAAGCCTTTGGATAATCACAGTCCCCTCGCTGCGGCAGCAACGGCAGTTCTTCTCGCGGCTGTTCGGAAACATATGTCGGAAAACCATACTGCCCTTTTCCCGATAAGCCTATATCAAGATCTCCCGGAAAATATAATCTTTCAACAAATAACGGGCGAAAATACTCTTCATTTTTTACACATTCAAGCTCCACCCGAAACGGCTCGGTAAAAATATGCTGGTTAGATATAAACGCAGAAAGCAATACATACACCTTTCTTGCACGAATACCGTTCATCTTAATCACCGCACATCGCTCACAGCGGGACGATACCGGTAAAAAGCCATTCGAAAGCACAAAGGGTATGCCCTTTATTGCCTCTATTTGGCTGCATTTCGCAAATACATCCTGCAAAAAATCATCTTTTGTGATACAGAACAGCGAAGATCCCGGCACAGTTGCCCCCCTTCCGATTTCGCCCCAATAAAGAGGCGATTTCAGCTGCTTGCCGTCAAGCAAAAAAGGAACTGCTTTTTTTCCCTCCCTTATTCATATTGCCAAAGCTGCTTTCTCCTGCAAAAATCAGCACCGCCTTTTCATCGCAATTTTCCTTATATCTCCTGCCCGAAATAACAATATTCTCCCCGTTTAATTCGGCTTTCAGCGCGTATCTCGGAAGAACCGTTATATGAACGGGAACACGGAATTCCACTTCATCAGCACGCAAATTCACAAAAAATGTCCGCCTTGCAAAATTAATGCGCCCAAACCAACCGAATTTCTCATATGGCTTCAGCAGATCGCCGCAAACGCTGCACCAAGCTCCTCCGGAGCGCTTCTCCACCGTATCAAAGACACCGCACGGGTCATGCACCGACAAAAATTCCGCACCGCTTATCTTGAGACTAAAGGCGTCTCCTTCCGCAATGCTTTTCGCCGCCTCCACTTCAAAAGCAATCGGAACATAGCTGATTTCTAAGCAAAATTGCTCATCCGTGCCAAGCTCTATTTCCGTTTCAAAATATCCACAGCGCTTTCGTGTAAGCGCCTCCGCACTCTTTCCTTCCAAATGCACGCAAACCTTGGAATACGGGGGCACTCTCCATAAAAAGCGCTTATTTGCCGTATTCTTTACTGTACCGAAAAAAAGGTGCTTGCCGTCTCGTTTTTCATAGCTGATCCGAATCCCTTTTAATGCAATCTCGGCCTTATCCCATTCTTCCGGAAAGCAAGGAGAGAATGTGAAAACATTTCTGATCTTATCAAGCGAAAGCCCGAAAATCCCCTCAATAATGCCAACACTGAACATACACGCTGCCGGTGTCGAACCGCAGCTCATAGCCGCCCAGCTCCACACTGGCCATATCCATGATGCGCAGAAACTTTGTGGAGTTGTTCAGCAGCTCGCTGTTCAGGCTGGTCAGTGCATCGGCCAGACGGTCCAGCTCCCGGATCTTTGTATGGGACAGCTCCGGGAACTTCTTTTTCTCCTGCCCGTCCACCACCTCGTAATACAGCAGCTCCACCGGGCGGGCCAGCTTGCGGGCGATCAGCAGGCTGCTCAGAATGCCCAGCACCAGCGTGCCCACCACCACAGCGGTGAGCACATGCCGGACATTCTGCGCAAAGGCAAACAGCGTCTGGCTGTTCACTGCGCCGATCAGCATCCAGTGCTCATCCGAGAAGGGCGCGTTGCGGCTGTACAGGCTGATGGGCATTGTCACCGCGTAGTAATCCCGTTTGTGCAGGTTCAGCCAGCAGCCGTCTGCCCGCCTCTCGCAGCGCATCATGCTTTCCGGCGCTTCCAGTGCATCGCTGTCCTGACTGGACGTGACCGACTTGCTGACCACGAATTCCTCGGCGTCCTTGTCCGCAGTGGTGGACACCAGAAAATACGCGCCTCTTTTCTCGTTCTGCAGCTCTTCATAGGGCATTTTTCCCTGCAGGTAGCTGGTGAGCAGCTCCACGCCCACCACGCCGTACACCGTGCCATCCGGCAGGAACGGCTCCTGCTTCAATCCGACAGCTTGTCTTACTGTCGGGAAGAATGTTTCGTTTGCTGTGCGGACAATCTGTTTGCATCCTTTTTCCTTGAGAGTCTCATTCTGCGTGATTATCACGGGAGCTTTTGAAGAACCCAGCTTTGAGAGAAGAGCGCAACGCATGACCAGCGGGAGTTGCGCACCCAAAGTCGAGGCGGAGTTCTCGGTC
>JAHAAN010000094.1 GCA_018376855.1 Clostridiales bacterium | reverse complement strand
TCTTCGTCATAGGTATAATCCTTGCCCTCTTCGTAAACGGTTTTGAAATCGTTGGAGCGAACGCAGACAATGCGCGTGGGCTTATAGAGCAGCTTGGCGGTGATGGAACCGTCCGCACGCTGGATCATGGTGGTGCATTCGTTGTACATCACATTGCCGTACCAGAAGGGCTGGGAGATCTGCTGATCTTCAAAGCTGTACTCCAAAGAGTTAATGTCGCTTACCGCAAAGGGATATTCAACGATCTCTCTTGGAGGGGTAGCAGTCGGCTCATCAGTCGGCGCGTTTGTTGCTTCGTCCGTGTTGTTCGGCGCAGTTGCAGATGTGCCGGGGGTTGCAGTTCCTTGTGTTTGGGGGGTTTCGCAGCCAACAAAGCACATGCAGGCAACGCAGACAATCACGGCAATAATCGTGATTTTGCTTAATACCTGTTTCATATGAAAGCTCCTTTTCAATAATGTTTTGTTCATTATAGCACATATATCCGGAATATTCAATGTAATTTTCCTTATAAAACGTGGTGAAAAATTTGAAAATTTATTTTGCTTTTATGCTTTATTGTGTTAAAATAAACAAAAGCATCTGTATTTTTGTAAAACAGAGGCAGGCGAGGCACGAATGGGTGTGCAGCCGTCTGTTCTGCGGCTGTTTCAGCGTGGGCGACTTCCGTGCCCGTGAACGCGCTCCTGCCGTTCGCTCCGCTCCGGCGCGGCGTTCCGGCCTCTTCCGCCGCCCTGCGGCGTTCCCGAAAGGCGCGCCGCGTTTGCTGCCGGTATAAAAATGTTGCAGCGGGGAGCTTTTTCCCGCTGCGGTTTGGAGTTTTTTATGGCTTATCAGTCTAAATTGGAAAGTGAAAGCACAGATATGCTTTTTGATGCGGTGCTTGCCTTGGAGAGCAGGGAGGATTGCTATCGCTTTTTTGAGGATCTCTGCACGGTCAGCGAGCTTTTGGCAATGTCCCAGCGCATCGAGGTTGCCTATATGCTTTCAAAAAACGTTACCTATCATGAGATTGCGGAAAAAACCGGTGCAAGCACGGCGACGATCAGCCGCATCAATCGCTGCCTGCACTACGGGGCGGACGGCTACCGTAAGGTACTAAAAAAGCTGAAGTAAAGAGCGGATTTATTTGTGTGAACGGAAATTACGGGCATGAAAGGGGCTTTCATGCTGTTTTTTGTTGAGAAAGGTAAGGGATAAAAATGAGCGTATCGTTTATTGAAAGAGCAAAGCTGAACCCTGCGCAGAAGGAAGCGGTGCAGACAACGGAGGGCGCGCTGCTGATTCTTGCCGGCGCAGGGTCGGGTAAGACCCGTGTGCTGACGCATCGTGTGGTTCATTTGATTAAGGATAAAGACGTGAAGCCGTGGAATATTTTGGCGATCACTTTTACCAATAAAGCCGCCAACGAGATGAAGGAACGCATTGAGCAAATGTGCGGCAGCGACGCCGAGGGCATCTGGGTGGCGACGTTCCATTCTGCCTGCGTTCGCATTCTGCGCAGGGAGATCGAGGCGCTGGGCTATACCTCATCCTTTACGATTTATGACGATACGGATACTGCCTCCGTGCTCAATAAGCTTTGCAAGGAATATGAGTTAGATACTAAAATGTATCCCGTTAAGCTTCTTAAGGCGGCCATCAGCTCGCTGAAGAACAAGCGGATCAAGCCGGCGGCCTATCAGCCCAAGAGCTTTTCTGCGTTAGATCAAAAGCTTGGCGAGCTGTATGCCGATTACGAAAAGGAGCTGCATAAAAACAATGCGCTGGATTTTGACGATCTGATCCTGAAAACAATTGACTTGTTTGAGCAGGCGCCGGAGGTGCTGGCAAAATACCAGCATCGATTCCGTTATATCATGGTGGATGAATATCAGGATACGAACAATGCGCAGTACATATTAGTAAAAATGCTGGGGGATTATTGGAAGAACGTGTGCGTGGTGGGCGACGACGACCAAAGCATCTATGGCTGGCGCGGCGCGGATATCAATATTATTCTTAACTTTGAAAAGGATTACGCGCAGGCTCGTGTGATTAAGCTGGAGCAGAACTATCGCTCCACTGAAAATATTCTTAATGCCGCCAATACCGTGATCCGCAATAACGCCAAGCGTAAGCAGAAAAATTTGTGGTCGGAAAACGGTGAGGGCGAAAAGATCCATTTGGAAAGCTTTACTGACGATAAAGCCGAAGCGGCGTATGTCTGCGGGCAGATTGCGCGTATGGCTGCGGAGGGAAGCTCTTATTCCGATTTTGCCGTGCTTTACAGAACCAATGCCACCAGCCGTATTTTTGAGGAAGCGCTTGTCAGCCGCGGCGTGCCGTTCAGGATCTACGGCGGCCAAAGGTTTTACGACCGCAAGGAGGTAAAGGATGCGCTGGCATATCTGCGCCTTGCGGTGAATCCGCAGGATGAGGTTTGCCTGAAAAGGATCATCAATGTGCCTAAGCGCGGCATTGGCACCACCACGGTGGACGAGCTGGAGCTGATCGCGTCGGAAAATGAAGAGAGCATGCTGGCTGTTGTGCTGGATCCGGCGGATTATCATGTTAAGCCCAAAACAGCCGCGAAGCTTGCGGAGTTCAGCGCGCTGATACAGGACTTGATCGTGCAGAGCGAGCTGTGTTCTATCAGCGATATGGTGCAGTATACGCTGGATAAAACGGGGCTGGTGGAGCAATATAAAAAGGAAAACACCGAGGAAGCGGCGGCGCGCATTGAGAACTTAGAGGAAATCGTTACGGCGGCAGCCCAGTTTTCTATGGAAAATCCGGATGCGCACTTGGCGGATTTTTTGGAGCAGGTGGCGTTAGTCAGCGATACGGAGGAGGAAGCCCGCGGCGGCAGCGGAGCGGTCAGCATGATGACGGTTCACAGCGCCAAGGGCTTGGAGTTTGAAACGGTGTTTCTTGTGGCGATGGAGGACGGTCTCTTTCCGCTGGGAAGAGCTTCGGAAAACGACGACGAGCTGGAGGAGGAGCGCCGCCTTGCCTATGTGGGAATTACGCGCGCAAAAAAAAGACTGTATATGACGAACGCGGGCAGGCGGATGCTGCACGGCAGCGTTCGGGATATGCTGCGCTCGCGCTTTCTGCTGGAGCTTCCGAAGGAATGCACGCAGACAACGGAGAGTAAGCCGAAGCTTGGCGGAGCCGGATATTATGCAGACCGCGCCAAGTGGGATAATCGCCCGACTTATCGGCCTGCAGTTCAAGCCGCGCGACCTGTTGCGGGGGATCAAACGCAGTACAGCGTGGGCATGCGCATAAAGCATAAGACTTTCGGCAAGGGCTGCATTGTCGGCATGAAGAACAGCGGGCGCGATACCGTGCTGCAAATTGCCTTTGAAGAAAAAGGGATCAAAGAGCTGTCCGCTGTATTTGCTCCGCTTGAAAAGCTGTAAAAGGGGAATGCGCTATGGATGAAATGAGATCGATCGTGGATACGCTGAATCTGTGGAATTACCATTATTATGTACTTGACGACCCGATTGTAAGCGACGATGAGTGGGACGCTTTATATAAAAAGCTGCGCGCGCTTGAGGAGCAGACCGGCACGGTTCTGCCGGATTCGCCGACGCATCGCGTGGGCGGCGCGCCAATCACGGCATTTGAACAGCATCGCCATCTTGGGCGGCTCTGGAGCATGGATAAGGCGCAGAGCACGGAGGAGCTTTTTGCGTGGGAGCAGCGCGTTCTGCGTGCGGTGGAGCAATATAACGCCGAACATACGCGGCAGCTTCCGCCGCCTGAATACACGGTGGAATATAAATACGACGGCCTTACCGTCAATCTCACCTATGAAAACGGCGCGCTGGCTTTAGCGGTTACGCGCGGCAGCGGCGAGGTGGGCGAAGTTATTTTGGAGCAGGTCAAAACGATTCGCACTGTGCCGCTTAGCATTCCCTTTAAGGGGAAAATGGAAGTGCAGTGCGAGGGGATCATGCGCATTTCGGAATTCAACCGGTATAATGAAACAGCGCTGGAGCCTCTGAAAAACCCGCGCAATGCAGCGGCGGGCGCTTTGCGCAACCTTGACCCTCAGATCACGGCGTCCAGAAAGCTGGATTGCTTTGCTTATAATATCGGTTATATCGAAGGCAAAACCTTTGCGGACGCATCGGAAATGATGGCGTTTCTTCGTGAGCAGCGGCTGCCGGTGAATTCCTTTTTTGCCACAGTGCCCTCCGTGCAGGCGGCGCTTGGTGAGATTGAAGACTGCCGCAGCCGGCGCGATAGCTTGGATTTTCAGATCGACGGCGTTGTGCTCAAGGTAAAGGACTGCGCCACGCGGGAGGCGCTTGGTTACACGGATAAATTTCCGCGTTGGGCGGTCGCTTATAAATTTATGGCGGAAGAGGTCGTTACACGCTTGAACGACGTTACATGGGAGATCGGCCGAACCGGAAAGCTTACGCCCTTGGCGCATTTGGAGCCGGTGGATATCTGCGGCGCAACCGTGCGGCGCGCTACGCTCAATAATCGCTGGGATATTCAACGCAAAAAGGTGCGGATCGGTGCGGACGTGTGGGTGCGCAGGTCTAACGACGTGATTCCCGAAATTATGGGTGTTGCGCAGGAGCATGGGTCTGAGCATGAGATCCTTACGCCTGAAGTATGTCCTGCGTGCGGTGCGCCTCTTATGGAAAAGGGGATGCTTTTGTTTTGCCCCAACGAACTTGGCTGCCGCCCGCAGATTATTGCGCGGCTGACACATTTTGCTTCGCGCGAAGCAATGGATATTGAGGGCTTCAGCGAAAAGTCGGCAGGGCAGTTGTATGATGCGTTTGGAATCAGCACGGCGGCAGAGCTGTATTCGCTTACGGCCGAGCAGCTGCTTATGCTGGAGGGCTGGAAGGAAAAGAAAGCGCAGAACCTGCTGCGGTCGCTGGAAAAGAGCAAACGCTGCACGCTGGCGACTTTCCTGTTTGCGTTAGGAATCGAAAATGTCGGCAAGCGCACTGCAAAGGATATTGCCGAACACTTCGGAACGCTGGAAAGGGTTCTTCAGGCGGACGCTTCCGAGCTTCAGACGGTTGGAGATATCGGCCCGGTCGTGGCGGCCAGCGTGACGGAGTTCTTTGCTTCCGAGAATCATATGGCTGCGGTGCAGGCGCTGCTTGAGGCGGGCGTTTTGCCGCAGGATATACAGCCGCGGGAACAGTTGCCGTTAAACGGCTTTTTTGCAGGAAAAACGTTTGTGCTAACAGGAACGCTGCAAAAGTATGACCGTAAGGCCGCAGGCGAGCTGATCGAGCGTGCAGGCGGAAAGGTGTCCGGTTCGGTGAGCGGGAAGACCGACGCGGTGATTGCGGGGGAGAATGCGGGCAGTAAGCTGGAAAAGGCGCAGCATCTTGGCGTGCGCATTTTAAGCGAGGAGGAATTTCTTGCGCTTTTGCAGGAAACATAAGGCGCGTTGTATTTTTCTTGAAGTCAGCGTAAGTTCAAAACAAACGAGGTAAATGTTTAGCCTTGTTTGAAGGCTCAGAAAGAAGGAAACAGCTGTCATGGCTAAAGATCTTTTATTTAAAACAGACGATTTTGTTTTTTCATACCGTGTCGGCGGAATTTTGGTGCAGCATGGCAGAATCCTGCTGCAAAAGCCGAAGGGTGATGACTACGGTATCATAGGCGGCCATGTATCCTGCATGGAGACTGCGCAGGAAGCGCTGAAAAGGGAGTTTCAGGAAGAACTGCATGCAGAGATTGACGTGAAAAAGCTGCTTGCAGTGGGTGAGATTTTCTTTCCGTGGGGAAACAGGCCATGCCATCAGATCTGCTTTTATTATCAGGTCGAGCTGTGCGGCAAGCAGGCGATTCCCATGGAGGGAGTCTTTCAAGGGTATGACGATTTGAACGGTAAAAGGATCGATTTGGATTTCTGCTGGGTTTCTTTGGAGGAATTAAAAAACGGATTAAAGGTATATCCTTTGGAATTGGTGCCGTGCTTTTTTAATTCCGAAAAAGGCACGCAGCATTTCGTTTCGCGGCAGATAGAGCAGTAGATTTTTGATGGGAGTAAGGAACCTTATTCTGTTAAAAAGAGATTGACAAGTCTGTTAAAACGGAATATAATAACATAAGTCATGACGCGGATATGGCGGAATTGGCAGACGCGCTGGATTTAGGTTCCAGTACCCACGGGTGTATGGGTTCAAGTCCCTTTATCCGCACCAACATTGTATTTATATTTTTTATGGGGATATAGCTCAGTCGGTTAGAGCGCTTCGTTCACATCGAAGAGGTCGCGGGTTCGAGTCCCTCTATCCCCACCAAATAACGAAAAACCGCCTAAAATAGGCGGTTTTATTTTATATGGAGAAGCTTAGAAAAATGAGCTCTTTGAGAGGAAAACTATCGGCAGGCTATGCGCAGCGAATATTCGATTTCTTCTGTGAAGCTGTGTTAACCAAAAAAGCGGTGGGCAGCTTATCTTCAGATTTTGTAAAGCGCATATGCCGTCGCTTAGAGGAGAAGCGCAGTCCTGCGGTAGGAAGGTGAAAAGCCGCTGTGTGAGAAGAATTAGCGTTGATCGGTGGAGCAAAAGCTTCTGTGTGATTTAAAAATTTTACCTCGCTTTAAAATAATCCTTGCATGAATCGTGCATACTACATGATGGAAAAATTTTTAAGAGGTATGAACGTATGAATTCATTGTGGTCGGAAACGGCAGAGCTTCCGCGTTTTGAACAGCTGAAAAAGGATATCAGGACGGATGTGCTGATTATAGGCGGCGGTATGGCAGGGCTTCTGTGCGCATACAAGCTGAAGCAGGCGGGCGTTGATTGCGTGCTGGCGGAGGCGAGCCGAATTTGCAGCGGGATCACGAAAAATACAACGGCAAAGATCACCTTGCAGCACGGCTTGCTTTATCAAAAGCTGATTGATCGGTTCGGCACGGAAAGGGCGAAAATGTACCTTGAGGCCAATCAGGCTGCGCTGGAGGAATATCGAGGGATATGCAGGGAGATCAACTGCGGTTTTGAGGAGAAGGATGCGTTCACCTATTCGCTTAACGACAGAAAAAAGATCGAAAAGGAGTTAGCGGCTTTGGAACACCTTGGTTTTGAAGCCGAACTTGCGGAAAATCTTCCGCTTCCGTTTGAAACGTCGGGTGCGGTTAGGTTTAGAAATCAAGC
>JAHAAN010000093.1 GCA_018376855.1 Clostridiales bacterium | reverse complement strand
GAACATATCTTTCGTCAGAGATCTGCTTGAGGATCATCACAAGATCCTTCCGGATGTAAAATTCTGGACGGGAGGTCCGGAGGTTTCTTTTGATGCGGAAGCTTTTCTTCGGAGGACTCCGCAGGTGACCGGCGTCATGGTCGGTGAGGGCGAAAAGACGTTCCTCGAACTTGTGCGTTATTATGTGGACGGCGTGGGAAGCTTATCTGAGATTTCAGGGATCGCTTATCGTGACGGAGAGGAGATCCATCACAATGGATGGAGGGAACTTACGGATCTAAGTGAGATCCCTTTTGTATATGAACATCTGGAGGATTTTGAGAACAAGATTATTTATTATGAGAGCAGCAGGGGATGTCCTTTTTCCTGCAGTTACTGTCTTTCTTCTATTGATAAGAAGCTCAGATTCCGCGATTTTGAACTGGTTAAGAAAGAATTGCAGTTTTTCCTGGATCACAGGGTGCCTCAGGTCAAGTTTGTGGACCGTACGTTTAACTGTAAGCATGAGCACGCAATGACGATCTGGAAATATATCTTGGAGCATGACAATGGGATCACGAATTTTCATTTTGAAGTTTCGGCAGATCTTCTCCGCGAAGGGGAAGCGGAGCGGATCAAGCGGCAGGTCGATCTGGCGGCGTTGCTTGGCGTGCCGCGTATGCGCCATGATGCTGCGTGGGCTGCGCCGCAAGGAAAGGGTTTTGAAGAAACGCTTTCGGTTTTGGCACAGCGGTGCGCGGAGATTGCGGCATATGCTCAGACTAAGGGTATAAAAACCATGGTGGAAAATCACGGCTTTTTTATGCAGGACAGCAGCAGAATGGTCGCGTTAGTTCAAGCGGCGGCGCATCCGAACTTCGGGCTGCTTTGCGACATGGGAAACTTCATGTGTGTAGATGAACAGTCGATTGAGGCGGTGGGAACAGTGGCTCCGTATGCCGTTTATGTGCACGCAAAGGATTTCCTTTTTCAAGCGGCGGGGAATGCGGGTGAGCCGCAGGGCTGGCTGAAGACGCGGGGAGGAAATTTCCTGCAAGGAACGGTGATCGGGAGCGGCGCGGTGCAGGTAAAACGTTGCTTGGAAATTCTTAAGCAGCATGGCTATGACGGCTTTGTTTCGCTGGAGTTTGAAGGTCCCGAGGAGCCGACGGAGGCGATCCGCACGGGGCTTGAACGCTTAAAAAGTTATTTTTGAAGGCACAGGGTGGTTGACAAACGCATAAGATAGTATTGCGGCGGGCGGGCAGCCATGGCCGCAGCGGTCCGCAAGCCGCGGAGGATTTTAAATATTGCAGGGCGGGAAAGTGTTTTCCGCCCTGTTTTTTATATAAATAAATTGAATTAAATGTAAAAATATTAAATGGGGCTATTGAATTTCTAATTTTTGCATGGTAAAATAATCATACAGAGTAATTAGGGCGGAAAGGAGGTACGGTGTGATAGCTCGTGCATAAGCCGGTAAGAGAAGGACAGAATACGAAAAGGCGTTATCAATTATGAAAAAGCTTTTGGCATTTTGCATTGTATTGCTGCTGTGCTGCACATGCGCGTTTACCGCGTTGGCTGCGGGAAGAACGCAGAACAGGTATGCTTCCTCGTATAATCCGAATCTTTTTAACGGAGGCTTCTTTCAGTATCGGATGAATTGCTACGGGTATGCGCTTTAGGTGTTTTATCAGGGGTCGCTGGCGTCTATAGGCGCATATAAGCAGCAGCCGGGGGAATTTTTGGTGGACAGTGAACCGTTTTTGGTGTTGTGGAATCGACATCAAATTGCTATGGACAGTGCGCGAAAGGATTATTATGATTATGTGAAGGCAAGAGTTTATGACGATATGAGACAGATGGGCTTTTCTATCACAGAAACGACGGCTTCCGCAGCAGTGCCGGCAGGCAAAAGAAAAATTGCTTTAGTGGCAAGAAGTAATGGAAGAGATAACAGCGATTATCATTTTTATATGCGGCACAGCAACGGAACATGGTCGCATAAGAGAGGAAGCCTGCCCATCACCAATCGCTTGATTGACACCAACGTTGTGCTGACGGATTCTAATATTTCAGCGGTTGCGCAGGAGGGCGGTTACGAGAACGGTTTAGGCTTTTTCCTGATCGGAAAGGATGCGGTTACGGATTATCCGCATGATTTTGGGCAAGGTTCTGAACTATATACTCCCGCAAGGTTTAAGGATAAGGCGGGAGATTCGGTTTCGGCCTGCACAACCATGAACGGTGCAAGCATGGCGGCGAAATTTGATTATCCGGGCGATCAGGACTGGTATTTGTTTGTTCCTTCCAGAACGGCAACCTATACGATAGGGGCAACGATTGCAGACTCAAGCACATCGCGCAATGTAAGAGGTTATGTGTGGGATGACGACGGCGTTGTGGCATCCAATACGACAGGCGCGGGAAGAAGCTTAGTATTTTCGTTGACGCTTACAGCAGGAAAGAGCTATTACATATGCGTTTACGAGAGTAATAATACCGTAGTGGACTATACGTTTTCTTGTTATACAAGTTCACCGATTGCTCCGTAAGGCATAAAATTATCATGAAGAAAGGAAGCGTTATAATGAAGAAAAAACTGTTTTTGACAATGGCGGCGATTCTTTTGCTGTGCGTGGGTGTAATGACGGTTTATGCGGCTGCGCAGCCGCCGATTGCGGAAGAAACTGCAAACGGCAAAGCAGCAGAGACGGCTGCCATGGATAAGGCGCAGCGTGTGGATGTTTTGAATGCGATAGATTTAAAACATCACATTTCGATAATTATTCCTTGTATTCTGAACAATCTTGTATAAATGGCGGTTTCTAAAGTTTTAGAAATCGCTTTTTCTGTGTAAAAACGGCTTTAAAAATAGGCGTTTGGGGTTTATTTGGGGTTTGTTGCTGTAAAAACGGCTAAAAATAACCGTGGGGGAATGTGTTGAACTGCCCTCAATTTGAGGGGTGTTCGTTTGCGTACCCTCCTTGCGGTAAGTGCTGACAAATTGTCAGCGGTTCGGGGGTCTCCGTTTTGGAGATACCCTGCGTTTAACGCAGGGTGAACCGCCTTAAGTTCAACTTAGTCCGTTCTTGACTTCTTCGGGGCTTTAAGGATAGATTCAATCTATACTTTTTCGTCGAGAATCGCGACGGCGTTCTTGTTTAATGGTAGAATGCACCCTGCATATTGTGTACAGTGCGCGCGATATATACTGTATATTGTGGTGCGTTGCCGTAAACGCTGTTTTTAACCGTTTTAAGCCGTTTTGCTTTCTTGGCGCAGAATTCCTCGTGTTGAGGCGGTAAGGCGGTAAAAATTGAACGTGTGAGCCTTTGACATGGGTTTAAAAGCGTTTCGCGGCTTGTACCGTGCGGAAAACAAAAAACAAGGGGCAAAAGCCCCCTTTGAAAACCCTAAGTTTTACTAAGTTTCCCGAGCTTCAGCCCAGGCCTAAAACCGCAAGTTTCCGCAAGTGCGCCCAAGTTTCCCCAAGATTTCCATAAAAAAGCCCCGTGTGTCCGGTCGGTATCAGATGGGGGCTTGTCTCGGTTTGAGGCGGCAGGGGTGCTGCGTGCAGGGTACGGGGGGAGTGCTTGCAGATCGGCTCAGAATTGAGCTAATCGACCGCGCAACAGATTGCCGCAATTTTGCGGAGTGGAAGAAAGCTGTCATTTTGGCAGTTTTGAAAGTTCGCAAGGACTCTCCAATTTTGGAGAGTCGCTGCATGTAATCCCCTCAAAACTGAGGAGATCAACGGCGCAAGAGGACTCCTAAAAGTTGAGGAGTCGTGCAGGGCTTTCGCGCAAAAATGAGCAATAGTTCACGCCGTCGGTTAAACCGACGCCACTTGTCAAAAATCACTGCCCCCAAATTTGGATTGAGTGAAAAGGGCACTTGTTTAATCAGCATCCCTCGAATTGAGGGTAACTGAAAAGGGTGTCGCTTAAAGCGACGCCCCTTGCCTGTTGGTGTTGATCCGCTCAATTTTGAGCGGGTTGGTGCGTCCCTGTTTCAGGGAGTCATACAGCCCTTGCGGCTTCCTGCCGTGCTGTGCGGCATACGTTAATCACCATATCACAGCCGGCGTTCAATGCAGGGAATTGCATTTGCGTATCCCCCCTTCGTGCGTGTATCGCCCGGTAAAATTAACGTCCCCCCTCCGGTACCGTGCGCTTTGTGCAGTCAATTTCAATAGGGGGCTAAGCACTCACATTTTCTAACATTGTGCCTCTGACAGGCAATGCGCGGCATTCTCTGCGCCGCTTGTTCCTCGCGCATTTCATTACACTGCTGTAAAAGCTGTTTATAGCCATTTTGTGCCCTTTGACACTTCAAACGGTCGATTATCGCGTTGAGGCGGTAACGCGCCAAAAATTAAAGATTTACCCACTTAGCGTTGATTCTATGTGCTTTGTTCTGCCGCGCCTGTGCATTAAGCGGAATTTAGTCCGCAAAACCCTAAGCCGAACTTAGGGTAAAAGAAAAAAGGGGGTCGGTTAAAACTACCCCCTTTATTGACGCTCCAAAGGTTACGCATTAAGTAAGCACCCTTGAGGCGGTGGAGTAGCAAAACGCTACCCCATAAGAAAAGAGGCGCAAGCCCTGCGCCCCTTGTATATACGCTCAGAGGATTCCGGCAGTCTCCTGATCGTTGGAGTGCCCCGCCAATGAGCGGTTATTCCGTGTAACCGTCTTCGTTCGCTGTTTGTTTGACCGCTTCCCATTCCTCAAGCTTCATTGCCGCCCGCTCTGTGCTGCTTGTCCATGTGTGATTAAAGCTGCCAACACCCCCGTTGTAAGCGTGGCGGGAAATAACATCGTCAAAGTATCGGAGGCGCAAGTGTTCGTTTTGCCGCAACGCGGTCATGCCTTTGATTCTCGAATATGATGCAGCTTGCCATGATACGCCCCTTTGCTTTGCTATTTCCATCACTGTTTGTCCATATAAATACTTATGTCTGATAACATAGGCGGCATGATAAGGAAGCTTGTCTATAGCCGTCTCAATGTCTTGGCGCATAACGGCGCGGTCATAATCTTCCGCAACTTGTTCTGCTGTGTACGTCGTATCGTCGGGGATTATGTCATAAAGTGTTAAGCCATCCTCTCCGTCGCCTATGGGCGTGTCAAGGCTTACGGCATTGTTCAGCGGTTCATTATACATCCGGCGCGTTCTCATTCCACAAACCGCATAGAACGCTGTAAGCAACGGATAGTGCAGATAGGATGCAAACTTGTATTCCGATTCCGGCTCATATGCGTTGACTGCCTGTACAAAAGCGAAATAGCCTTCTTGCTCAAGGTCTGCTCGCGTTACGCCTGCATGTGCGCAACGGCGTGCATGTTCAACGAAAAATTTATTTGCCTTCAAAGAGATCCGCTTTTTAACGTTTGCATACAGCGCGTGCATGGCTTCCATATCACCGTTTTGCGCTTCAAATGCCAATGTTTCGTTATCCTCGTACATTTGCCCGCCCCTTTCCTGCCACAATATATTGATTCAAACGCTTGGAATTACTTGGAATGGCACAATATATTGATTTTATCGGCTGTGTGTGCTATAGTATCAACGGAATGGCGGTTGATCCTTTGGCGCGGGGGTCGGCTGCCTTTTTTATTTTATCGGGTTTTTTCGGGTTTTCGCGGCTTTCTCGCGGCTTTGAGGCGGTCAAAACGGCAAGTAATCCATGCCCATTTTAAAGCCCTGAGTAAAGGCGGACTTTTCCGCCTCAACGATTTGCGCCGTAAACATAGCAACAAGCTTGTCGTTGTCCTCCACGCTCAGAGGCAGCGCGCGGATAAAGCTGCTAAGTTCTTGCGCCTCGGTTATAAGCCTTTCAGAGCGGTTTATGAGGATTCCTGCGCCGTCTTCTTCCAGCTGTTGCAGCACGTCATCCGGCAAATCTTCGTATGTCTCAAATTCTTCGCGTATAAGTCGCGGCTTGTCGGGGTTCGTGTTTTCGCTCATCTTGATTTCTCCTTTACAGTCCCAAAATGTCCTTGTATGCCTTGAAATCGTCCTTTAAGCGTTCACGCCGTCGGTCTTTGCCTTTAGCTTCTATGGGCAGACACATTTCAAGCAAACGGCTGTATATGCGCTTTTTGCGTATGTCCGTCGGGTTCTTCAGTTCTTCCGCCGTCAAATTTGTGGTAATAATAAGCGGCAGCCCTGCACCGTATCGGCTTTCAATTACGTTTAACACCGTTTCGCCCATGTATTCAGTGTTGCGCTCGCTCTCCAAATCGTCAATAATTAAGAGGTCAAAACGGTTAAGCCTGTCTATGTATTCCTGCTTGCTGTATGCTTGCCCGATCTCGTTTCCGATTCGGGGGAAGCTCGTCATAATGCACCGATAACCGTTATCTATCAGCATATTGGCAATACAGGCGGCGGAAAAGGTTTTTCCCGTGCCGCATTGCCCAAACAGAAGCAGCCCTTTTCCGTCGGCTTTAAATTGCTCGAAATTATCTGCATAACCTCGCGCCGCTTTGGAAAGCTCGGTGTTTGCGCCGTCATCCTTGGCAAAAGTCCATTGCTGCATTCGTTCTTCAGGGAAACAGCGTTCCCGCCGTTCGGCAATCAGAGCAAGCCGCCTGTCGTTTTCCTCCCTTGCGTTCCGCCGTTCAGCTTCACACTTACACAAAACGCCCTGCTTTCTGTTCTTGCCGTTTAGCTTGAAGCACACCTCTTTCGCCGTTCGGCATTTCCCGCAATGCAGCACCCCGTTTTCGTAATAATCGCCCTGTTTGGCGTGTGTGGATTCAGCCGCATTTGCTTTCAGCTCGTCATAAAAATGTTCCATTGCTCACCTCGTCAAAAGATTTCGTCAAGGTCTCTTGCCCCGTTGGGGTCGATCTCTATTCCGTTTGCGCCATACGTCTTGCCTGTCTGCTTGTCCCCGTATTGCCGGATTGGATACAACGCCGCCCAGCCTCGGCATATGACTTCCGACAGATAAGCATTTACATCCATGCCGCTTTCCTTGGCAATGCCGTCCAGCTTATCAACGTTCATTTGTATTGCCTTGTCCGTCATGGCGGCGCGTTTCGCTTTACGCACCTTTAACCACTCTTTCAGCAGTTCAACCGTTTTTTCATCGGTTGAATATTGGGCAATGATTTTATCAAAAGAGGACGTTTTTTCTTTCTTACTTTCTTTTTTATCCTTACCTATCCTATCCTTACCTAACCTATCCTGTGTCGACGGGTCGTCCACGGATCGTTGACGGGTCGTCGACGGTTCTGTTACATAACTATTTTCAACGTCTGTTTTAGATAGCTTGTACGCACTGTTTTCGTCAAGCAAAAGCCTTGAAAATTCGTCGTGATATTTGGTGGGGGAATAGGTGTCCTTGCGAATGTAATTATGTATTTTCCAATGCTTGAT
>JAHAAN010000001.1 GCA_018376855.1 Clostridiales bacterium | reverse complement strand
GGAAGGCGCCGCAGAGGAGGGGTTATCTTCAATATCGGGCATTGCGGCTCCGCCGGCGGGCAAGGAAGAGGCGGGCGGTTGGGTCGGAGTATTCGGCAGCGGTGATTCTGTGCCTTGCAAAGAATTTGGCGCACAGCCAAACAGCGTTGCCGAAAGAAGCGAAAGGAGCAATATGGATATCAAATATTTTTTCATTTATAAGAGTCCTTTCATTACTTTTTATTGCTTTATTAGAAAATAAAATGGCCATGGCGTCCGCTTTCAAGAGAAGCGAGAATAAGACTTTAAAAACGGCATAGCCGCCTTTTATATTTTTGCTCTCCGGTTCTTTACTTAAGCGACTATTTTTCTTCTGAAAAATAAAACGCTTTGAATATGCTTTTTTAATAGCTGAAGCAGTGGGGTATATTCATTCGCGCTGTTTTTTTGTTCAGCTTCTTTTCTGCAAAGGGAAGCGGAGACAGAGGTTTCCGGCAGAAAAGATTTTGAAAACGTGGATCACAATCGGGCGACTTCCGCGCCCGAACCGCCTCCTTGCGCGGCGGTCCGGTCTCCTTCCGCCGCCCTGCCGGCGGCAGGCGTGATCACAGCTCTCCATGTAAACAGTGCGGCTGCTTTTGGTGCGTGTCTGAATAAGCGTCCTTATACAATATTATAATGGATTTTACTTGAAAATCAAGACGGCAAAAAACTTCCTATTTTGATTTTATGCCGGCGCTTAAAAGAAAAACGGCTCTGCACTGTGTGCAAAGCCGTTTGCCGCTTGGAAAAGATCAATCGACATATTCTACATGAACGGGCATGCCGGTTTCCATAGATTCGTTGCAGGCAAGAGCAAAGGCCAGTGTTTTATAGGCGTCGGAATAAGGGGAGCGGATCGCGGAGGGATCGCCTGAAATGCAGGCCTCCAAGAACGTGCGGTCGCACGCAATGCCGCAGTCTCCGTTTTGGCGGAATTCCACTGCGTCGCCGGAGCTTTTGCTTAAAGAACCGTCGCCCTTAATGACTAAATCCCCTACGGCGCTTCCGCTTTCATTTTCACCGTATACGCAGAGCTTATCAAGCAGGTACAGATCCGCATGCTTGTCTGCGGTGCTGTAGGTGAGCTTTGAATCATAGGCGGTTCCTGCCGACGCATAGCAGCCTGTAGCGATATTGGCTAAGGCTCCGTTTTTAAAGCGCACCACGGTGGCGCTCAGGTCGTCGGTGTCATAGCCTTCGATCCCCTGAACAAAGCCGCGGGCGGCCATGGAGAACACGGTTTCGGGGTCGCCGTAGGTATAGCGGATATAATCCAGCTGGTGGATGGTTTGTTCCGCAAGCTGGCCGCCGGAAAGCGATTTGGTTTTCCACCACGGCGCGTCCGGAACGCCGCCAAAGCGGGTGCAGTTGATGTATACCACGCGGTTTTCCTTTGCAAAATCGGCAAGCGGTTTTGCAAGCATATCGTAGCGGCATTGAAAGCCTACGGCTGTAATCAGCTTTTTTTCTTCAATGCGGCGAAGAATCTCCTGCGCCAGCTTTATATCCAGTGTAAGCGGCTTTTCCACGAAGAACGGAATGCTGCGCCTGATCGTTTCAAATTCGATCTCGCCGTGGCAGGTAGGCGGCACGCAGATGAATACCGCGTCCGGCTGCACAGCATCGTACATTTCTTTAAAGGCGGTAAAGGTTTCGCCGCAGCCTGCCTGCTTGGCAAAGCTTTGCGCGCGTTCGGGAATCAGATCGCAGAAGCCAACGAGATCAATGATGTCCCCGAATTGAAGCAGATGGCTCAGATGATAGCCGCCGATTCCGCCGCATCCGATGACAGCAACTTTCTTTTTACTCATATTTGTTCATTCCTTTCTTTTTTTACAGTGCTCTTTTTTTACAGTGCAAGAATCTTTTCAAGCTGGTGTGCGGTTTCGCTGTAGAATTCGGCGGGGTCTGCGTACGAGTGTGTGGGGAAGACCTCCGCGGTAAGATAACCGTTGAAGCCGACAGCGCGGAACGCGCGCATAACGTTTTCCCAGCGTACGCTGCCGTTTAGAAGATCCGCCCAATCTCCGCCGCAGTTCAGGCCGTTGGAGCGGTAATCCTTCACATGCACGCGGCAGATCAGGTCGCTCAGCACTTCGATCCAATGCTCTGAATAGGAGAAGGCGGCGACGTTTCCGACGTCGAAATAAGCGCGGATGCGGGAGCTGCCGATCTCCTCGATGAAGGACCGCATATCGAAGGGCGACATAAAGAATCCGTTCCACACATTTTCAAGCCCTACCGTGATGCCGGAAGCTTCAACTTCCTCAGCGGCGTCGGAGAGCAGTGCGATTGCGCGGGCGCGGCATTGCTTCATAGAGACGCGGGACAGATCAGCGCCGGGAACCGTCAGCACCGCGCCTGCGCCGAGCGCTTTCGCGCAGCGAATTTGGTGTAGCATAAGCGTTTTGGCGAATTCGTTTTCTTCATCTGCTGCGCCGCCGAGCTTTCCGCCGTAGAGAGAGGTGGAAATGCTGATGACGGGAAGCTCGTATTTTTCGCTCAGGGCGGCAATTTCGTCAAGCTCGTGTTCCGTGGTGTCCATGGTAAGGCTATGCGGGCTTCCGGGTGCGTCAACGTTTAGTTCAATGCCGTCAAAGCCTGCTTTTTTTGCGGCCGCAAACGACTGCTCAAAGGTAAGCGCGCCGTCCAGTGACCATGCGTTTATTGCTTTTTTCATGTTTTGACATCCTTTCCTGTATGGTAATAAAAAGGTCTTCTCTTGATTTCTTTCTGCAATCAGTATATAATAAAAAAGAAATTTACACCATGCACAAAACGACTGATAATATGGACATTTCGCTTAAAAAGGAAATAGCGTGAAAAATAAAATTTTTCACGCGGGAATTTGCTCCTTAGCCGCAAGAGCAGGCGGCAATTTCGGCTCGCAAGCCGAAAGCGTAGCAAATTCAACAAGGAATAGAAATAGGGTGAAAAATAAAATTTTTCACGCCGGAATGGAGCTTAATATGAAAAGCCAGAACTATAACCGGCATAATGATTTCGGTATCAGTAATCAGGAGGATAGCAGCGCCTATTTGATTGTCAACTGCGCGGGTGTTTGCGCCTTTGACTGCCCTTTTGAAACCAACATGCCGCAGGGACGCAATGATTTTTATATGATCTATCTGTATAAAGGCGAGCTGGAGATGTATGCCCGCGGAGGAGTGCGCGTGATGCATGCGGGGCAGATGATTTTTTTTGCGCCGCATACGCCGTATCGCTATCGGAAGACGGATCACACGGAGATGGATTATCTGTGGGTTCACTTTACGGGCTTTGACGCATTGCAGCTCATGGGAAAGTGCGGTTTTTCGGCGCAGACGCTTTATGAGATCGGCGTGCGCGAGGAGATCGTTTTGGCTTTCAGCGAGCTTTTTGAGGAATTTATCCGCAATGACTTTTGTGCCGATTCCGCATGCGCGGCAAAGGCTTGCAGCCTTTTTGTTCTGCTGGCGCGGCTTGCGGCGCGCCGCGGGAGCAGGAAAGAAGATTTGCGTTCATTCCAACATTCAAAGGAATATATGCATCGCAATTTTGCATCTGAGATTTGTATAAGCGAGCTGGCGTGTATGGAAAATCTGAGCTTGAGCCGTTACCGTGCTGCATTCAGAGCGCATACGGGGCTTTCTCCCTCCGAATATTTAACCGGCCTTCGTATGCGAAACGCCTGCACGATGCTGGAGCAGACAGACCTGAGCATACAGGAGATAGCGCAGGCGTCGGGATATGAGGACTCGCTTTATTTCAGCCGCATTTTTCGTAAAAATATAGGGCTGTCGCCGTCCCGGTACCGGGAAATGTGCAGCAAAGGCCATGTGTGAAGCTTCCGTTACGGTTATATGTCTTTTCCAAGAAATATTTTATTTTCCCGCATAAAAGTTTGACTTTCGGGAAAATCCTTCTATAATGGTGATCAGTAAAAAAACGGAATGAAGTGTTGTTATGGTTGTTCGGTGGAAGAAAATATTTGTTGTTTTTTGCTGTGTTGTTTTTACATTGCTTTGCGGCTGCGGGCGGGAGCCGGAATCATCCCCGACGCCTGCCGGCGAGCCTACGGGAACGGCCCCTGCTGCGGAGGCGGCGGGCATTTGCATATCGGACGGCGCGCATATTTATTCCGAGCCTGCTGAAGAAAGCGCGCTGCTTGGCGCACTGCGTTTGAATGAAGAGATTCCGGTGATTAAAAAGAACGAGCCGTTAGGCTGGCACTGCGTTTGGTTTCATGAGCAAACGGGCTATATCCGCGCTTCAGACCTTCAGATACAGGGAGACGCCACGCCTTCGCCGAGCATTACGCCGACTGCGGGAGTGCAGCCTTCGGAAACGCAGTCCTCACCGACGGTTACGGCCTCAAAGCGGATCGCTCTGACTTTTGACGATGGGCCGAGCCAATCGACGCTGAGGATCTTGGAGGTTTTAAAGCAGTATGGCGGAAAGGCGACCTTTTGTGTAGTCGGCAGCAGACTGAACAGCCGAACGGACATTCTTAAGAAAATTGCCGAGGAAGGCCATGAGATCGCAAGCCATACGTGGAGTCATGGGGATTTGAATAAGCTTTCTGAGGAAAAGGTTCTTGAAGAGCTGCAAAGCGTTAACCGGCTGGTTTTTGAGGCCACCGGGAAAAGGGTCGCATTCCTTCGCCCTCCCTACGGCAATGCAAACGAAACGGTCAAACAAGCGGCTGCGCAGGAAAATATGGCGATTGTCAGATGGTGTATTGATACGCTGGATTGGAAAACAAAGGATCCCGAGGCGACCTATAAGGCGATTGTGGAAGGTGCGAAGGACGGCGATATTATTCTCTGCCACGATCTGTATTCCTCTACGGCGGACGCAATGGAGCTTGTGATTCCGAAGCTGGTGGAGGACGGCTTTGAGCTGGTAACGGTTTCGGAGCTGATCGGCAGCCTGCCAAACGGAATTGAGGTTGGAAAGATCTATCGCAGCGGGCGTGCATAGGCGCGGCGGGCTTGAGAGCATAAGAAACCGAAAAAGCTTTTTGCTCTAATGCGCGGCAGACAGGATGCTGCGGCGGAAAAAGCCGTGGGAGTATGAAAAACAGCGCCGGCACGGGAATGAGGGGCGCTGTTTTTTTGCAGGTTGATCGTGTTAGAGGGCGGTTTGGTAAGGATCATGGCCGCAGATATATTTGTTATTTGGACTTCTTTGCCAAATCCGCTAAGGTAACAAAGGCAGCAGGACTAAAATTACAATATAAATCATGCTTGATCCTCCAATTAAAATAGAATTACGCGCTCAAATCAGCAGATTTTATTTCTTCTCCGTTTAAATGGATTACCGCTCCGTTGCAGATTCTTACGCATATAAATGCTTTATATGATTTTGTGGTTTTCTGCATCTTTAAATAACCGTGATGCGTTATGGATTCTTTCATAAACAACGCAGTTTCCTGTTCTTTTTCTTCACTGTATATTTTGATATTTAATGAAATTATACCATTTATTTCTTGCGGAATCAAGAGAAGATGGAAAACTTTTCGGCGGTTATGCTATAGTACACAAAAATGAGCGGATGTTCTTATAGCCGCTTTTGAATTCGTTATATTGCCGTTTGGCCTGAATATTTTGTTTTGCCAAACGGGCGTTGCGAAGCTGCAACCGTTGAGTGCTGAATTTCCAGCTGATGGCGGTAGCTTTGCAACGGCTTTCTGTGTTATGATAAAGCCACTAAAGAAAGGTGTGGTGATTGGCATGAATATAGCGGATAGAATTCAGCAGCTGCGAAAGACAAAAGGAGTATCGCAGGAGGAACTTGCCGATAAAATCGGCGTTTCCCGCCAGGCGGTATCAAAATGGGAGAGCGAACAAAGCCTTCCGGATTTAGAGAGAATTGTTCTTATGAGCGATTATTTTGAGGTTACTACGGATTATTTGCTGAAAGGAATTGATATGATCTCAGAGGAAAGCGTTTCCGCAAAGGAAAAGCCGAATGCAAGTGTGTTTGCGATAGCGGCGACGGCGTTTACTTTGTTGGGCGTCATTATTTCTGCCTTAATATGGTATGAGCAGCAAACGGGCATTGCAACGGCGCTTGGGTTGGTCTTTACCGTGATGGGATGCATGATTTACGGAATAGGCGCGGTGGTGTCGGAGGAAGGCACAAGAGCGGCGGCGAAAAGAATATTTTGGCGTGTGAATATATGGGTGATCGCTTTTCTGCTACTCTCTGTTTTTTATAATATCGTGTTCAGCGGGGCAGGTCCTGCTCCGTATCCGATCATAACGGATTCACTGCTAAAATACGCTGCGTTTTGGATCGTTTATATCGCTGTCGGACTGACCGTTAGTTTGATAGTACGCAAAAAATTGCAGATTAAATAAGACTGTACGAGGATCGAACCATGCGTTTTGGATATTGATTGAACAGCCTGACGCGGCGGAAAGAGAACGGCAGCAATTTAAAAAAATACCGCAGGATATGAACGCCTGCGGTATTACTGTAATTAGCCTGCGGCTTTTTATAGGCTATTTTTCCGGAACCAGCAGGCCGTAGCTGCCGTCCTTGCGCTTATAAACGACATTGATCTCGCCGCTGTGGTCGTCGCGGAACATATAGAAGGAATGACCGAGCAGATTCATTTGCAGAATCGCTTCTTCAACATTGGCGGGCTGCACGAAAAAGTGCTTTTCACGAATGACGTTAAAGCTTTCATCGTCGGCTTCATCGGGTTCCGTTTCGCTTGGCAGTTCTGTGTTTAGGAGACGGTCGTTTAAGCGCTTGCGGTTGCGAACGATTCGGCTGGAGAGAATATCTATTACTGGATCGATGGCTTCTTCCATTTGACGGGCCGATTTTTCAGCTCTTATGGAGATACCCTGATCGAAAATCGTTACTTCAACGGTTTGCCAGTCCTTTTCCACGGTTACTTTTACCGTGGCTTCCGCTTCGTCGGAAAAGAACTTGTTGAATTTAGAAAGCTTTTTTTCCATCTTTTCTATAAACGGAGTCTTCAGTGTAACTTTTCTGCCGATACATGTGATTTTCATACTTATGCCTCCTGAAAGAAATTGTAGCAAAGAACATTTGTTCTTTATGTTTATTATACCAGTTTTTATTCTTCATTTCAAGACGGCATACATAAATTTCCCAAAACGGTTACAATTCGGCAATAAAATCGGGAACGGAGCATGAGCAAGCGGGGCGCACGCCCCGGCGAACCGCCGCGCGCTTGCGCGCGAAGCGGCTCACCGGGGTAGCCCCCGACAGGGGGCTTAGGCGCCGAAGGCGCCCGTGCGCCCCACGGCTGCGCCAAAAGAAAAAGCCGCTGTGCAGCGGCGAAATCATTTGTTTCCGTAAAGCAGTAAATATCCCTCCAGCGAATCGCGGTCGCTTACGGTAAGGGAATCATAGCCGTATCGCTTCATAAAGCTCATCAGGATTAAGGCTCCGAAGGGAATGATGTCGGCGCGTTCCGGCGGCACGCCGGTCATGGCTTTGCGAACATTCAGCGGCGCTTCAAACAAAGTGCCGGCCAGCTCGCAAATGCGCTGATAGCTTAGAACAGTTCCCTGTATGCGGGAGCCGTCGTACACCGAAAGCCCTAACTCCATTGCCGCTAATGTGGTGGGCGTGCCCGAAACGCCGATCAGCTTTTCAGCATGGCCGGCGCCGATCTGCGCATATCGCTCTATATAAGGGCGCAGAAAATCGGTTGTCTGCATCACAGTGCCGCGGCACAGATGCCCGTCTCCAATGGAAAAGCGTTCCGCCAGCCGTACAGCTCCGATTTTTTGGCTCAGCGCCGTAAGCGTTTCTCCGTTCTTGAGCATCACTTCCGTGCTGCCGCCGCCGATGTCGATCACTGCGCAGTTCGCTTCGCCGCCGCAGGCGCCTGCATAAGCGATGCGCGCTTCCTCTTCGCCGGAGAGAATGTGCAGCGTAAGTCCGGAAAGAGCGCGCAGGAGATCAGCAAAATCTGCGGCGTTCTCGGCTTCCCTCACCGCAGCAGTGGCATAAATGTGGATCTTTTCCGCGCCCGCTGTTTTAGCGACCTGCGCAAAATGCGCTGCCGCTGCCGCCGTTCGGTGCATAGGGATTTCCTTCAGGCGAGTGTCTTTGGAAATCCCCTCGCCCAAACGGGTGGTTTCTAAGCGCTTTTCAATGCAGCAAACACATTCCTTTGAAACGTCTGCGATCATTAAGCGCGTGCTGTTGGTTCCGATGTCGATAACGGCTTGGCGCATACTTTTCATTCCTTTTTGGTTTAGTCCTGCAAGTGCTTGCTTTCCAGCTTAGTAAGGCGGTCGTTTTTGCCGACAACGATAAGAACATCGCCGGCCTGCACGAGATCGTCGGCGCAGGGAGAGGCGATCATATCGCGTCCGTGCCGAATGGCAATCACGGTGATGCCGAAGCGAGCGCGCAGGTTCAGCTGCATCAGCGTTTTGTTCTGCCATGCTTCGGGGCAGTCGATCTCCGCCATGCTGTAGCCGGGCGCAAGCTCGGTGAAATCCAAAACATTGGAGGCGGCAAGGCTGTGTGCGACGCGCACGCCCATGGCCTTTTCCGGAAGCACGACTTTATCCGCGCCGATTTTGGAAAGAATCTTGGCATGCAGCTCCGTTGCGGCTTTAGCCACAATGCAGCGGCAGCCCTGTTCCTTGCAGAGCAGCGTGATGAGGATAGCGGTTTCAAGCTCGGCGCCGATGGAAACCACAACGGTGTCGAAATTGCGGATACCAAGCTCGCTGAGCACCGCAGGATCGGAGGCGTCCGCCTGAATGGCGTGCGTAACGCTTCCCTCGATGGCTTTGATGTGATCCGGGTTTTCGTCGATACAGAGAACCTCATGTCCCATTTCATAGAGCGTAGTGGAAAGACTGGTACCGAAGCGGCCAAGCCCGATAACGGCAAAAGATTTCATAAAATACATTCCTTTCTGAGTTGTGAGGGATCACCCGATCATCATGCGATCCTGCGGGTACTTTACGGCGGTTTTGCTTTGCTTGCGTCCGCTGATGGCAAAGGCCATAGTCAGCGGGCCGATGCGGCCTACAAACATCATGAAAATAATCAGGATCTTGCTTCCGGCGCTTAAGCTTGCCGTCATCCCGCAGGAGAGACCGACTGTTGCAAAAGCGCTGGTAACTTCATAGAGAAAATCAATAAATTCATATTGCGCCGTTTGCGGGTTGCCTTCCTCCAGCAGGCACAGCAGCAGGCTGCTGCACAGCACCAAAATCAAAGAAACCACAACAATAGCCATAGCCTTATGCACCAGCTGCATGGCAAAGGTCCGTTTGGCAAACGTAACCTCCTCGCGGCCGCGAACCACAGTGTACACCAACAGCAGCAGCAGGAACATCGTGGTGGTTTTAATGCCGCCGCCTGTGGAGCCGGAGGAAGCGCCGATGAACATAAGAAAAACGGAGATCAGCTTTGTGGCATAGTGAGTTTGGCCGATAGGCAGGCAGGAATAGCCTGCTGTTCGCAGTGAAACGGATTGAAACAGCGCGCCCATTACGGCGTTTCCTGTACCCAAAGAGGGATCGCCGAGCGTCTGCGGGTTTCCGATTTCAAAGAGATAGGTCAAAAGAAAGCCCGAAAGCGTCAGAACGCCGCTGACGCAGAGAACCACCTTTGCGTGCAGGGAAAGACGGGAAAACTTCCGTTCCCTGCCGATTTCCTGAAGCACGATAAAGCCCAATCCGCCTAAAGTGATTAAAGCCGCCAATACAAGCAGGATAAACGGCTCCTGCCGCAGGGCGAACAGGCTGTTTCCGTTTCCTAAAATATCAAAGCCGGCATTGCAAAAGGCGCTTACCGAATGAAAGATGCTGAAGTAAATGCCTTTTCCCCAGCCGTAGATCGGAATAAACCGAATCGAAAGAAGGCACGCGCCGACCAGCTCGATCAGCAGGGTAACGAGCAAAATTCTTTTGGTCAGATTTACAAGCCCGCCCAGTCCTTCGTAATTGTATTGTTCTTTAAGAACCATGCGCTCGTAAAGTGTAATATGCTTTTTTAGCACCATGAAGAACATTACGGTTATTGTCATGATACCGAGTCCGCCGCACTGGATCAGCAGCAGGATCACAAGCTGCCCGAACGTGGAATATGCCGCGCCGGTTTCCACGACTGTCAGCCCCGTAACGCATACGGAGCTTGCAGAGGTGAACAAAGCCTCCAAGAAGGATACGGAGCTTCCTTTTGCCGCGCTGAAGGGCAGGCAAAGCAGGATCGCGCCCAGCAGGATCAGCAATGCAAAGCCCAGCATCAGAAACTGCGTTGGGTGGAGGCGGCGTTTTTTTCGTTCCTTTGACTGTTCTGCCATAGGATACTTATCCTTTCCACCGGGCTTATCAGCTCCGGAACATATATTTTTCCTTGCTGAACAAACGGCGCACTAAGGAGAGTGCAAGCAGCATATAGACCAACGAGCTGCCCACGCCGCACAGCAGGTAAATAAAATCTGCACTTCCGCCCAAAACGAGCTTCATAGAGCTTACGATATTCATTACCGGCACAAACATCATCCATAAAGATACGTCCCTTGCGCTCATGAACATGGAAAAGAACCCGATAATCATGGGAATGAACACAACATAGCTTGAGTAGGTCTGCGCTTCCTTATAGGTTTTGCTCACCGCGGAAAGAGAGATTGCAATGCAGGAGAAGGTCATGCCCATCAGAATGAACCCTAACAGCACCAGAAGCAGCACGCCTGCGGAGATATTGATGCCGCCGCTCATGAAGGAGCCTGCAAAATTGCTGCCGAAAATGCTGAAGCCGATCGCCATGCCGATGCCTTGCGCAACGACGCCGAGCATGGTGAAAGCGACCACTACTAAGAATTTTCCGAACAGTACGCTGCTGCGGTTGGCCGCGGTGGAAAGCAGCGGTTCAAGCGTGTTGCGCTCCTTTTCGCCGGCGATCATATCCACCGCGGCGCTCAGGCCGGAGGAAGCGGCTAAGATGGCAGCGAGATACGGGAGCATCATCTGCAAAAACATGTTTTGCGAGCCGGAACGGTTCGTTACGCCGAAGTAATCCGAAAGCGTAACGCTTTGCGCCGTTATGGGCGTAAGGATGTCCGGTGAAATGCCGAGCGCCTCAAGCCGCGCGTAAACGGTGAGCGTGTTGTAGCGGTTGATTAGGGAGGCTACTGCGTCCGCGCGCATGGCGGTGTTTGAATCCATTTCGTTGTATACAAGCTTTGCGGAAAGCGGAATGTTGCCGCTCAGCTTTTGGCGAAAATCAGGTTCAAGCTCAAGGATCACGGAGATATCTCCGTTTTCAAGCGCTGTTTGAAGATTTTCGGGGTGTATGATTTCAATTTCGGTTTCCGCAAACAGCTCGTTTTTGGCAAAGGCCAACATATCTTCCGTTGCGTTTTCGTGCAGGGCAATGGTTATGTGTGCTTTTGCCGGGTCTTCAAGAGCGTCGTTCATCATGGAGCCGAGGCCGCCTCCCATAATGAGCATAAGCAGCGGAAACAACAGCAGCGGAACGATCAGCGTGCCGATAATGGTTTTTTTATCGCGGAAAAGATCGGTAAATTCTTTTTTGAAAATGGTGTTGATATGATGAAAATTCATTTTTTCGCCTCCTCTGTCAGCATCATAAAGACCTGTTCGAGATCGGAGCAGCCATGCGTTTGCAGCAGCTGCTGCTGTGTGCCGCAGGTCAGCAGCTTGCCGTGGTCGATGATGCCGATGCGGTCGCACAGCCGTTCGACCTCCGTCATGTTGTGGCTGGAGAGGATCACGGTCTTGCCCTCCTGCTTGCAGGCGGAGATGAAATGCTGCACCTCTAACGCCGCACTGATGTCCAGCCCGGCGGTGGGTTCGTCAAAAAGCATGACCTGCGGGGAGTGGATAATGCTGCGGGCAAAAGCGGTTTTTTGCTTCATGCCGCGCGAGAATGTGCCGCAGCGGGCGTCGATATAGCGTGTCAGGTCAAAAATTTCGCAAAGCTCTTCGGTTCGGGCGGCGATCTGCTCTTCGGTCATGTCGTATAGCCGGCCGAAGTACGCGATATTTTCGCGGGCAGTCAGCCGGTCGTAAAGGCCGGTATCGCCGCCGAAAAGAATCCCGATGCTTTTGCGCACGCTTTCGCTTTGGCGAACAATGTCAAACCCTGCGATCTCGGCGCTGCCTGCGGTGGGGTGAAGCATGGTGGCAAGCAGACGCAGCGTTGTGGTCTTGCCGGCTCCGTTTGCGCCTAACAGGCCGAAGATCTCGCCCTTTTCAATGTGAAGGGAAAGCCCGTCAACGGCACGGTAAAAGGTTTTGCCGTTTTCCGTGCGCATGTCCGTTCGGCTGTCAGCTTTTTTGCCGCTTAAAGGAAAATCCTTTGTAAGCCCCTGAATCCGAATCATAAAAAACTCCGTTCTGCCGCTTGAGGCGGCGCGTATGAATCATACGCTGAAAATGAAAGCATTTTTATTCATTATAGCACATTCCTTCACAGATTCAAAGTAAAATTACATTTTCGATTCGGCGGGCTGCGGAGAGGAGAAATAGGGTGCGAAAAATTTGAAGCAGGAGGTTCCGCCTGCTGTTAAGGGGCGGCGGAAGGGGAACGAACCGCCGCGTAAGGAGGCGGTTCGGGCGCGGAAGTCGCCCGGCTGCGGCGGCAGCGTTTCTTTGCCGGGATGTTTTTTAAGGGCGGAAAAATAAGAAATTCCCGCAGAAATTTCTGCGGGAATTCCGAAAGGAGAATTTTATGGAGTTATTTCTTTTTTGAGGCTGCGCGTGTGATGGCATAGGCCGCGCCGCCAAGAACGGCCAATCCGGCAGCAATGATTATGCACAGCAGCCAAACGGGCATTCCGCCGTTATCGGCGGTATTGGCCGGAGTAAGGTTCTTTACCGCGTTGTTCAAAGCAGTCAGCGCTGCGTCCACATCCTCCTGAGAGGCGTTTTCATCTGCCAAAACGGCTTCGGCAAAGGCGATCTCGGTGTTGAGCGTATCTATGCTGGCCTGCGTGTATTCAGCTGTTTGAATCGCTTTTGCCTGCTCAACAGCAGCCTTCAGCTCGGTTTTGTCGGCGTCATCCTTTATGTTGTACACCTCCAGTTCGGAAAGCTGCATCATGTAGCCGTACGGAGAAAGCTCGGAGAGCTTCGTGCCGCGGAAGCGGAGATAGCGGGTTTCCACAGAATCAAAGCTCAGTGTTCTGGCGCAGGAAACGGTCAGATCGATTTCGCCCGTTTTGGAGTATACCGTGCGCCAGTTTTCACCGTCGTCGGAGACCTCTACGCAGAAGTCGATCGGGAAGGCGTCTGCCACGGGATGGCGGGCAGTGTATACGATCACGGTGTTCACGCTTGTTTTTTTGCCGAAGTCATAGCCGATCCATTCGGTTGCGCCATCCTGTTCCTTATTGGCGTTTATGGCGGAGCTCCATCCGCAGTGCAGACCGTCGTCCTCGGTTACTTCGTGCAGACGGCCGTCGTTAATTCCGGTTTTAGACCAATAAGGAGCTTCTTCATAGCTGCTGGAGCAAATTACGGTGGCGTTCGAGGCTAAGTTTACAGAGGCTTTTTTATCCTCCTCGTCGCTGCTTGACGGATTTTTCGGCGCGGGAACGCTGCCGTCATCGTTATAGATTTCAAATTCGCCGATCTGTGCGCGGTATTCATCGCTGAATTTGCGCATGCCGGTGATATTCAGCCGGACATAGCGCGCGGAGACCTTTTCAAAGGTAAAGCTGGGAACGGTTTCCGGTTTAGCAAAATTGGTTTGGGTTACAACGCTTTTCCAATTTTCACCGTCCTGCGAAACGTCAATGGTGAAATCGGTCGGGAACAGCATTCCGAAACGGTAGCTTTGTCCTGCGGGGTAGAGATCCACGCGGTTGATCTCCGCTATGCCGCCCAAATCGGCCAGCAGCCATGCGGTTTGATCGTCTTCAGCAGCAGGTGTGGAATCCCACCCTTGATAAGCAGTGGTGCTGAAGCGGTTTCCGTCTTGAACGTAGCTGAGATAGAAGCCGTCCGCGCCGACGGAGCCGGAGCCGCTGATGTTTGCGTTTAACGCAAGATTTTCACCCGCCTGCGGCAGGAATTTGCCGTAATTGGGAGTATAGTTGCAGGAGGCCGGCATTTTAACCAGAATGCCTGCGCCCGCGCGGAGCGTTACGGTGTAGGAGCCGTCTGCATTGCGCTTCATTTCCTCGGGCAGGCCGGTCTGATTGCTGATCTCCTCAATGGAGGCGGTTCCCTCCGGCACGGTAAAGGTTACGGTTTGCTCGTTTTTCAGGTCGCGGTTTACAAGCATTGCGTAGTCGGCATCGGTGTTTTTATTGCGCATATGTGAAATCACAAGCTGCGCGTCCCCCTGCGGCTGAATGAAGAAATCCTGCGGCAGGCGGTTATAGGAGGAGCATCTTTTTCCTGCATGATAAACATTCACGGAGTCCAGCTGCATGAGTGTCGGGCCAAGCTTGAGAATTTCGTTATTTACTTCCTTTACGGGTTCGTAGATTTCTGTGGGCTTGCCGTAGATATCAACGATTGCAGGGCCGAAGCCGTAGTCCACTTCGTTAGGCGTTTCCCAGCAGAAATAAGCGAGCTGCTTGTAACCGTAGGCCGCGGCGCTGTACGCCTCGAAGCGGATTTCCTTTCCGTTGGGGCGGCGGTAGCCGTTGCGCATACTGATGGATTGAATGAATGTGCCTGTTTTGGCGCCTGTTTTCAGGCCAAGCTTGCGCACTACATCAAGATTGTTATACCAGTTGCCTTCATTAAAGGAATCCGTCTCCAGTCCAAACGGATAGTAGTCGTACATGAGATAGTCAAGCCGCCCGCCCGAAAGCTGATACAGATCGTTCATCTGCGCTTCATAGATCTTAGCGTTAGGGTAAACAAGCATTGGCAGAAAATTCAGGTGAACGTCGGCATAGGGCAGCAGATCCTTGATTGCTTTAAAGGCGGGAGCATATTGGTTGGCGTTATAAGGTTCATCTATGATATAGATGCCGCCCACGCCGGGGACGTGGGAAACCAGGCTGATTCGCTCTTGAATTTCTTCATAGGAAATGCCTGCAAAGCCGTCTTTCCAGTCGCCCAGAGAGGCGGTGATATCCATGCCGCGCTCATAGCTGTACTGCGCCATGAGCAGGTTGTCCTCCAACGTGTTTACGGTGGTGTTCCATTCGTTTTGGATGTTTGTAAAGCCCGCGGCCTGAAGCAGATCGTATGTTTCGGGTGTTAAATACGGTTTAGAGGGAGAGCGGAAGGTGGTAATCATGAAATTATCCAGCATGCTATGTTCATCCACCGAGATTTTGCAGGTGTAAATTTTATTGTTTGTGGTTCCGCGCAGGGTGGTGACGCCCAAACCGATGGCGGTGACGCAGCCGCTGCTGTCGATCTTCGCAACGCTTTCGTTGTCGGAGGTCCAAACAACATTGGGTGTGGGAATTCGCGGGTCGGTGTTCAGGCGCGTCAGGCGCAGCTTGTCGGATTCGCCGGGCTGCATTCTTAACGCCGATTTATTGACGGATACTTCTCCGACAGCCATTTTTTCCCCGATAATTTCAATTTCGCTCAGCTGCGCAACGCTGCCGCCCTTTGAATTTTTGGCAGATTCAGTAATCACAATGCGCACATAGGCGGCGCATTGCTGCGCGCAGGAAACCGTTTGCGGCTTTGCGGAGCCGGCGGATTCGGGAGAAGCGTTCAGCTTTTCCCATTTTTCGCCGCCAAAGGAGGTGTAGATCTCATAGCTTGTGGGGAAATAAGCGGGATCCGTACAAGGGAAAAGACGGATTTCGTCCAGCTCATACACGCCTTTAAGATCCATTGTCAGCTCCACGGGCGCGCTGTCGGAAACGGAGCTGTCGGCGGCGCGGCTGGACCAGCCGCTGTTCATTTTGCCGTCCGTTAGCCGTTTAACGCCGAAGGAGCCGGATTCCAAAGACGCGGAAGCCGTGAAGGCTTTGCCGGAGGCGGCGTTGACCAGCTTCCGGTAGCGGGTTCCGTTGATTTCGATCTCGCCGAGCTGGGAAAGATACGAGCCCGAGTTCATAACGGGGCTGTTTTTGGTGATATGCACGCGAACGAACGCGCATACCGTAGATGTAAAGGTATGTACCTGCGTTTCGGGCGTGGCTGTACGGTCGGTTACCTTGGCCACGGTCGTCCAGCTGTTCCCGTCTGCGGAAAGCTGTATTTCATAGCTCATGGGGAAGGTCTTATAATCGTGCTTGGTGGGAGCGAGCGCAACTGCGTCCACGGAATAGTTCCCGTCAAGATCGATCGTCAGATCCACCTCGGAAACCTGCTTGCGGTTTGTGGTAGGCAGCGTAGACCAGCCTAAGCGGCTGTCGCCTTCTCCCATTTTTTCAATTTTTCCGTCCGTAAGAAAAACTGCGGACCAAATGCCTTCAGGCGCAACATAGTCGTCGCTGGCAATGACTTTCTTTCCCAATGCCACATTGCTTTTGATTGCTTCCGTCATGCCGGCGGATTCTGCGAAAGCGGGCAGAACGGCGCCGAACGAAAACAGAGCGATCAGCGGAAAAGCAAGCAGCCGTTTTACAAAAAAACGCTTTTTCATAATGGAGACCTCGCTTATAATTTTTAACCATAATCGGTCGACATAATTATAACGCAGACGGAAATAATAATTCAATATACTTAATTGCTGAAATTTAACACAATATTGCTTGTTTTTTTCAGAGCAAAGCGACGCTGAAAACAAAAAAAGCCGCTGATTGCGGCTAAGTAGAGCGATGAAGCGCTATACGTGTAACAGTCGGGCGATATTGTCCATTGTCTCAAAAAGGTTTTCGGCGCTGAAGCGCTTGGACTCTTCAAAGGCCATGGGAAGCCGATTGATCGTGAACACGGCGGTAATGCCCGCATCATAGATCTCAGGCAGACCGTTTTCCGCGCCGCCGGCTACCGCGATAACCTTTGCAGCGTGCTTTGCGGCAGCCGCGGCGATTCCGCTGACGGCTTTTCCGCCGAGGCTTTGAGAATCGAGCTTGCCTTCTCCCGTGAATACGATGGAGTCGGGCGTGCAGATCTCGTGAAAATGCACGGCGTCCAGCATCAAAGAAATGCCGCTTTGCAGCCTTGCGCCGAGAAACGCGCAGCAGCCTGCGCCTAGGCCGCCTGCCGCGCCCGCGCCGGGGAGGGAGGAAACGTCCGTTTGGCAGTCCTTTTTTAATAATGAAGCCAAATGAGCCAAACCCTGATCCAAAAGGGCGACGGCGTTCGCATCAGCGCCCTTTTGCGGCGCGAAAACGGCGGAAGCGCCGTTTGGCCCGCAGAGCGGGTTAGTTACGTCGCACATGGCGATGATCTCGCAGTTCTGCAGGCGGGGATCTATGCCGGAGCCGTCAATGCGCGCAATATCCTTTAAGATCCCGCCTGTGGGCACAAATTCGGTTTCCGAAGCGTCAAGGAAACGCACGCCGAGCGCGGCAGCCATGCCGGCTCCGCCGTCGTTGGTGCAGCTTCCGCCTAAGCCGAGAATGATTCTTTCTGCCCCGTCGTCTAACGCGGCGGAAAGAATCTCGCCTAAGCCGAACGTGGTGGTCTGGCACGGATCAAGCCGCCCGTGCGCAAGAGGAAGCCCCGCGCAGGAGGCCGTTTCGATCACTGCGGTCTTGCCGCATAAGCCGTAAAAGGCGCGCACGGGTTCAAAAAACGGGCCGTTGACAAAGACGAACCGTTTTTCGCCGCCTAAAGCGGTTAAAAAAGCATCCACGGTGCCTTCGCCGCCGTCGGCAATGGGAAGCGTAAAAATATCGTCCGTTGGGAAGTGCGCGCGAAGCGCGCGTTCCATGATGGCACATATCTCTGCAGAGGTCAAGGTGCCTTTAAAGGAATCCGGCATTAAAAGAAAGCGCATGGAAGGAATCCTCCTTTTTATTTTTGAAGCAGCTCGCAGAAGGCGGCGGCAAAGAGCTTGGCGTCCTGAAGCTGTTCGGATAATACGAGATATTCATCGGCATTATGCGCAAGCTCCGGAGCGCCTTCGCGCGTTACGCCGAAAGCCACGCCGGTTTTCAGCGCCCGGGCATAGGTTCCGCCGCCGATAGCAAGGCAGCGCGCAGGGCGTTTCATATACTGTTCGTAGACATGCAGCAGCGTTTGAACCAAATAATGCTCCTCCGGCGTGTGATGAGGCGGCTGCACATGGTCCGGCTCAAATTGCAGAAGAGGGGAAGCGGCGGAGAGTACCTTCATGATCTGCTCATCTGATGCGCACACGGGATAGCGGATATCTGCAACGCCGTAAAGCGCGCCGGCGTCTGCCGGATCGCCCGTGTAGTACGCGCCCATGCGCAGAATCCCTAGATTTAAGGTCAATGCGCCGCTGATTTCATCGTGCAGCGCAAGGCCGAAGCCGCTTCCGTCCGTTTTGCCGCAGAAGCAGCGGCGAAGCTCGGAGATCAAAGCGCCCGTCTCGCCGCCCAAGGCAAGCGTATCGAGAAAATCGAACAGGGCGAAGAAGGCGTTTTTGCCGTTTTGCGGCGTGCTTGCGTGAGCGGAGACGCCTTCGGCGCAAACGTCCAGCGTGCGTGCGGTTGCTTTATAGGAGATGCCGTTGCTGCGGCAGTCGTAGGCGACGAGAAGCTTTACAAGACGGTCGATGTTGCCTTCCAGATGCGCCCGCGCCTTAGCGCACACCACGTTCGGGCGCGTTCCGCCCTCTATAGAGAGCGTGTAAGTGTCAGGAGTAAAGCGCGCGTGCATTTTGGCATGGAGAATGCCCTTTTCGGTGTTGATAACCGGATAATCCGCATCGGGCGAAAAGCCGATCTCGGGCAGGCCGATCTTTTTATCATAGTGCTCCATGCACTCCCAGCCGCTTTCTTCATCGCAGCCGAAAATGAGGCGGATATTCTTTTTTAACGGAATGTCGGCTTCCTTGACCGCTGCCAGCGCATAGATGGAGCTGACCAGCGGGCCTTTATCGTCGGACGTACCGCGGCCGTACATTCGCCCCTGCGAAAGCTTGGCGCCAAACGGAGGAAAGCTCCACCCGTCGCCTGCGGGAACAACGTCAAGATGCGTCAGCACGCCGATCTGCTCCCCTTGTGCGCCCGGAATTTCCGCGTAGCCGGCGTAGCCGTCCACATCGTGCGCGTCAAGGCCGAGCCGGCGGCACAGCGCAAGAGTGTAATCTAACGCCCGGCGAACTTCCTCTCCGAACGGCGCATTGGGCGCGGGCGCGCTTTTCACCGATGGAATCCGCACCAGCGCCGCGGTGGAGGCGATCAGCTCCTCTTGGCGGGCTTCAATGATTTTATCCGTAATTTGCTGCATTTTAATTCAGACCTTTCTGCGGGGTGTTATTCGCGGGCAAGCAGTGAAAGCATTTTTTCGTCCGGAGCAAAGCAAAGCGTATGCTCGCCTCCGGAGGCGTCGCGGCAGCGTAGTATTTTGCAGGCCGGATCGCGGCGCGCGCAGAAGCGTTCTGCCTTTTCCTGTTTATCCCAATCGGATACAGTAATGATATTTGATACTGATATTGTTCTTTCTCGGACGGTTCTTCGCCCGTACTGGCGTTCGAGCGTGAGAACGCCGTCCTGCAAGGTATACACATAGGTGCTCATGGTCAGGCTCATGAGGGCGATTACCAATGCGGCGAACAAGGCGATCCGAAGAATATCCACGATCAGCCGCCACACGGAATAATATAATAAGTTCAGCAGGCCGACCAGGATCAATGCGGCTGCAACCATGCCTGCCGCGATCAGTGCGTTGATATACCATTTTCGCTGCTGCGGTTGTTTTGTTTGCTGATACATGATTTTGCATTCCTTATTTATTATCGGTAATTTTCACAAAAGTAATCCATTGCGGCGTCGGCAAGCGCAGGGTGGCTGCTGCCGGATACGCGCACGACGCAGATGTAAACGTCCTTTGAAGGGTCTTCGTCGTTTTTAGGGCCGTAATACACATCGCCAGAATCCGTCAGCGGGCGCATGTCGATCACCGCGCCGAAGCAGGCGGAGCTGCCGTCCGGCAGGCTTGCGGAGGTAAGCCTGCGCGTTTCCTCGCCGAGAAGAGACGTTTGCTGCTCAGAAAGCGGAAGAATATAGCCTCTTTCGGCGAATACAGGAATAAGATCGCTTCCTATAAACGCAATGTCTCCGCTCTGAAGCGTGATTTCTTTAAAAATCATTTCCTCTAAATCCGCGCAGTCGGTATAGCCGGAATCAATATACGGCTCAAGCATAGAGGAACGGATCTCCAAAACCTGCGCGTCGGAACAGCCGGCAACGCGCTGTTTAAGCGTGTTCTCCAAGCGCGAAGCGATATGCGCGGAGAGCGTTGAAGCGTCCACGGCTGCAACGTGAAGCGCGTCGGGGCGAATGCTGCGGCCGGTGAAGGAATATACCAGCAGCGTAACGGCAATGACGATCACGGTGGGAATAATGAAGATCAGCTTATGGCTTCGCAGCTCGTTGGAAAGCTTCATGATTGCGATCCTCCTGCTGGCTTTTCTGAAACAGGCTCGATTTCCTGCGCGCTTTCAAGAATGCCGTTTAGTATCGCTTCGGCCTGAACGGTATGGGTGCGGTACAGGCAGGCGATCAGCTCGTCCCCCCCCTCGGCAGGACCGAGGACGTTATTTGTCCGATCCTGTGCGGCGGGAAATTCCAGCCCTTCAAGGAGCATTCCCTGCATCAAAAGCCCAAAGCATTGTCCGCTCGCTTTCAGCCGGCGGTTTTCGGGCAGCGAGCTTACGGCAGGCAGGGCGTCCATCGGGGCAAGATAGCCGTTTTCCTGCAAATATTCATAGCGTTCGCGGTCAAGAAAAAGAATGTCGCCTTCATGCTTGGCGAGGCGGGCGGTGATAATGAACCAGCCGCTGTCCTGTGCGGAAACCTGCCCGCTGATACCGGGCTGAAAGCATTGAACCTCTATGTATTGCGTTCCGGGATAGGCGTGGGCAAGAAAGCTTTTCTCCCATTGATCCGCATGAGTGCCGGGTACGTTGGAGCGGTAAAAGAATAAAATGGCGTGGCTTTCCGGAATGACCGTTTCGGTGCGGTGATAAACGGCGGCGGTTATGATCCCCACTGCAAGCGCCGCGGCAATCAGCACGCCTGCGCAGCGGCGCGCGTAATAAACAAGAGCTTCCTTTGATTTCATGGTGCAGACATCCTTTCGGAAGACGTTTCTTTTACCATATTATACATGATTTTTATTTGAATAAAAAGAACTTTTTATAAATTTCCCACTCGGGCTTTTTCAGACGCATATTTTGTGGTATAATGACAAAAAACAGCTGCGTTTTATGTGATTTGCTGAAGTTTTTAGAGGAGAACGGAAGATGCTTACAGTTTTACAGGGCCGCGCGCGCTGCGGAAAAACATACCGTATCATCCGTGAGGTCTGCGGCAGTGTAAAGGCCGGGCGGCGGGCGGTGCTGATCGTTCCCGATCAGGAGACCTTTTTGTATGAACGCCGGCTTTGCGACGCGCTGGGCGGAGGCTTTTTGCAGGCGGAGGTGATCTCCTTCAACCGGCTGTGCGCGCAGATCGTTCGCAAAAGCGGGCGCGGCGGCGCGGTGCATCTGTCCGATCAGGGGCGCGCCATGCTGATGAAAAGCGCGATCCTGTCCTGTCGGGAGCAGCTGACGGTTTTTAAAAATGCAGCGGCGCATACGGGCTTTGGGGAAAAAATGCTTCGCATGGCGGCGCTGATGAAAAGCTGCGGCGTTTCGGTGCAGAGGCTTCGCGAGCTGGCGCAGGAGCGGCCGGACGGTCTGCTGCGCCGCAAGCTGGAGGACAGCTGCCTGATCTGCGAGCGTTATCAGGCGCTGTTGAACGAGGGCTATGCGGATAATAACGATCTTTTTCTGATGGCGGGCGAAGCATTGGCGCATGGCGGCGTTATGGCCGACACGGATTTTTATATTGACGGATTTGATGTTTTTACCGTTGTGATGCAGCGTTTTATTCTTGCGCTGCTGCGGGAGCATGAGGTAACGGTGGCGCTCAGTGCATCAATGGGGCGCGGGGACGCGCGGCTGTATTCCCTGCAGGAGGATACGGCGAGGCGGCTTTGTAAGGAATGTGAAGAAAGAGAAATTGCTTTCCGCGTGGAGAGGATGCCAGCGAGACCGCTGCCGAATCCTGTTGTTCAGCGCATTGCCGACAGCTTCGGCGTATACGGCGTGCAGCGCGCAGAGGCGTCGGGCGTAACGCTTTTCGAGGGGCTTTCCACCGAGGCGGAGGTGCGCAACGCGGCGGCTGTGATCCTGCGCGGCGTGCAGGAAGAGGGGCTTCGTTGGCGTGATTACTGCGTGGTGTGCAATGCGCCGGAGGAATATTTTCCTATTATCGACCGCGTATTCAGGCTTTTTGGAATTCCGGCGTTTGCCGATGTGCGTAGGCCGGTGCTTTCCCAGCCGCTTGTGCAGCTGATTCTCAGCGCGCTCAGGGCGTGCTCTGCCCCGGGCGGACTGGGAAGCGCGGCGTGTATGGAATATATGGCCAATGCGCTGTGTCCCGCGTCATATGGCGCGGCGGAAGAGCTTAGGGAGCTGATGCAGCAGCTCGGTGCGTTTCCGGCGGAGCTGCTCAGCGGAGAGATTGCGCGCGGAAAGGCGGAGCAGCGCACGCGCTTTCAGGAGCTGCATAGCGAAGTGCTTTCTCCGCTGTGCGCGTTTAGGCAGCAGCTGGGGGGCGTGAGCAGCGTTGGAGAGTTTACGCGCAGAATCGCGCAGTTTGTATCGGAGAATGCTGTTGAGGAGCGTTTGCAGGCTTATATTGATCGACTTGAGGCGGAAGGCCTTTTGACGCAGGCGGATGAGTGCAGGAGCGTTTGGAACCTTACGGAGGAGCTGCTGAAGCAGATGTCTGCGCTGCTTAGCGGCGTGCGTTTTTCGCTTGCGGAGCTGACGGCAGTGCTGGAGCAGGGGTTTTCGCTTGCGGCTGCGGGCGTTCTGCCTACCACGGCGGACTGCGTGCTGTTAGGGGATCTTTCGCGCTCCAAAAGCGGCAGCGTGCGGCGGCTGATCGTGCTGGGCATGAACGAGGGCGTGATGCCCGCGCCGCTTGCGGGAGAGGGACTGCTGTCCCCGGTGGAGACAGACCTGCTCAATGCCGGCGGCGCAGGGCTGAAGCCGGACACGGAAACGCTGTTCCGCCAGCAGAATTACGACATTTATTCCGCGCTGCTGCAAGCGCAGGAATCCGTTTACTTTTCATGTGCGCTGACCTCATCCGGCGGCGCGGTCATGGCGCGTTCTTCTTTGCTTTTGAATTTGGAGCGGGTCTTAGGGCCGCTGGAGACGGTGCGGGACGGTGCGGACACGGAGCTTTCCCAGCTGCTGCTGTGCCCGTCGGGTGCGGCGCCGCTGCTGGGGCAAAGCCTTCGCGCAGCGCGGCAGGGGGTTCCGTTTCCGCCGGAGCTGGCAGGCTATTTGGCGTATCTGCATGGCGAGGGCAGCCTTGTTTTGCAGATGCAAAACAAGGCGTTGGCGCAAAAGACGCCGGAGCTTTGCTCCGAAAATGCGCAGGCTTTGTTTGCGCAGCGCGGGACCGTGAGCATTTCGCGCTTAGAAACGCAGGCGGAATGCCCGTTCCGCCATTTTGTGCAGTATGGCTTATCGCCCAAGGAGCAGGATCTTTTTGAAGGAAACGCCGTGGATATCGGCTCGCTGCTGCATGAGGTGATGGAAGGCTTTCTGCGGGATTGCACGAGTATGCCGGAGGGAGCGCTGTCGCAGGAGCAGATTTTCGCAATGGCGGACAGGTTGTTTGACGAGGCTCTTCCCAAGCAGCATTTCGGTGCGCTCTGCGCAAATGCGCGGGCGCGGCAGCTGAGCCGCTATCTTCGCGCGGTCGCGCGGGTTTCGGCATTGGAGATCACGCGGCAGTTAGGGCCGGAGGGGTTTGAGCCGTTTGCACAGGAGGCGCAGTTTGGCGACGGTAAGCCTATCGACGCGCTTTGCGTGCAGGCTCCGCACGGCACGCTTCGCCTTAAAGGAGTGATCGACCGCATCGACATTTTGCAGACGCAGGAGGCTTGTTATCTGCGTGTGATCGATTATAAATCGAGCGATCACCGTTTTTCCGTCAACGCGGTGGCGGACGGAACGCAGCTTCAGCTGCCGCTGTATCTTTGCGCGGCGGCGGGCATACGAAAAAACGCCGTGCCTGCGGGCGCGTATTATCTGACGCTTTCCGCCGTGGAGAGCGGCGGACGGGCGCGCCGTTTCGGTGTGGCGTTAAACGAATCGGCGGTCGTGGAGGCCTTGAAGCGGGAGGGAGAAGCGCCCCGCGGCGCGCTGGCGCGGGAAGGAATGGAGGCACTGATGCGCCTGAGCATGGAGCGCGCGCAGCAGCTGACGGAGGAGATCCTTACAGGCAGGATTGCGCCGTCCCCGCTTGGAAACACTTGTGAATATTGCCGGTATCGCCGCATTTGCGAGCAGGACGACGGCATGGGGCTGCGGCGGCGCGCAGGCTGCAGGAATATAACGCTGGCGCGGGGGGATCAGGATGGAATGGACGGATAAACAACGCGACGCGATCGAGGCGCGCGGCGATTCGCTGCTGCTGTCCGCCGCGGCGGGAAGCGGAAAAACCACGGTGATGGTGAACCGGCTGCTTTCGTTAATGCGGGAGGGCGCAGATCTTTCAAAAATGCTGGTGGTAACGTTTACGCGCGCCGCCGCAGCGTCTATGCGCAGAAAGATCGCCTCCGAGCTTGCGAAGCTTATTGCCGCGGAACCGGAAAACGAGTGGCTTCAGACGCAGCAGGAATCGCTTCTGCGCGCGCAGATCAGCACTTACGATTCCTTTTGCGCAATGGTGGTGCGCAGGTATTATTATCTGTTGGACTGCCCGCCCGATTTTACTGTGCTTGACGCTGCGCGGGAGGAGCTTATGCGGCAGGAAACGGTGCAGGAGGTGCTGGAGCAGGCGGCCTCCGAGGCCGAAAGTGGGGAGCTTTCGGGCTTAGACGAGCTTTACACCGCGCTGATAACCGGCAAGAGCGATGCGGCAGTCGCTTCCGCGGTGCTGGCGCTTCATGCGTATATTTCGGTGTTCCCCGACCCGCCCGCGCGTTTGCAGGAGCTGGCGGTTCAGTATGATCTGCCGATTGAAAAGACGGTGTTTTACGAATATCTGCTTTCGCGCGTCCACCTTTATGCGATGAGCGCGTTGGAATACTGCGGCATTTGCCGGGAGACTGCGCAGGGCATGGACGGCGGCGAGGCGTATGCGGCTTTAACGGAGCAGGACGCTGCGGCGATAGAGGCGTATTTGCAGGGAGAGCCGGAGCGGATGGAGGCTTCTCCAGCGTTTGGGCGCATTCCTACGGGGAAGAAGCGCTGCGCGCAGGAATGGCTGCATGAGGAATACCGGCAGGCGCGCGACCGCATGAAGGAGATCGTGAAAGAGCATATCAGGCCGATCATAGAGCTGCTCAGAGATCCGGAAGCGTCGGAAAGTATGCGGTATACGGGGCAAAACGTTCGCCTGCTGTGCGAGCTGACGCGCCGTTTTGACGAACGGCTGCTCGCCAAAAAGCATGAAAAGGGAAGCTATTATTTTTCAGATATTGCGCGCTTCACGGTGCAGGCGCTGTGCGATCAGGCTGCGGCGGCCGAGCTGCGGGACAGCTATGATTATATTTTTGTTGACGAGTATCAGGACAGCAACCGTGTGCAGGAATTTATTTTGGAAACGCTTTCACGGGGAAATAATCTGTTTTTGGTAGGCGACGTGAAACAGAGCATTTATCGCTTTCGGCAGGCGGAGCCGTCCCTTTTTGTGCGGCGGATGAACCGGTTTTACCCTCCCGAGGGGCGGCGGATCGACTTAAATAACAACTTCCGTTCACACAGTGGCGTGCTGGAGGCGGTGAATCTGATCTTTGAAAAGCTGATGCGCGCGCAGACGTTCGAGGTAGAATACGATGACGCCGCGCGGCTTTACCCCGGGGAGAACACATGGCAGACGGAATTTATTCCAGACGCGCCTTGTGCGGAGCTGTGTCTGCTTGCGCTGCCGCAGGATCGGCAGGAAAAGCAGGAGGACGAGCTGCTGAGCGAGTATGCCGCAGAGGAAGCGGAGCTGCTGATGCTCTGCGGCCGGATACGCGAGCTGCTTCGGGAGGAGATCTTCGATGCGGCGCTGATGCGCATGAGACCGATCCGCCCGGGAGATATCGTGATTTTGGATCAGAAGGCCAAGAGCCGGGCGCATCACTATCAAAAGATCTTCCATCTTCAGGAGATTCCGCTCGTGTATGATCCGACCGGAGGGTATTTGGACAGCATGGAGGTCGGCGTCATGCTGGATCTGATGGCGCTGTTTGTAACCTCGCGGGCGGATGAGGCGCTGTTGTCCGTGCTGCTCAGCCCGATCGGCGGCTTTGAGGCGGACGAGCTTGCGCAGATGCGCGCCGCGCATCGGGAGGGCGCGTTCTTTGAGGCTTTTCAGGCGTGGGCGCAGCGCGGCGAGGGGCAAAAGGCCGCTGAATTCCTGCAAAGGTTGGAAAAATGGAGGCTGCTTTGCGCAGCTATGCAGCCGGAGCAGTTTTTGTGGCTGCTTTATGAGCAGACGGGTTTTTACAGCTATGTGTCCGCGCTCCCCGGCGGAGCGGAGCGGTGCAGAAATTTGGCGCTGTTAGCTTCAAGCGCGCGGCAGTATACCGAGCGGGAAGGAACGGGAATCTCGGGCTTTTTGCAGTATATCACCGCGGTTTCGCGCTTGCAGAGCGATTCCATGGACAGCAGCGCCGCGCAGAGCACGCAGGACGCTGTGCGGCTGATGACGATCCATAAGAGCAAGGGGCTGGAATTCCCCGTGTGCATAGTAGCTATGACGGGAAAACGGCTTAAAGGGCAGGGCAGCGGTGCGTTGCTGACAAACCATGAGCTGGGCGCGGCGCTGCCCATGCGCCGTATGCAGCCGGACGGTACCGTAATGAGCCGGAAAACGCTTGCGGGCGCGGCGATTGCGGCAAAGAATGACGCAGAGGACAGAGCCGAGTGGCTGCGGCTTTTGTATGTGGCGATGACGCGCGCCGTAAACAAGCTGATTCTTACGGGAACGGAAACGAGCGCAAAAGGCGAAAAAGCGGTGTTTTCACAGTATAATGCGATCACTGCGGGCAGTTTTTTGGATTGGCTGGTCTCCGTGCTTGCCAACCATCGGGACGGCGATGCGCTGCGCGCGCTGTACGGCGTGCATCCCGAAGGTCTGTTTGAACAGAGCAGCTGGCGCGTGCGCGTGTATACCACCGGCGAGCTGCAGCAGCGGCGGCATGACGCAAGCGCGGTTCACCGTGAAACGGAGGAAATGCTGGAAGGACATTTTTCTCCGCAGGTGCTGGCGGCGGCGCAGCAGTTAAAAAAGAGATATGAATATTGCTATCCGTATGCAGAAGCGGTTCGCCTCAAGAATAAGCAGGGTGTTACGGAACTAACGCATGAGCGTACGGTACAACCGCTTGCGCAGTGGCAATCATCAGAAGGGATGCTTGCGGCAACGGAACGCGGCAGCGCGTATCATGCGGCGCTGGAACGGCTGGATTTTTCTTTGAAAGATTCGCTGGAGAAACAAATCGAAGCGATGGTGCAAAATCGTTTTTTAACAGAGGAACAGCGAGCGTCGCTTGATATAAAAAAGCTTTATGCGCTGCTGCAGACGCCGCTTGCGCGCCGCATGGCGGGCGCGCGGCTGTATCGGGAAACACCGTTTACGCTCAGCCGCAGGCAGGGCGGCGAAACGGTGCTTGTGCAGGGAATTATCGACTGTTATTTTGTTGAGGACGGCAAAGCGATTCTGGTGGATTATAAATCCGACCGCGCAAGGGGGCGGCGCGAGGAGCTTTGCAGGCGCTATGCGCCGCAGCTGGCTCTTTACAAGCAGGCATTGGAGAGAATTTTAGACCTTCCTGTGGCTGAAACGCTGCTTGTGCTGCTGGATACGGCTGACGTCGTGCAGCTGAATTTGTAAAATTTTTTTGATATAGTTGCAATGTGTATAGGTTGTGATACAATAGATGCGGTGCGGGAACCTTCCCGCAGTCATTTAAAAAGGCGGGGTTTTAATCAATGAGAGGACATTTTATACGCTTCATTTCTTTGCTTTCGGCAGTGCTGCTCATGGCTTCGGCACTTTGCGGATGCGGGCTTTTCGATCCGTCGGGGCCGTCGGCTTCGGGCGGAAGCGCGAATGCTGCGGTGTTCATTGCGGAGGCGGTTTCGCAGAACGATACGCTGCTTGCCGATGAGGACGGAGACTACAGCGATTATATCGCGCTCTATAACGGCAGCAGCGGGAGGCTTTCTCTTTCGGGCTATTATCTCACCGATAAGGAGGATAAGCCGCAGAAATGGGCGCTGCCTGATGTTTCTTTGGGGGCGGGAGAGTATTTGGTGGTGTTTGCTTCCGGCAAGGATCGCCGCGCGGCAGAGCCGTATCACACCAATTTTTCCTTGGCGGCCTCCGGGGAGAGCGTTTACCTGACTGCGCCAAACGGTACTACGGCAAGCTTTGTTACGCTGCCCGCAATGAATGCGGACATGGCTTACGGCTATGTGATGAGCGGTTCCGATCAGGGGCAGTATCATGTGTTTTTATCCGGTATGCCGGGCAAGGAAAATACCAATCCCCATGCTAAAACGGTGGAGCAGCTGCTTGCGCAGGAGGTTCCCACGGTTGTTATCAACGAATATATGACGGATAACGAATGCTATTACCCTGATTCGTTCGGTGAATACCATGCATGGGCGGAGCTGCATAACACCACGGAAAAGGAGATTTCGTTAGACGGGATCTGCCTGAGTGATGACGCCGATAAGCCAGACAAATGGGCGTTTCCGAAGGGAACGGTCATTGCGGCGGGCGGCTATGCCACGGTGTATTTCAGCGGGCGCGGCGAACGCACGGAGAGCGGAGAGCTGCATGCGGGTTTTGGAATCTCAGGTAAGGAAACGGCGCTTTTGCTCTCTACTTCCGCGGGGGTTAAGCTGTCCGAGGTTGCGATTCGGCAGCAGACGGGCGGCGTTTCCTGCGGGCTTTCCGACGGCGTGTGGCGCTATTTTTCCGAGCCTACGCCGGGAGCAGCAAACGCCGCGCAGAGCTATGACGAATTGATGGACGCAGCGCGTCTTGACCGGCGGGGACTGTGGATCAGCGAGGTTTCCTCCGTTCCTTTAGGTACAAATACCGATAATTATGATTGGGTTGAACTGTATAACGGTTCCGGAAGCGATATCAATCTTTCCGGCTACGGCATTGGGCGCGATCCCGGGCAAAAGGAATATACGTTTGAGGCCGTTACGATCAAGGCAGGGCAGTATATGCTGCTTTATGCGGCGGGTGAAAAGCCTGCAAAGCCTACAAGCGGCGCGATTTATCTGCCGTTTAAAATCAGTAACAGCGGCGAGGAATTGTTTCTAACCGCCGCAGACGGGCATGTAATTGATGTGTTCAACAGCGGAAAGCTGCGCGGCGGCGTAACGAGCGGGCGTGTCGGTACGCAGAGCAGCGCAAGGGTGTTTTTTGCAACGCCTACGCCCAAGGCGGAAAATAACCGCGGCTATGCTTCGGGCTATGCGCCGATGCCCTCTCTGTCGTGCGAGGGCGGGTATGCGGAGAGCGGGACGGTCATTACCGGCAGCGCGCCGGCGGGCGTTACGCTTCGGTATACTACGGACGGCTCCGTTCCCACAGAAAGCTCTAAGGTCTTAGGCGAGCTGAAGATCACCAAAACGACGGTGCTGAAGGTTTGCGCTTTTGCCGAAGGTATGCTGCCGAGCGATCCGGTGAGCGAGACGTATATTGTGGAGAACCGCCACGATATCCCCGTGGTGTCGCTTTCAGCTGATCCTGCCGACCTTTTCAGTGATTCCAAGGGGATTCTTGCAAACGGGCCGGGCTATGCGGAACCGTTTCCGTATAAGGGCGCGAACTTCTGGAAGGATTGGGAGCGTCAGGCTACGATTGAATATTTTTCGCCGGACGGCACAAAGAATCTGGAATTCGGCGTTGGCGTGAAGGTGTTTGGGCAATATACGCGCGCATACGATCAAAAGAGTCTTGCGATCCATTTGCGCGATCAGTACGGTACGGGCGAGCTGCATTATCCGTTCTTTTCCAATAACGATATAACGGAGATCCATGATCTGGTGCTCCGGGCAGGCGGGCAGGATCAGAAATTCACGCGCATTCGGGACGCGCTTTGCAGCCAAATCATGAAGGGGCACACCACGCTGGCATTTATGGATTGGCAGCCCGTGGCGGTGTATATCAACGGCGAGTATTACGGGCTGTATGGCCTGCGGGAGAAGATTAACGAGGACTATCTTGCTACTCATGAGGGGCTGGATAAGGACAACATTGATATGATTCGCGGCAATTCTATTATTGTTTCGGGAACCAATGCGGATTATAAAGAGCTGATCGCCTATGTTAAGAGCCATGATCTTTCCGTGCAGAGCAACTACGATCACGTCTGCTCTCAGGTCGATATTGATAATTATATCGATTATCTGATTACGGAAATTTTCTTTGCTAACGGAGACACGGGAAATATTAAGTTTTACCGCGAGCATAAGGAAGGCTCCAAGTGGAAATGGATCATGTTCGATTTTGATATGGCGCTGCGTGTGGAAGCCTTATGGACGTCAGATACCTATAATATGCTTAAAAAGATGTTTAATCCGAACGGACACGGAAGCGGAAACGCTTTTTCCACGGCGCTGCAATGCGCGCTGATTAAAAATAAGGATTTTAAGCAGCGTTTTATTGCGCGGTATGCCGAGCTGCTCAACACGGTCTTTATGCCCGACAATATGCTTTCGGTGTTAGAGGGAATGACAAATCAGATCGCAACGGAAATGGTGCTTCACGGCGCGCGCTGGAAACGGCCGGAGTACAACACATGGCTTACCGAAGTTAAGGATCTGCAGAGAATTCTTAAGGGGCGGCGCGATTTTGCCAAAAAGCAGCTGATCGCATATTTTTCCCTGAGCGACGCGCAGGTAAGCGCGCTGTTTCCCAACGGCTAACAGAGAAAAAGGGAGATTACGGTTAGAACAATTAAAAAAGTAAAATTGAAGGCGGAGAACAGCCCGATATAGCGGGCGGCTCCGCCTTTGTTATGCCTGAATTTGGTTATGGTAAACGGTGTTGTTATTTGTTTGTCGATAAATGTCGGGCATTGCCGCTATTCTGAGTTTTTCTACTGTTCAATCAAGGCGCCAAACAATCGCGCATCGCGCGATTGTCCTGAAATGCTGACGCATTTCTTAAAAATAAAAGCAGTAACAAGTGAGGAAGTTGGTATTCTAATCTTTTTCTACAGTGCAATTAGGGCGGCTGAGAAGAAGTAACCTTTTTATGTCGATTTCTGTCGTTAAAACATTCCTGCTCAAACCCTTCTTCTCCCACTGCACCAAAAGCGGCCGCGGTATAGTGGCCGCTGCGAGGGGCGCGTGCGCCTGCGCCCCCTTAGTTTAAGCGCGAAAGAATCGGCTTCTTTTTTGCACTGTCAAACTAAAGCAGCTTTTCTCCTGAAAGTTCCTACCCCCACCGCATTAAACAGGCGCTTCAAGGGGTTACGGGGGATCGTTAAGGGGGCGGAATGGGGGAATTTGCACTTTTGCAATTGGCAATCCCCCTCGCCCCCTTGACAGGGAAAGATAGGTCTTGCCGAAAGCAAAAGAAACAGAAAAAACGATGTAAATTATTTTTTAGTGGAAAATTCAATAAGAATTTTATTTAGGATGCTCTGCTGATCTTGTGTAAGTCCTGAATAATAGCGCGAATGTTTGTTTTTTAATTCTTTCAGCAAAGCATAAATAATTCGTTTTGTTCTTCATCCAAATTTTCTATGGAAACCATTTCATTTTTATCAATTCCAACAAGATAATCAAGCGAAACATTAAAAATAACAGCCATGTTGACAAGCACTTCTAACGGTGGAATGCGCACGTTATTTTCATAACCGCATATAACTGCTTTTGATCTATTAAGCTTTTTGCCTAATGCTTGCTGAGACATATTATAGCTTATTCGTAGTTGTTGAATACATGCGCCGAAATCAAACATAACGATACTGTCTTTAATAGAATTCATAGCTGATCTATCTCTAACATTCCGCGCTCTTGATTTTTTTAATATTATACAGTAATATTGAAATTTCATCTATCAAAATGGAAATAGCGACACATCGCCGGTGTGGTTTTTGAAAAATGAAGGAATTTTTTTATTGCTGTATACTTTCCGACGCCCAAAGGGCGAGGGGAATTGAAATTTCTTTCGCCCTTTTAACATTTCCCGCGAGCCTTATCATGACCGTTTGGCATAATAAGAAAGCCGTTTCGGGCAAAAGCAGTAATGAACGACAGAAATCGGCAAACGGAAGGCGGTTTCATTTGCGCGGCCGCAAACGCAGCAAAAAGTATGGAATGTCGTTTTTTTGTCGTTCTATATTCGCGGATAATGATACTACCCCCACCGCATCAAACAGATGAGAAGCGCTTCTTTTAATATAAGGAGAAATATTTTTATGCAAAAGCATGAAATCGACACGAATCGACAAGCGTTCATTCCTCAATAGAACATTCGATAGCGCTGCAGAGCGCCATTCTCTTAAAAGGCTAACGCGTTTTCTGATAATAAATATAGAAAATAACAGGTGGGGAATGCGTCCGCTCAGGCAACAAGCGCGAAAATTTTAGAAAAAATCAAAAAAGTGCTTTACAAGCCGGACATCTTGCGATATTATATGTAAGTCGCGTCATGCGGTAAGGCGCGCAAAAGGTATGAAGCGAGAGGTTGCTGAACGTGTTTTCAGGGAATTTTCGCGGACAATTGCCCGACAATCGGGCGACCAGCCAAATAAGCCGTTTATAAAATTTTAAAAACGGCACACACGGAAATGTGTATTTGAGCTTTCAAGGAGGTTAAAAACATGGCAAGTCAAAAAATCAGAATCAATTTGAAGTCGTATGATCACAACCTTGTGGATCAGACGGCGGAGAGAATCGTTGAGACGGCTAACAGAACCGGCGCTACGGTTTCCGGGCCCATACCGCTGCCCACCGAAAAGGAAGTCGTAACCATTCTGCGCGCGCCTCACAAGTATAAGGACAGCAGAGAGCAATTTGAATTGAGAACACACAAAAGGTTGATCGACATCTACAACGCCGGCAACAAAACCGTTGAGGCGTTGACAAAGCTGGATCCTCCCGCCGGTGTGGACATCAAGATTAAACTGTAAGGGTGGGGGTGACCAAATCATGAAAAAAGCAATATTAGGTAAAAAGCTGGGCATGACGCAGGTATTCACCGAGGACGGCAGAGTGATTCCGGTAACGGTGCTGCTGGCCGGCCCGTGCACAGTTATTCAAAAGAAAACCGTGGAGAACGACGGTTACGAGGCTTTAAAGGTTTCCTTTGAGGAGGTTCGTGAAAAGCTCGTGAACAAGCCGAATCAGGGTCAGTTCAAAAAGGCGGGCGCCGCAGTCAGCCGCTATATGAAAGAGCTTAAGCTTGAAAACTGCGCCGATTATGAAGTCGGCAGTGTGATTAAGGCGGATATCTTTGAGAACGGCGATAAAGTGGACGTTACCGCGTTCAGCAAGGGTCATGGCTTCTCCGGCGTTATTCAGCGCTGGAATCAGCACACCGGCCCGATGGCACACGGTTCCGGTTATCACAGAGGCGTAGGTTCCATGGGAGCCAACTCCACGCCTTCCCGTGTGTTTAAGAACAAGCACCTTCCGGGGCACTGGGGCAACGAAAAGGTTACGGTTCAGAATCTTGAGATCGTCCGTGTCGATACCGAGCGCAACGTTCTGCTCGTAAAGGGTGCAATTCCCGGAGCAAAGGGCGCTTTTGTGCAGGTAAGACAGTCGGTTAAGAGCAAATAAGCAAGGAGGTACAGAGCTATGCCTAAAGTAGCTGTATACAATATACAAGGCTCGCAGACAGGCGAGATCGAATTGAGCGACGCGATTTTTGCAGCGGATATCAACAAGGCTGTGATCCATCAGGTCGTTCGCGCGCAGCTGGCCAACAAGCGCCAGGGCACAAAATGCACGCTGACCCGCACAGAGGTTCGCGGCGGCGGCAAGAAACCGTACAGACAGAAGGGCACGGGCCGCGCCCGTCAGGGCTCCATCCGCGCTCCGCAGTTCACCAAGGGCGGCGTGGTGTTCGCTCCGAAGCCCCGTTCCTTCCGCATTGATGTTCCTAAAAAGATGAAGCGCCTTGCGCTTAAGGGCGTGCTGACGGATAAGGTAGTGGAAAGCTCCTTCATCGTAGTGGAGGATCTCGCGCTGGAGGCGCCGAAGACAAAAGAAATGGTGAAGGTGCTGAACAACCTTCAGCTGGGCAGCAGCAAGACCTTGATTATCACGGATGCTCCGGATGAAACGGTTGCTCGCGCGGCAGGAAACCTTCCGGCAGTGGCGACCACGCTGGTCAACACGCTGAACGTGGTGGATATGCTCAAGGCCGATAAGCTGCTTCTGACGAAGGCGGCAGTAGCCAAGATCGAGGAGGTGTACGCCTGATGAAAGCTTTTGAAGATGTTATTATTAAGCCGGTACTCTCCGAAAAAACCTATGCGATGATCGAAAGCAAGCGCTATGTGTTCGTTGTGGATCGCCGTGCAAACAAGACGGAGATCAAACAGGCTGTTGAAGGAATTTTCGGGGTGAAGGTTGCGAAAGTCAACACGGTAACGACAATCGGAAAATTAAAGCGCATGGGCCGTTCCGAGGGGATGACCCCCACTGTGAAAAAGGCCTATGTTACGCTCGCTAAGGATTCCAAAGGGATTGAATTCTTTGAGGGCATGGCTCAATAATTAGGAGGTAGAAAGCACATGGCAATCATTAAATACAAGCCGACTTCTCCTGCCAGACGTTTCATGTCGGTTTCGGCATTTGAAGAGATTACCTGCACGACGCCGGAGCGCTCGCTGCTGGAGTCCGTAAAAAAGAATGGCGGCAGAAACAATGTCGGAAGATTAACGGTGCGTCATCACGGCGGCGGGAACACCAGAAAGTACAGAGTTATTGATTTCAAGCGTATTAAGGACAATATTCCGGCGAAGGTCGCTACGATCGAGTACGATCCCAACCGTAGTGCAAACATTGCCCTGCTCCACTATGCGGACGGCGAAAAGCGCTATATTTTGGCTCCTTTCGGGCTGAACGTGGGCGACACGGTTTATTCCGGCAGCGAGGCTGACATCAAAGTGGGCAATGCGCTTCCGTTAGAGAATATTCCGGTCGGTACGCTGATCCACAATATCGAGCTGGTTCCCGGAAAAGGCGGCCAGATGGTTCGTTCCGCAGGCAATGCGGCACAGCTGATGGCTAAGGAGAACGGGTTTGCGCAGGTTCGCCTGCCCAGCGGCGAGGTTCGCATGGTTCCGGTTCTGTGCCGCGCTACGGTCGGTCAGGTCGGCAATCTCGATCATGAGAACGTTTCGATCGGTAAAGCTGGCAGAAAGCGTCATATGGGCGTGCGTCCTACGGTTCGCGGTGTGGTTATGAACCCCTGCGATCACCCGCACGGCGGCGGTGAAGGCAAATCGCCTGTCGGCCGTCCCGGACCGGTTACCCCGTGGGGCAAACCCACTTTGGGCTATAAGACAAGGGCCAAGAAGAACAAGTCCAATAAATATATTGTCAAACGCCGCAACGGCTAAGGCAATTTCGTAAGATGGAAGGAGGCCGCACAAGGCATGAGTAGGTCGGTTAAGAAAGGCCCTTACGTCAGTGAAAAGCTGCTCAAAAGGGTTATCGAAATGAATGAAAAGGGCGAGAAAAAGGTGCTCAAGACATGGTCAAGATCATCTACGATCTTCCCTGACATGGTGGGACATACCATCGCGGTGCACGATGGCAGAAAGCACGTTCCGGTGTATATGACGGAAGACATGGTTGGTCACAAGCTCGGAGAGTTTGCTCCCACCCGTACCTTTAAGGGTCACGCCGGCGAAAAAACCACCGGTAAGAAGTAAGGAGGGGAAGAAGAATGGCAACCAGATCCACGGTAAAAACAAAGAAGCGCAGAGAAGCGCGCGACATGCGTCCTCATGCAACGGTGAAGTACGTTCGCATTTCTTCCCGGAAGGTTAAGATCGTTATCGATCTGATCCGCGGCAAGCAGGTGGGCGAAGCGCTTGCAATTCTGCAGTTTACACCCAAGTCTGCCTCATATGTCGTTGAGAAGCTGCTTAAAAGTGCAATCGCTAATGCAGAGGTTCTCGGCCACAGCAAGGACAGCCTTTATGTTGCAGAGGTATATGCCAACCAGGGTCCGACGCTTAAGCGTATGATGGCGCGCGCGAAGGGAAGCGGAGCGGCAATACTCAAGAGAAGCAGCCATATCGGCATCGTGTTAGACGAAATCAAGTAAGGAGGCATACAGATGGGACAGAAAGTTAATCCTCACGGCGCCAGAGTAGGCGTTATCAAGGGTTGGGATTCCCGCTGGTTTGCGGATAAAAAGGAATTTGCTGCAAATCTCATTGAAGACGAGAATCTTCGTAAATTTTTGAAGAAAAAGCTTTATGCAAGCGGTGTGTCCAAGATCGAGATCGAGCGCAAAGCGAGCATGGTTACAGTGTATATCCATACGGCGAAGCCCGGCGCGCTGATTGGCAAAGGCGGCGCAGGCATTGAAGTGCTCAAGAAGGAAATCGCCGATTTCCTCAAAAAGCCTTCCAATGTGCAGATTGTTGAGGTTAAAAAGCCCGATATGGACGCGCAGCTGGTTGCAGAAAACATTGCCGCACAGCTGGAGAAGAGAATTTCCTTCCGCCGCGCTATGAAGCAGGCGCAGCAGCGTGCGATGAAGGCCGGTGCAAAGGGAATCAAAACGATGGTAGGCGGCCGTTTGGGCGGCGCTGAAATCGCCCGCAGCGAAGGCTATCATGACGGCAGCATTCCGCTGCAGACGCTGCGTGCGGATATCGAGTACGGCTTTGCAGAGGCTGCGACAACCTACGGACGCATCGGTGTAAAGGTATGGGTTTACAAGGGTGAGATCCTGCCGCAGGTGAAAAAGAACGCTTCGGAAGGAGGCAAACAATAATGTTAATGCCCAAAAGAGTTAAAAGAAGACGTGTCTTCAGAGGCAGAATGAAGGGTAAGGCCTCCAGAGGCAACTTCATCGCATACGGCGAGTATGGCTTGATGGCGATGGAGCCTGCATGGATTACCAGCGCTCAGATCGAAGCAGCCCGTATTGCTATGACGCGTTATGTCAAGAGAACCGGTCAGGTTTGGACAAAGATCTTCCCCGATAAGCCCGTAACGGCAAAGCCGGCTGAAACCCGAATGGGCAGCGGTAAGGGCGCTCCCGAGTACTGGGCGGCTGTTGTGAAGCCGGGTCGCGTACTGTTTGAAATGGGAGGCGTATCCGAGGCTGATGCGAAGGAGGCTCTTCGCCTTGCTGCGCATAAGCTGCCGTTAAAGGTCAAGTTCGTCAAGAGAAGCGACTTTGAAAAAGAACAGGGCGGTGACGGTGAATGAAAAAGAAGAATTTTAACGATTTAACCACGGCGGAGCTTAATGAGAAGCTCAAGAGCCTCAAGGGCGAGCTGTTCAATCTCAGATTCCAAGGTGCGATCGGTCAGCTTCAGAATCCCAAGCAGATTCAGGCCTGCAAAAAAGACATTGCTCGCATTAAGACCATTCTGCGTCAGCGTGAGCTGGAGCAGGCATAAGGGAAGGAGGAGCTAAACGTGGAAAACAGCAGAAACTTTCGCAAGCAAAGAGTCGGGATCGTAGTTTCCGATAAAATGGATAAGACGATTGTGGTCGCGGTAAAGGACAAGGTGCTTCACCCTCTTTACGGTAAGACTGTGAATCGTACTACTCGATTCAAGGCGCATGATGAGAACAATGAATGCCAGATCGGCGACCGTGTGAGAATCATGGAGACACGTACGATCAGCAAGGATAAGAGATGGAGATTGGTTGAGATCGTGGAAAAGGTGAAATAATCCACGCTCGCCGGAAGGAGGCAAAATTATGATACAACCTCAAACAAGATTAAAGGTTGCTGATAATACAGGCGCGAAGGAAATTATGTGCATTCGCGTACTGGGCGGTTCGTTCCGCAAGAGCGGCAGCATCGGCGATACGATCGTTGCAGCCGTTAAGACAGCGACGCCGGGCGGTGTGGTGAAAAAGGGCGATGTGGTGAAGGCCGTAATCGTTCGCACAACAAAGGCCACGAGAAGACCGGACGGCACATATATCCGCTTTGACGATAACGCCGCTGTGATTATCAACGATCAGAAGCTGCCCAGAGGAACCCGTATTTTTGGGCCGATTGCACGTGAGCTGCGCGAGAAGGACTTCATGAAGATCATTTCTCTGGCTCCCGAAGTTCTGTAAGGAGGCGCCGAGGTTATGAAGATTAAAAAAGGCGACAAAGTGCTGGTGCTTACCGGCAAAAACGGTTATAAGAAAACGCAGGAAAACGAGAAGGTGGTTTCTCAGGGCGAGGTGCTTCAGTGCTTCCCCAAAGAAAACCGTGTTCTGGTTCAGGGTGTCAATATGGTTACGCGCCATACCAAGCCCCGCAAGGCCGGTCAGCCCGGCGGCCGTATCCAAAAGGAAGCTCCTATCGACGCTTCAAACGTGATGGTGATCTGCGCTAAATGCAGCAAGGCTACCCGCGTAGGCTATAAGGTGGAGTCGGTTGACGGCAAGGCTGTAAAAACGCGCATTTGCAAAAAATGCGGCGCAAGCCTCGATAAATAACGAAGAAGGGAGATTTTCACACAATGGCAAGACTGAAAGACAAATATATTGCCGAGGTCGCTCCGGCGATGCAGCAGAAGTTCGGCTATAAAAACGTCAATGAGATCCCTAAGCTCGTTAAGATCGTAATCAATGAAGGCTTGGGTGACGTAAAGGACGACAGCAAGAAGTTTGAAGCAGCTGTTATGGAGCTGGCCGATATTTCCGGTCAGAAGCCGCTTGTAACAAAGGCGAAGAAATCCGTTGCGAACTTTAAGGTGCGCGAGGGTCAGAACATTGGCGCGAAGGTTACGCTTCGTTCCGAAAGAATGTATGAGTTTGCGGATAAGCTGATGAACATTGCGATTCCCCGCATTCGCGACTTCCACGGAGTCAATCCTAACGGCTTTGACGGCAGAGGCAATTACGCTCTCGGCATTAAGGAGCAGCTGATTTTCCCCGAGATCGAGTACGATAAGGTGGATAAGGTCAGAGGAATGGACATTGTTTTTGTAACAACTGCAAAAACAGACGAAGAAGCACGCGAATTGCTGCGCTTGATGGGCATGCCCTTCAGTGCGTAATGAAAGGAAGGAAATAAGTTCATGGCAAAGAAAAGTATGATCCTTAAGCAGCAGGCTGCTCCCAAGTTTTCTACACGGGCTTATACGCGCTGCAGCAGATGCGGACGCCCGCATTCTGTGCTTAGAAAATATGGTATCTGCCGCATTTGCTTCAGAGAGATGGCATATAAGGGCCAGATCCCCGGAGTGAAAAAAGCCAGCTGGTAAATTTGAGAGGAGGAAAACAACATGGTCGTTACGGATCCTATCGCCGATATGCTCACCAGAATCAGAAACGCTTTGGTGGCAAGGCATGAAACGGTGGATATCCCGGCCTCTAATATGAAGAAATCGCTTGCGCAGATCCTGCTGAACGAAGGCTTCATTAAAGGCGTGGAGATCATAGACAACGGTGTTCAGGGAACGATTCGCGTTACCTTGAAATACGGCGCAAATAAGGAAAGAGTTATTTCCGGTCTGCGCAGAATCAGCACTCCCGGTAAGAGAGTGTATGCAAAGAATGAAGAACTGCCTAAGGTGCTTGGCGGAATGGGTATTGCCATTATCTCCACATCCAAGGGCGTGATGACAGATAAAGAAGCGCGTAAAGCAGGTGTCGGCGGCGAAGTGCTGGCGTACATCTGGTAACGGCGGAAAATACGGAGGTGTGATTTATGTCAAGAATCGGAAGATTGCCTGTAAGTATTCCCGCCGGAGTCACGGTTACGGTTGCAGATGACAATACGGTAACGGTGAAGGGCCCCAAGGGCACGCTTACGCAACAGTTTAATAAAGATATTTCCTTACAGCAGGAGGGTGCGGTTATTCATGTAACTCGTCCCAGCGACGACAAGTTTCACCGGTCTCTCCATGGTCTGACGCGCACGCTGCTGAACAATATGGTTCAGGGCGTTACCAACGGGTTTACAAAATCGCTGGAGATTCAAGGCGTCGGATACCGTGCTGCGAAGCAGGGCAAGAAGCTTGTGCTGACCGTAGGCTATTCTCACCCGGTTGAGTTTGAAGAGCCTGCCGGCATTACGATCGATGTGCCTACTCAGAATAAGATAACGCTTACCGGCATCGACAAGCAGGCGGTGGGGCAGCTGGCTGCAGAACCAAGATCGTCTGGCGCGTCACAGCCGTGTTCGCAAAAAGATTTCCGGCTCTGCTGAAAGACCCAGACTGAGCGTATATCGCAGCCTCAATCATATTTATGTGCAGATCATTGACGACGCTTCCGGCAATACGCTGGTTGCCGCGTCAACCCTTGAGAGCGAGCTCAAGGCTGCAGTTGCCGACATGACCAAAACCGAAGCAGCTGTGCTGGTGGGTAAGACCGCCGCAGAGCGTGCAGTGCAAAAGGGCATTAAGGCAGTGGTGTTCGACAGGGGAGGCTACCTCTATACCGGTCGCGTGGCGGCTGTTGCGCAGGGCGCAAGAGAAGCCGGGCTGGAATTCTGATAGGAGGACGACTTAGATGGAAAAAATCGATCCCAAAACTTTGGATTTAAAAGAAAAACTCGTTTCCATGAACCGTGTCGCCAAAACGGTTAAGGGCGGACGCAATATGCGTATGGCTGCTCTGGTGGTTGTAGGCGACGGCAACGGTCATGTCGGCGTGGGCTTGGGCAAGGCAGTGGAATTCCAGGAAGCCATTCGCAAGGCGACCGAGGATGCCAAAAAGAATTTGGTTCATATCTCGCTGTGCGGAACAACGATCCCTCACGAGGTTCTGGGCAAATTCGGCAAGGGCAGCGTTCTGCTGATGCCGGCTCCGGAAGGTACCGGCGTTATTGCGGGCGGTTCCGTTCGTGCCGTGCTGGAAATGGCAGGCGTAAAGGATATCCGCACGAAGAGCTACGGCTCCAATAACCCTGCTAACTGCGTAAAAGCTACGCTGGCCGGTCTCGCTTCCCTGCGCACGGCTGAGGAGTTTGCTCGTCTGCGCGGAAAAACGACCGAAGAAATTCTCGGTTAAGAAGGAGGAGTCGGATAATGAAACTGCAGATTACTCTTGAAAAAAGCCTCATTGGCCGCAAGAAGGATCAGATCGCGACCGCGCAAGCTTTAGGCCTGCGCAAGATCCGTTCCACGGTCGTGAAAGAGGATAATGCGGCGATGCGCGGCATGATCTTTAAAATTAAACACCTGGTGAAGGTAGAAGAAATCGACTAGGAGGTGCAAACATGAAATTACACGAGTTACAGCCTGCCGAAGGTTCCAGAAAAGCGCCGAAGCGTCTGGGCCGAGGCGTCGGTTCCGGAATCGGAAAAACTTCCGGTAAGGGTCATAAAGGCCAGTGGGCCCGCAGCGGCGGCGGTGTAAGACCGGGCTTTGAAGGCGGTCAGCTTCCGCTGATCAGAAGGATTCCGAAGCGCGGTTTCCACAATAAGTTTGCAAATGTTTTTACTGAGGTAAACATTTGCGAGCTTGAAAGCTTTGATAACAACACAGTCGTGACTCCGGAGCTTCTTGTCTCCACGGGCATCGTACGCAAGGTGGAGAAGGACGGTATCAAGATCCTTGGAAACGGCGAGCTTACCAAGTGCCTCACAGTCAAGGCTGCAGGCTTTACCTCCGCAGC
>JAHAAN010000092.1 GCA_018376855.1 Clostridiales bacterium | reverse complement strand
TTGGAATGTCTTATATACTCGCCCTGAATCAATTAGTTTACCTGAAACAACCATTGTTTTTACCTTTTATTTTCTCTGATAAAAATAGGCTACCCAAATTAAGTTTAAAAATCAACAAAAAACTAAACTTATTTTCTTATTTTTATCTTTAAGTATACTTTCTTAAACTTATTTAATTTTATAATAATTATAAAAGAAGCTTGATTTTTAAGCTTTTAAGCTATAAACAAGTATCAGGTTGTCAGCGTAGCTCATCCGGATAGAGCACTGGTTTCCTAAACCAGGGGTAGTGGGTTCAAGTCCCGCCGCTGACGCCATTTGTATGAATCCGTTTAGCATCCAAGATTTTTCTTCAAGTTTATTTTTCTCCGGCCAGCTTTTCAAGAAATTTGATTTGAATGTCGGCAATCTGCTTTACAGAATCGATTTCGACATATTCACCGTCGGCGTGCATTCCCTCCCCGGTGCCGGAATGCATAATCACGGTAGAACCTTTGACCGCAAATTCACGAGAATCGGTGGCGCCGCCGATATGTTCAAACTCTATCGGACGCCCCAAAATGTCTTCGGCAAACTTTTTATATTCCAAAATATGCGGATTGTCCTCAGACATAACCACCGGCGTGCTTTCGGAGACAATAACATAACGTACGCCGGCAACCATACATTTATCCAGATTTTTTCTCAAATCGGCAGTGGTGCTGGTTTCAACCAAACGGAAATCACACAAAGCTTCACAATAGCGGGAAATAATATTGGAAACGTCGCCGCCGCAGATTTTAGCAAAATGAACCGTATCAACCCATTTGTTTTCGGGATTAACACCGTTTTGAGCATAATAAGGATAGTATTTCCGGATGTTAGCCAGAGTTTGCAGCATTATCTCATTGGCATCAATGCCTTCCCACGGCGTTGAACCGTGTGCTTCCTGCCCTTCGGCAATGATTTTGACAAAGACTGGATTTTTACATTTGCTTACGATTTTTTGAATATCGCCGCCAACATCATTGTCCAGTACGATTTCGGCGCTGATTTTGGGATGTGCCGCCAGAAAAGCTTCCGTTCCCTTACTGCCTTTTTCCTCATCGGTTGATAATATCACGCCAAAGTTAAGCGGTAATTTACGCTTCAGAACATAAGCCATAGAATTGAGGGCAACGGCGGCAAAAGACTTCATATCCAAAGTACCGCGCCCATACATCCGACCGTCTTTGACAACGGGAGTAAACATTTCTTCCGCGGCGGGGACGACATCAAGATGTCCCAAAACCAACACGTCAAAAGCCTCGCTCTCGGTATTGCGGATAAAAATAACTGGGGCCAGATTATCTTTTTCAAAAATGTCTATTTTTGCGTCGTGCAATTCCGGCAAAGACTTAACAAATTGCAGACACTTCATGATTTCTCCGTGATTACCGGTCTCCGTGCGGAAACGGATAAGCTTTTGCGCCAAATCGATTACATCCATTATTTTTCCCTCTATATATTTTGTTATATTTTTACGTTTTATTCATCATATGTAGTCATAATATTCCTCAATAGAGTCGATTATCCTTTGCCGCTCCTGCATATACACCTCTGTGATTTTATTCCATGTAATAGGCCCTACGACTCCGTCAGGCTCCAACCCGAATAAACGCTGAAACGCAACAACGGCATCGTAGGTCAGCGGCCCGAAAACGCCGTTTGGAATCGTTTTAGGAATTTCGGGATACACTCGGGAAAGCGTCAGCAAATAAACCTGTATTGCCTGCACCTCATCACCCACCGAGCCTTCCCTAAGCGGGAATCCCGGATACGGCCCCGGTGTAAAACCGCCGTATGCGGGCGGAATTGAAATAATAATTGCTTCATAGTGCTGATACAAACGCAGAAAAGTCGCCGGATCAACCGAACCCGTTTGAGGGAGTCCGGAGAAGCGCTGGAACGCGGAAACCGAATTCGCCGTTGCCTGCGTATAGGTGCCGGTTACTGTGACAGGCTGAACTTCCCTAACAAATTCCGCAATCACATTCAGATAATACTGCACCACCATTACATCTCTTCCGACATCGCCTATAGAAAGCGTTCTGTTAAAGAGATCCGCTTGACCCTCAAATTCTTCACCTTCCGCTGTAAGCTCCGAAAGGTGCGTTACCGAAACATACAAATATTGCAGCCGGTACCATGTCTCCTTTCCCACTATTCCATCCTGTTCCAAGCGGAAAATCTGCTGGAATTTTGTTACGGCTGCGGCTGTTGCTGTCCCGTAAACTCCATCGACGGTCAGCCGTGGAATAGCCGGATAATTTCTGGCAACCCGATTCAGCCTTCTCTGCACTTCTGCAACAACCTGCCCCCGCGAACCAACACGAAGCGCCTCTCCCGGATAAGACGGAATATTGGCAATAATCGGAGCATCCCGAACGATTTCAAGATTGTTGCCGTAATAATAAGTAAGAATCTCATAAGGATTCATTCCCTGTCTCGCAAGCCCAACGGTTCCCCATTGCGAAAGCCCTGAGCAAGTAACCGTTGTTCCGTTGCAGTATTGTGCCAACAACGGCTGATTCTGACCCGGCCGGCGCAAATAATTATTAAAAATCTCATCTACAATTCTGTTTACGGAATCAAATGTATCCCGCCCGAAAACAAAAAACTGATCAAACGCAGTAGAAGAAGTAATATCAAAATCATACCCCTGCGACCGGTACCACTCTGTGTAGATGCGGTTCATCGCAAAAGAGATCTGCGCATAAACGTTTGCCCGAATTGCATTTTCAGGCCATGTAGGGTAAATTTCGCTGGAAGCAACGTTTTTAATATATTCCGGAAATGTAACCGTTACGTTTCGGGCATTACTCTCCGGCCGACCAAGATGCACGGTTATGTATACAGGCACATAAGGCTCATAAAGCGCCATTCATTGTTCCCTCCCCATTCTGACTCAAATTATGAATCGGTATTACATAGGACTGCGGCTGTAAACTCACGTCAGTCTCAGGCCGCGGAATCATATTGACATTCAAAAATGAAATCTGTTCGGGGAAAATTTGAACTCCCTGATAAAAACTTGGATAATGCCCTTCAAAGCGCACATACACATTAACCGTTGAATACGGAAGCTGCGTAGCTCCCGGAACCAACGACATTTCAAGATTAGGCGTAACCAATGGAACCGTTGCCGAATTTCCGCTCTCGTTTGTCATCATCTGATTGATCAGCGCGCCATCCTGTTCTATTACAATCTCCGCCCCGACAAGCGGAAGTGCATTTGCCCCTGACGTAACCCCTAATGTTAAATATCCTATATCCGATGTACTGTTTGTCTCATTCTGCCCTTGCACAGGAATCGCCTCCTCACGCGGGCTCAATTCGGCTTGTGCCGAACTCTTTACGCTTGGCTGGTAACGCGAAACACCGAATCTCATCAAATTCCTTCCCTCCTTGAAAACAAAACAGCATGCAAACGCCGTTTATGTGGAATAAAATGTTTTTTCTCACGTTTTACATTATGCAGCGTAGCTCTCTATGGTGAAAAAAGCATTGCTTGACAATAAAAAAACGGGTATAATATAAAAAACAGCTGCAAAGAGAAGCAGCTGCAAACAAAAGCAGCAAGCGACTATTTTTAAGGTCATATGGTTCGGTTACCCTACAAGGAGCGAGAGCCATGGTCATAGTATAATTTTTATTGCGGAGCAATAAAAAAATATTTAAAAGGACGGAAAATAAATATGGTTAACAAAAACATGACAATCGGAGAAGTTTTGAACAAACTTGGCAAGGAAGCTCCTGCGGTTTTTGCAGGATACGGCATGTTTTGCGTAGGATGCCCGTCAGCTCAGGGAGAAAGCGTTGAAGCCGCCTGTGAAGTCCACGGCGTCAATGCCGATGAACTGATCAAGGCCCTTAATAAATTGAACAGCACGCAAGAATAAACAGAATTATAACAAATAACTACGGAAAATCAACCGAAGTATGATAAAAAACAAAACAGTATTATTTTGCTTTTTTACAAATTTCGATTGATTTTTTATATTGATATTTTGGAAATTATTCACATAAATGCTCGAAGAAATTATTTAATAAAAATGAAACATGCAAAAATAAAAAACATACGAATCAGAGTGGCACCGTAATTGTTATGAAGTCAAAGTAGCAGATGCCGGAAATACAAAGTTTTCTGTATTAATGAATATGATTGCGGCCTTTATTATCGTTACAATTGTTACAGACGTTATAATTTTTGCGAGACCAGCTGAATCATTTTTTGAAAGCTACGACAACGACATTTCACAAAACATAATTTTAGCTATTGTTATGCTTCTATATATTATTCTCCACGAGCTTGTTCACGGAACAGCATATAAGCTTACTACCCGAAAAAAAATTAACATTTGGTCTAACTCTCACAGTTGTCTACTGCATTATTCCCAAAATCTATGTTTATCGAAAAAACGCTCTCATTTCTTTACTCGCTCCTTTCTGTTTCTTTCCGTCTTCAGCATATCAATATTTCTTTTTAAAAACGCTTGAGATAATTTTAGAGCTTCATATAAGCGGCTGTGCCAGCGATTTACATGAAGCAGGCTTATATTTATTTAAATTTCGCAGTCCGGGCACTCTTATGCGCGACACCGAGCCAAAACAAATATTTTACATAAAGCAACCGACAAACCCTAAAATTCTGACTAACAAAAATCCAATGTCCTTTTTAATTTTTATAAATAAGACTTCTCTTCCTTTCGCAAGAAAATAAACTGTAAATCTAAAAGTATGTAGATCATCTCTTTTTATGCAAACATAATCCTACTTGCACAAACACATTATGATTAACTTTCTGCACAGTTAAAATAAATGTATAAAACTTTCTAATTTATCTATCTTTATTTTGTCGGAATTTTTGTTTTATAAAAAAAGACATCAGATTAAATCCAATGTCTTTTTATTTATTGCATGAAAAACTAATGCTTCTTACAAGTTTTTATAATCCATATCGGATTCCGCATAAGCTTACTCAAAAACCCGCTTACCCCACGAAAATAAGCGCTCATAGATCGTACCGCCCAAGGTGGAAATAACAACCTTCATGCCGTTCCCGGAAGATGCATGGATAAACTGATTATTTCCGACATAAATACCAACATGATCGCACAAATCGCTGTCATTAGCGGTAGTATTAAAGAACACAAGATCGCCCAGCTTTAAAGCGGATACCTTTGTAATCTTTCTGCCGAAATCATAATAACCCTGTGTATAAGCCGTTCGCGGCAGTGTATAATCCATTGCATTTTTAAACACATATTTCGTAAAGCCGGAGCAATCAAATACCTTAGGACCGTTCCCTCCGCGGACATATGCGCAGCCAAGATACTCCTTGGCATAATCCACCATAGCCTTCAGCTTAGCTTGCAGCTTTTCTTCTTCAGTAGGCTCTTTCTCATCCTCCTGTTTTGCCACAGCCGAGGAGGAGAACATCTTTGCAAGCGTTTTCTCGCCCGCAACGCCATCCTTTCCCAATCCATTGGCAGCCTGAAATGCTTTTACGGCGGAAAGCGTTTTGCTTCCGTAATAACCGGTGCAGGAGCCGTTAAAATAGCCAAGCTCTTTCAAGCGCTTCTGCATAGTAACAACATCGCTGTTATCCATACCTGAACGCAATGTTCTCTTGATCGGGCAGTCAGAAGAAGGATTTGCATTCCCTGTTTCCCCGGTATTGCCCGCATTCGCAGGAGTGTTTGTCAGCTTGATATAATCCTCATGGCAATAGCCGATAATGCCCGTTACCGAACTGATCTGATACCATTCTCCGTCCTTCCCGTAAACCGTTACTACCGCATTGTTACGCAAGTATCCCTTTATCTCTGAGGAAGTTGTTGCCTTAGCACGAATCTTCAGCTGATCGGAAATATTAACCACTGATCCAACAACCGGCTTATCGTAAAGTGTATTCTTATTCGATTCGATCGTTTCGGTATTTTTAACATTTTCTACCTGAAGATAGGTTTTACTGATATATCCCTGCTTCCCGTCATCGGTCTGCACCTGATACCAGCTTCCGCTCTCCTGAATAACATTTACCTTCTTGCCCTTTGCGACCTTTGCAACAATGCTTGCCGATGTATCAGCTTTTTGGCGCATATTGACCGCCACGTTTACATTGATAACGGTTCCTACTTTTCTGTTTGCGGTAATCGTAACCGTTCCTCCTGAAACGGGCGCAGACGTACTGGTGTTAAGCTTCAGATAGCTTTTGCTGACATAGCCGGTTTTTCCGTCCAGCGTATTGACCTGATACCAGCTGCCCGTACTGCTTACAATATTAACGACCGTGCCTTTTTTCAGCTGTGCGACTACTGCGGAGGATGTAGTAGCGCTTTGGCGCATATTAACCGCGACATTTACATTTACCACCGTAGCCGTTTCACCCGTACCCTGCAACGTGCTTCCGGAAAGCTTAAGATATTTTTTACTGATATAGCCCTCTATGCCGTTATCGGTGCGCACCTTATACCAATCCCCTGAAGCAGAAAGAACCCACACCTTCGCTCCCTTTGCCACAGTACCCATGCGGGCAGAATCCGTGCTCGGGCTTTTACGCATATTAACAGCCACATTTACATTTACCACCGTCGCCGTATCAGCCGCATTTACCGAAGGCTCCGCCGAGCTGCTGCCGGATGAAATAACGCCTTCTGCCTTACAGTAGCTTTTATATACATACCCCTCGATGTTAAATGATGTACGAACCTTATACCAGCTTCCGCTGACGGCCAAAACCGTAAGCTTTTCACCGCGTTTTAAATTGCATAAAACCTGATGGGAAGTGGACGCGCCTCTGCGAAGATTAGCGGAGGATTCACTGACCGTTGCCTTTCCGATAGACGACGCATTTGACAAAAGCCCCATTGCCGTCAGAGTCTTTGTACCCGCTTTTCCGTCCTGCGTAAGACCCTTTGCCTTCTGATATTTTTTCAAGGCAGCTTCTGTCGTACTGCCGAAACTTCCGTCGCAGCTTCCGCTCAGATAACCCTCTTGCTTAAGAATGACCTGTATCGCTTCTACCGTCAGCCCTTTATCCCCTCTGCCAACAGAAGCGGCTAAAGCCGTAAGCGGCAGCAGCAGTGTAATCACAAGCAAAGCAGCTAACCCCGCTGCGATCTTTTTCTGACATTTCATCGGAATTTCTCCTTAATTAGAGTTTTTCTTAAGTATATCTTACCAAAACCGTTCTGTCACTTCAAACCTGATACAGGAGCATTAGCTCGCTATATGATCGAATTGCGGGCAAATGCTCCTGTTTTCTCAATCTATTACAATTCTATTACATTTTTATTTCCGGCCGTAATATTAACCCATTGCTCATAAATTTAACCGCAGATAGCTTGCATACGCATAGCCTACCGTACCATCTTCAATGCGAACCTTAAACCATTTTCCGTTTTCTTCAAGCACCGTTACGACCGTCCCATTGGGCAGCTTTCCGATCGAACGATAGTCTGTTCCTGCACCGGTACGGAAATTAAGCCCTGTTCCTGCATTGTAAACCGTGGCGGTCTTTACCGTTACGCTTTCCACTTTCAGATAGTCCCCGCGGATATAGCCGATCTTCCCTTGCGGCGTTTTCAGCTGATACCAATCTCCGCTCTTACCCAGCA
>JAHAAN010000091.1 GCA_018376855.1 Clostridiales bacterium | reverse complement strand
TTGTGCCGCCGCATGTCCTTGTTTTATTAAGGATAGTCCGATCCCTCTGTTTTGATATTCCGGCAATACAGAAAGCGGTGCAAGCGCAAGAACTTCTGCGTCGTTAACAACTGCTTTTGTGAAAAGAATATGCCCTACGATTTTGCGGCTTTCAACGGCAACGAGAGATAACTCCGGAATGAAAGATTTGCTTTTCCTCAACGCAGCAACTAAATTCTGCTCGTTGCCATCAGTATGCTCAGCGTTCGCAAATGCTTTTTTTATGACGTGATCTACTGCATCATAATCTACCGGCTGTTCTTGCCTGATATTCAAAATAGCTACCTCCGTAAACGATAATTTATTGTTTTTGATAAAGTATAGCACGAAGCCGGAAGAAATTCAATCTGCATTTGATAGCGGCCGCGCAGGCGGTGCCTGTGGACGGGCTTTCCTGTGCAGCTGAGCGTGATGCGCCGGGGTTTTTAAGCGGCCGGCGCTGTTGTTGGTTTGTGCTGAATGATATAAATGCCCCGCAGCAATATGTGCTGCGGGGCATTTACAGAAAGGAGTGAGTGTTGTTTGTTATATTTATTTTTTTTGAGGTAAAGCGTGCGGATAATGAAAACGGCTGCTGCCTTGGTATGCAAAAGATGCGGTTCAAAACGATTTTTTAACTCCTGTATTTTCCGTAGCAGCAAAAAACGTATATAGAAAATTTGTTCTTTGCGCTATGACGAGGGGTCATTCAGCGCGGCGGGAGAGAATATGCTTGCAGAACGTGGAATACGCCGCATATATCATCATTAACCGTAGCGGTAGCTGAGACGCCCCATCGGCATGCTTTTGCCGGAAACGTAGTAATCCATGATATCGTAAACGGAGGTAACGTTATCGGCGACTTTGAAATACAGCGTGTTTTCATTTGCGCTTAAGCCTAACGCGCTGCGGGGAATACGCACCTGCATGATCTTTCCGCTGATGCTGTACTGTGCGGTGCCGCATTTGGTTCCGCGGCCGTTTTCGTCCAGACGGAGAATGTCGGAGGAACTGCCTGTAACGCCGCTGCGGTTGACGGCGTATTCATAGCCCTCCCAGCCTTTTTGGGAAACGTTTCCCGTTCCGATCAGCAGGTTCATCCAGTTCTCGCCGTTTTTATAAGCGGTTATATTGCTTTGGCATTCAATATAGAAGTAGAAGTAGCTGCTGTCGTGAGCGACCTTGATTTTTTGAAGGTTATTGCGTGCGGCCGCTTCTTTATATTGAATGGTCATAGAAGGATCAGTGCTGCTGCGGGCAATGCTTTTGCTCATAGGCGTGATGTAGGCGGAGAAAACATCATTCCACTGCTGGCTTGAGGCGTTGATGTCGATGGTTTTTTGGAAGGCGGGCGCATTACTTGCCGAGTTGCCCTTGTATTTTCGGATGTTTTGGATCAGCTGAATGTAGAAGGCGTCGTTATAGCCGCCTTTCATCATTTCGATGTCGCGCGAAAATTCCTTGGAGGCTGCGTCGCAGAGCATATATTCGCCGTCCCACAGGGATTTCAGTGCGATCCATTCGTTCCAGCCGTCCACAAAGACGACGTCCGGGTCGGTTTTATGCACCGTATCCCATTGGGATTGAAAGAAGGTTCCCCGATCCGCGTCTTCCGACACGTTTTTCTGTGTGGATACATTGTAGCCACGCCCCCAGTTTTTATAGCCGCGCGTAATGGAAAAGCTCATCGGAACCTGCGGGTGGGAGGCGACGGAAACGTTCATCATGTTTCCGTGCATGGGCTGCGGGTATGACCATTCGATCCATGCAAAGCCGTCTTCATAATAAGGATCACTCGGCCACTGCGGCTTTGCAAAGTGGAAGAAGCTTGCGATGGTGCTGCTGTAGGGGGCGGGGCTGTAGGAGGTTTCGCCGCGGCTTTGAGCCTCGCGTATATCGTCCGCCGGGTCGGTATAAGCGACGATAAAGGGCTTGCCGTTTACTTTATACCATGTGTTGGGATAGATATTTCGGCTGTAAATGTCGTTATAGATGCTGCGGACGGTATCCATTGAACGGCTGTGGGTGTAGAAGGCGACCTTTGGCGCATCCCAGCCGGCATTCATCATTTCGTTGATTACGCGCATGATATTCTGCGCGTAGGAGGTGTAGGTCCATGCGTTGGTGGTGTCAAACACCAAAAAGTCTACGCCGGCCAGCGTGAGCAGCTCCATCTGCTTGCGGATGACCCATTCGTCGTCGATGCGGTAGTAGCCCCAAAGCGGCTCGCCCCACCAGTGAAACTGCCCTGTGGGACTAACGTCGCTCGATTGCTTGAAAAGAACGTCCTGCCCGTATTTTTCAAGAATTTTTGTGGCGTCATAAACGCCGGTATGTTCGTTGGTATGATAGTGAAGCCCCATCCAAAGCCAGAAGAACATGCCGACCTCTTTGTTTTTCTCGCCATTGATGATGTCAAACGTGCGCCCGAATTGGTCTATTCCCACAAGCATGTTGGAAGTTACGCCCGTGCCGTAGATCGTGCTTGTGTCGGCGTCTGGAACAGGCGTAGGGGTTACCGTCGGGGCGGTGGTTGGAGCGGTTGTCGGGGATAATGAGGGAGTTTGAGTAAGCTCAGGTGGAAGCGTGATTTCGGCAGAAGGCAAGGCGGTGCTTTCAAGCGTCTGCGAAGGGCTTGGAGCGGCTGTGCCGAACTGCTCTGCGGAGGCCGAGGGCGGCGCCGTTGTGGGGTCGGCTGCTGCCGTTGCGCTATGGGATGTATTTTCTGAAGGAACAGTCGTTGCAGTAATTGCCGGATTGCTGCAGCCGACGGCAAAGCAAAGCGCTGTCAGGATAAGAGCGGCAATAAATCTTTTCATGGCAATGTCCTTTCTGTGGATTGAGCACAGTGATATTTCTTGCAATCAGTATGCCATTTTTCATTCTAAAAGTCAAGATGCAAAAGTTAAAATCAGGCATGATAAAGTTATAATTGTCTCTTTCCTTTTATAAAGTAATCAGTTATGATAAAATAACGAGAAGTGATCAGAAATGAGGGATGATATGAAACGTTTTTGGGGGATTATTTTAGTGGTTATGATGCTTTTCCTGCTGGGAGCTTGCACCCCGCAGGAGGAAGCCACGCCGGGGGTATCCGGAAGCACGGCGGAGCCGACGGGATATCCGCAGATCGAAGGGCCGACGGGAACGCCCGCGCAGCTTTCAAATGATTATCCGCTTGCGGAGCTGTCCGGCGCAGGAGACAGCTATGTGCAGCGGCTGCATTATCGCGATTATACCTCCATGTGGTGGCGGGACGGCTTTAAAAAGGGCGGAAGCAATGTTGTGAATTTTCAGACCGGCTATTATGCGATGGCGGTGGATACCGGCAGGGGCGGGATTACGCGCTTGGGCGCTTTGGCCGATGCGCCGACCTATAACGAAATGATGCATGCCTATAACAATGAGATTCCGGACAGCGCGCCTGCGATCCAGATGGATTACAGCATTTCCGACGGCGAGAACTCCCATTATTTTTCGCATATTGCGGGCGTGGGCGGCAACGGTTATAATTCGCGCATTATTGAATCCGGACGCTATATGCAGCGCATGGATATCATGTATCTGACTTTTAATAAGCTTCCCGATGTTAGGGGGCGTGTGGAGATTGGGGCGCTGTCCAACAGTGTTTCTGTGAATTTTTCCGCGTACGGCAAAAAGGATGCGGAATATAAGCTCAGCTTTTCCTTTCATGTTGGGGAAAGCTATCCGTTTTATGCTGTGCGCGAGGACGGACGCGCCGTTACCGTGTGCGACAACAACTATAAAGGTTTTACGGTGTATCTGCCTGAACAGGAGAACGCATCGCTGGTTTACGATGAGGGAATTATTACGCTCAGCTGTAAGCTGAAGCTGAAGGGCGGTACTTTTACCGGCTTTTCGGCGATTTTGGTGCCGTCCGTTTATGCGTCGCTGGCTGATGCGGAGATCTGCGAGGGGCGCGAGCAGGTGAAGGTAAGCGCGGTGCAGCTCTCGCCTAAAGAGGGGCGAGAGCAAGAGGCGACTTATGACAAAAGCACTGCTTGTGTCGATATAGATATGAATCGCATGAATGCATACCGTACAGCCGGGTTTGGGCGCAGTGAAGAGACGCTTAATGCATACGACCGCCTCTTGGTAACGTTTGAAAACCCAACGGATCATGCGGTAAAGCTGCCGGTGCGGTTGAATAAAAGCAAAAATTTTGCGGTAGAAGGCGTTTCTCCGATGATTCGCGATGCGCAGACGGGAGAGCCGATCGGCATTCCGGTTCAGCTCAGCCGGAATTGGCATCAGATGTCCCAAGAGGCGGAGAAGAACGACCCGGCGAGTTATCTGTCCGGCATTTGGATGCATGCCTACACACAGATTGAGATTCCGGCGCATTCAAGTGTGAGTTATGAAATTACATTGGCTTATGCGCAGTGGGGAAGCGTGTACGCCGCAAGCCACGGCCAGCTGTGCTTGGCCGGCTGGGGCGGCAATTATCAGCAGTGGGAGACCAGTGCCATCGGAGCGTTCGGAGAACAGTTCTGTTATGATCCGGAGAGTGCTCACGGTTTATCGTTTATTGATGATATCAACGCCCTGTGCGTGTATGGGCGAAGTGGGCAGAAGTATGATTGGAACGCCGGCTGGGGCGGCAGTGATATGATGGTGTATTACGACGCGGCCGGTCAGCGGCAGCCGCTTGTTTTGGTGAAAACCAATTTCAAAAATCAGGCGCCGAATTTAACGGAAGTGAATTATACCGCCTTGACCAAGGATAAAGCGATTCAAATCGACATCACGGTGAATATGGGGCGAACGAATGACGCTTCACGCGCTTATCACACAATGAAATATACTTTTTTGAAGGACACGTCTTTTTCTCGGCTGGCGTTTTACCAGTTTGGAGCGGATAAATATAATTCCGGCTGGGCGCAGTATTTAACGCTTGGAAATGACGACGGGCCGATCGGCTTTGAGATTGATGGAAAACAGTACAGCGGAACATTTGAAACGGTGAACGGCGCGCCGGTTCAGTATTTAGGGGAACGCAATGTGCCGCAGCGCATTGACTTTCCCGGAACGGGCGCATGGATGATTTTCACCGGCGCAATGGATAATGAGATGAGCGGGGTGGCATGCGACAGAATGCTGAATGTGATTTCCTTTGAGGCGGAGCTGAACGGAACGGCGTATACGCAGCCTGCGTTTAATCTCAGATCAACGCAGGAGGCAAACGCGATGGCATCCATGCTGGTGGAGCTGACAGCGCCTTCTGCGGTGGGAGACGTGATTAAAGCTGGAAGCACGGTGGAATTGGTTGTGGAATTTATTAACTTAGCGCGTGCGAAAAGCGAATATTACGGTTCAAGCGATGTGATGAACGCGATTCCTGCCGAGGAGTTTGACACTTGGAAGATCGCCCACCGCTATGCGATGGGCGGGAAATATCAGGCGGAGGTCTCGGTAGGCACGCTGCTGCGCAGCACGCCGGTCAAGGTGCAGTGCGATGCGGAAGCGAAGGAGGTTTTGGCGCAGGTTTCCGTGCGCGGGGGAATCGGTTATGTGCCGTTGACGTTTGCGGGCGTTCCGAGCTATCACGGATACAGGCTTGAGCAAAAGAAGGACGGCGCATGGGTGCAGGTGGATCAGTCTGTGCACGGCAACGACTATTGGCAGACTTGGTTTGACGATACGGCAAGCGCTTATGAGTATACTTATAACGTGGAGCATTCGGGGGATCCGCAGGCGGTTTATGAGTATAGGCTTGTGAAAGAGGGCTAAAGCGGTTTAGCGGCAGCGGGGGGGCACGGGCGCCACAAAGCGGCGCCAAAGCCCCCTTCGGGGGCTTTCCTGCGTTTCACGCAGGCGTGCCCCCGCTGTCCTGCGGAAAGAACGGTTCTTCGGAGCCGCTCTTTTGTTGTATTGACTTTTGCGTTGATATTTTGTACAATAATAATAATTCTTTAAGCTTGGCGCAATACGGGCAGGGGGTGAAGCCATGGAAAAATTCAAGCGCAATGAGCGAGTAACTGTCATCACAAAAATTTTGTGCAGCAATCCGGGGCGGCTGTTTACGCTTTCCTATTTCTGCAAGCTGCTGGGAACCACCAAATCGAGCTTAAGCGAGGACATTTCCATGCTTAAGGAGATTTTTGAGAGGCGCCGGATGGGTGTGATCGAAACGCTTCCGGGAGCAGCCGGCGGCGTTCGGTATCTTCCCTTGGTGCCTGAGAGCAGGCGCAGGGCTTATATCGAGCAGCTGGCGGCAGCGCTCAGCGATTCCCGCCGTGCGCTTTCCGGCGGATATATTTATATGGCGGATGTGCTTTCCGATCCCGAACAGGCAGAACAGATCGCGGAATGTATTGCCGCGCCGTTTTTGCGCAAGGAAATCGACTTTGTGCTTACGATCGAAACAAAGGGAATCCCCGTTGCGCTGCTGACAGCGCGCGCATTGGGAGTGCCCCTTGTGATCGCCCGCAGGGAAAACCGCATCAACGAAGGCTCGTTAGTAACCATCAATTATATCACCGGCTTCGGGAAGAACATGCAGACAATGTCGCTTCCGCGGCGGGCGGTGCACAGCGGGCAGAGCGCGTTGATCGTGGACGATTTTATGCGTGCCGGCGGATCCGTAAAGGGCTTATGCGATTTAATGAAGGAATTTAATGTGCTCATTGCGGGCATTGCCGTGCTGGTGGCAACGAAGCAGCCGGAACGCAAATTGGTGGCTAAATATCATTCACTTTTAACGCTTTATTCGGTGGACGAATATCAGGGAATCGTGGATCTCCGGCCAACGGAAACGGGAGAATGAGTCTATGCTTGAATTTTTATGCGAGCTGTTTTTTGAAGGCGTTGCGGAAGCTGCGGAAACTTCAAAGCTGCCTGTGTGGCTGCGGTTGACGCTGTTTTCCACCCTGTGCTTGGTTCCGATTTCAATCAGCGTTTTGGGGTGTTTTTCATCCTATCAGGCTACCGGCATTGCGGGGGCAATCGTTTGCGGGGGAATTGCCGTATTTCTGATTGTATTGTGGATTTTGGGCTGCCGCAAAATTATAAAAAGGAAAAGATAACGGAGGGGGAGACTTGAAAAATGGAACGAAAAGCTCGGGTCATTGCAAAGCCGTATTGCGATGTATGCGCGCAGGGAGCGGCGCTTTATCAGATGTCTTTGGCGACAGGCGATTTGCTGATGGGGTATTTGATCCGCACGGCAGGCGGGAAGCTGTTTTGCATCGACGGCGGCTGTAAAGAGGCGGCGGCGGATTTTTTAACGCTTGCGCGGCGTGTTTCAGGCTGTGCGGACGGAGAAACGCTGCACATTGACGGTTGGTTTTTAACGCATCCGCATCATGACCATATTGAAGTATTGCTTGAAACGGTGCTGCATTACAGCAGTCAGGTGAAAATAGACCGGCTTTGGTATAACTTTCCTTCCGCCGCATATCAGGAACGGTATGAGCCGCAGTTTGCTTTTGCAAGCCATAATTTTGACGCTGTTCGAGCGCTGATCGCGCCGTTTGCAGAGGTGGTTCATCCCGGCATGACCTTTGATTTCGGCGACGTCCGCTTTGATGTTTTAACGGAGCCGGATGAATCTGTTACTGTAAACACGGGGAACAACTCGAGCGTGGCTGTCCGCATGACATTAGAAGG
>JAHAAN010000090.1 GCA_018376855.1 Clostridiales bacterium | reverse complement strand
CCTCTAATTGGCCTTTATCCACGGAATTGATGCCGGAGCGCATGATTTCGGAAACGTAAGCGCCGCTGTTCAATCCAAAAATGAGGATTGCAACAAAAATCGGGTTCATGGAAATATTCATCAGCGGGAACAAAACATAATACCCTATCAGCAGCTGCACCACCATCGGCGTGCCGCGAAAAAAGCCGATATAAACATCCGCAAACGCCGAAAGAACGCGCGGCAAAATCTTATACTTCGGAACGACCTTGGCAATCGCCAACAGCGTGCCGATCACAATGCCGATCAGCAAACCGAACACCGCGATCTCCGCCGTGGCCGCCAAGCCGTCCAATACCTTTATGTAGCCGCCCTTATCGATAAACTGCCTGCAGAAGTTCGACCACATGTTACCCCAATCATTCATATCCGCCTACGCTCCAAGCCGCGGCCTGAGCCGCGCGATTCTTATTTTGCCTTCAGAATTGCCTCAACGTCCTCTGCCGTCTTGCAGTCGTCAAACGTTTTGTCGTCCGCCTTTACAATGACCATTTGGGAAGCGTTATAATAAGATGTGGAGAAATTGACCGATTCCTTGCGTTTCTCATTCACCGTCAGCCCGGCCATTGCAATATCCACGCCGTTTTTGCCCACGCTGGTTACAACCGCTTCAAAATCCATATTCATGATGACCAGCTCCATACCCAAATACTCGGCCAAAGCTGCCGCGATCTCGATATCCACACCGGCGTATTTATCGCCCACCGTAAACTCAAACGGAGAGAACGCCGCGTTGGTAGCCACTACCAGCTGTTCCTCAGGGCGGCTCGTATCCAGCTTCGCGCTTTCAATGCCCTCCACACTGTTAATGTCGCCCTTGAAATATTTATCCATAATGGCTTCGATCGTGCCGTCCTCGGTAGCCTTTGCGATAAATTCATTCACCTTCTGCTCCAAAACAGGGTTAGCTTTATCCACACCGAAGGCATACTCTTCATCCGTCAGCTTGATGTCAATAACCTTTACCTTGCCGTTCATTGCCTTTGCGATCGCCTTCGCAGGGCCTTCATCCACGACCACGGCATTGACTTTACCGTTAAGCATATCCTGCGTTGCAAGACCTGCATTGTTGTACTTGACTAATTCCAGATTCGCGAAGCCTTCATAGCCCCAGTCCTCATCGCCGTCAATATAATACTGCCCCGTTGTACCGCTCTGCACACCTACAGCATATTTAGAGCTGCTGCATCCGGCAAACACGCTGAAAATCATCAGCACTGCCAATACCAAAGAAAACTTTTTCATACCTCATTACCCCTTTATAAAATTCCGGCATTATACCTTATACAAAGTATAATAGTACAATCGAGAATTGTCAAGAAAAAACAGTATTTCAGCGCAAATTCCTGCATAAAAATAAAAAAACGGTGCATTTTTATGCACCGCACAGCATTGGAAATTTTCTCAGCCGTCCGCCAGCTTAACGGGAGGCTCATAGCTTTCTCCGCGCGTATCCACCGTAACGCTTTTGATGATCTGATCTTCAATCGGCTTATCTCCCGCGCCGGTAGGCACCTTGCCCAACGCCAGCACGCTGTCCAAGCCCTGAATCACCTTGCCGAAAGCAGCATACTGCCCGTCCAACCCGGAACAATCCGCCACGCAAATAAAGAACTGCGAGCCGGCGCTGTTATAAGGATAGCTTCTGCGCGCCATAGAGACCACCCCTACCGCATGCGTGATGTCGTTTTCCGGGTGATTATTCAAGGCAAATTCGCCCTCAATACAATAGCCCGGGCCGCCTCTGCCCGTTCCCTCCGGATCTCCGCCTTGAACCATAAACCCGTCAATGATCCGGTGGAAGATCAACCCGTCATAAAACCCCTGATTGGCCAGATAGATAAAATTCGCCACCGTCTGCGGCGCTTTTTCAGGGTATAGCTCAAGTAAGATCTCCTGATCGTCATTCAGCACAAGCTTTGCAATAGGATGCAGCATAACCGATTCCTCCTGTTTAAATTCTGTACCGTCCATCAGCTCGATCACCGTGTTGCTCAAGCCTGCTGCAAACGAGCCTGCCGGAACGACCGCCGTTTTTTGCGGCTCCTTGGTGGCTGTCGCACCCGATTCAGTCCGCCCGCACCCGACGCCGCTTAAAATCAACCCAGCCGTCAGCAGAAAAACCATACATTTTTTCAATCCTGTCACTCCCGTATCCGTGAATCTATGCAAGATAAAATTTATTTTACAATTTTTTATCCTATCCGTCAATACGATCTGATGAACAATCTGTAAATTTCTGAATTTTGCCGCCCGCACATCACGGCTTTTCTTTGCAGAAAACAAAAAAACGGCTTTAAAAATGCCGCGCATTATATTATAATAGAATCAGAATACAATAAAAGGAATGACTTGTTTTATGAAGATCACAGAGATCTCGCCGCAAAAAAAACAAAAGAACCGCTGCAATATTTATGCCGACGGCCAATTTGTTTTAGGCATAACGGAACACACGGCAGCACAATACGGCCTGCATGTCGGCATGGAATGGAACAACCAGCTTCAGCTTACCCTTGCCCAAGAGGACGCTTTTTTCTGCGCGCGCGAGGCCGCTTATTCGCTTCTCGCCGCCAGCGCCAAAAGCGAAGCCCAAATCACCGCCGCCTTGGAACGCAAGGGCTTTGACGACGATACCGTTGCCAAAACCGTTGCCTCTCTGCGCGCGCAGGGATATCTAAATGACCGCGAGCTTGCCGCCTCGCTCATAAAGCGAAGCAATGCTTACGGCCGCCTTGCGCTGGCACAGAAGCTTCGGCAAAAAGGGGTTTCTCGCGAAGACGCCGAAGAAGCGCTGGAGGAGCTTTCCGAGGAGGAGGAGCTTTCCGCTGCCGCCGCGCTGGCGCAAAAGAACCTGTACCGCTATGCTTCCTTGCCAGAGCGTGAAAAACGTGCAAAGCTTTCGCAGCTTCTTGCACGCCGCGGTTTTTCGTGGGATATCATCCGTTTGGCCGTGAACGCCTGCACCGAAGACCTATCGGAGGACGAATATTAAATCAATAATAAAAACCGATATCAATATTAAATAATGGAAGGAAGAGATTTTATGGAGCCTCTGTTGACTGCCGCCCAAACCGCAGAGCTTGAACGCGCAAGCTTTTCATCCTGCTCCGTCTCCGCGCGGGAAGCCATGCATCGCGCAGGAATCGCCGCCGCCGATCTTGTGCAGTCCTTAAAGCAGGAGCCTGTCCTCGTTGTCTGCGGAACGGGAAACAACGGCGGGGACGGTTATGCCTGCGCTGCCGAATTGGCTCTTAGGGGCGTTCGGGTTTCCGTCCTTGCCCCGTGCGGCGAGCCGCGCACAGAAGACGCCCGATACTTTGCCGGAATGTGTTCTGCGCTTTTTGAGCCATGCGAGGATATGCGCATCGTAGTGGACGCTTTGCTCGGGATCGGGTTTCACATGCCGTTATCCCCCTCCGCGCGCAGCGCCATTGCCGAAATCAACGCGCTGAAGGAAAAAGCGCAAATTATTTCCATTGATGTTCCCTCCGGCTTAAACGCCTCCGACGGCGCAGCCGAAGCCGCGGTGCGCGCAGATCACACGATCACCTTTTCCACGCCGAAGCTCGGCCACTGCATAGGGCAGGGGCCCGTATATTCGGGCAGGCTGACCGTCTGCGATATCGGCCTTCATTTTCCTTTGCCGCCCGGTACTCCCTTCCTGCTGCATGAATCGGATCTCACCGCTCTTCTGCCTGCGCGCAGCGAAAACGAACACAAAGGCGCTTTCGGCTTTGCAGGCATTTTCGGAGGGACGCGGGGCATGGAGGGAGCGGCAATGCTCAGCGCGCTGAGCGCACTGAAAAGCGGCGCGGGCCGCGTCTGCCTGATGGTAAACGAAGAAAACGAAGCCTTTTACCGCTGCCGTCCGTGGCCCGTAATGGCGCGCCCCGCTCACGAAACAAGCGGCCTTTCCTGCCTTGCCTTCGGCATGGGGGCAGGTCGCAGCGAACGCACGCGGCGAACCGCGCGCGAGCTGCTGTCGCTCGGGCTTCCGCTCGTTCTTGACGCAGATGCTCTCTACACCGCCGAATCGCCGGAGGCTCTTTGCGCGCACGCGCCGCTGATCCTGACACCGCATGCAGGAGAGGCCGCAAAGCTACTTGGTCTCTCGACCGCCACAATCCGCAAAAAAAGCGTAGAAGCCGCTCATGAGCTTGCAGCGCGCACAAACGCCGTAATCGCATTAAAAAACGATTTCACGGTCATCACAGACGGCGCTGAAACATTTGTTGTTTCAGCGCCTAACAGCGGGCTGGCCAAGGCCGGCAGCGGCGATGTTCTCGCCGGCTGCATTACCGGCTTTTTGTGCAGCGGAGCCTCCGCAATAAACGCCGCCTGCGCCGGCGTGCTCCTTCACAGCGCTGCCGGGCAGATCTGCGCCGAAAAGCACTCTGCCCGCGCCATGACAGCCGATCAGCTCCCCTGCGCTTTTGAAGAAGTTTTTCTCCGCCGAGACTGCCGCCTCCAATAAGAATCTCGTTTCTCATAAACGGCAAATGGAAAGCGCCTCGTTTTTTCGCCAAAAGCTCTGTGTTTTCACCAGCAGCTCGCTGTATGGAACACTGTCCCAGCGGGCATAATAGCTTCAGAACATAAGGAGCGTTTCCGCATCGCATGATGCGCCGCTCGCGCATAACATAGAGTACGGAGCAGTTCACGCAGACGCCATGATCTGCACCGAAGCTTCTCTGTTGCGGGCGAACTGCTCCGACATGCAATGAAAAGCACAACGGAGAGTGAAAAAAATGGTTAAACGAGGAGAAATATACTATGCCGATCTAAGCCCCGTAATCGGCTCAGAGCAGGGCGGGATCCGTCCCGTACTGGTTGTGCAGAACGACATAGGAAATCGCCACAGCCCCACGATTATTGCAGCGGCGATCACTTCAAAGCTGGATAAAGCCAAAATGCCTACGCATATCCCGCTTCGCGCCGAAGGACACGGTTTGGTAAAGGATTCCGTGGTTCTGTTAGAACAGATCAGAACGATCGATAAAAAGCGGCTTCGCGAGCGGATCGGCGAGCTGTCCGCGCCCGATATGAAGAAAATCAACCGCGCCCTGCTAATCAGTCTCGGCTTTGCGGCGGACGAATAATTCCTTTTAAACACAAAGGCAGCTTCCGAAAAGAAGCTGCCTTTTTTAACGAACCCGCTTACTCCTGTGCTTTCCGCTTTCCCCGCCGCACAGGGTTAAGAATCACCATTCCCGCCAGCACAAGCGCCATTCCCGCCGCATTAGAAAGCGTGAGCGCCTCATGAAAAACAAAGATGCCGATCATGGTGGCAATAACAGGCTCCACCGAAGCAAGCACCGAAGCCGTTCCGTTTTCGATCGCGCCAAGCCCTTTCGTATAGCAAATATACGGAAGCAGCGTCGAAACCGCCGCAAAGAGAATATAAAAGCCCAAGGTCGGAACCGGAGCGTCCCCCACAGCCTGCACAATGGGAGTAAAATCCGTAATCAAAGCGCCGCCCGCTGCCGCAAAAAGAAACGTATACGCCGTTACCGTCAGGCTGTGATAGCCCCTTTGCAGCGCATAACGGCTGAAAACGCTGTATAGCGCATAGCCCACGCCGGCACAAAGCCCCAGCAGCAGCCCACTCACCGGCACTGCCTCGCCCTGCGAAAACACGCCGCTTACCAGCACGCATCCCAAAAACGCCAAAACAAGCGCCGCCGTCTTTCTCTGGCTGATCTTTTCCTTAAACAAAAAGTAAGAAAAGACGATCACAAAAAACGGCGCCGTATACAGCAGCACCGCCGCTACCGAAAGCGATGTAACGCTCATGCATTTAAAATAGCAATAATTGAAAAAAAGCACGCTTGCAATTCCCGTTCCCGCAAAGCACCACAGATCCCGCAGGCGCACCTTCAGAAGCGCCGGCTTAAAGATGCCCAACGCCGCTGTCAGCAGCACTGCCGTAAGAATGCTCCGTACCGTGCAGATCTGCATACTGTCAAGCCCCTGAACGCTTAAATAGCGCACAAAAAGCCCCATCGTCCCCCAAAGGCAGCCCGCGATCACAATCAGTACCGCAGCTGTCCGCTTCTGTGCCGAATTCCCCATGTATTCCTCTACTCGCTGCGCTTTACAAAATCAGCGCGTTCAGCATTAAGTATTTTTGATAAATTTCTCCCCGCATTGTGTGCATGTCAGGCGAATCTTTCCTTTGCCGCGCGGAACACGCAGTCTTGCATGGCATTTGGGGCAGGAAAAATAACGGTAGTTCTTTGCTTCCTCCCTGCGCTTACGCTGCGCATCCTTTTCCGCCTCGCGCTTACGGCGCGCCTCCTGCCGCTTCGCAGCTTTTTCCTGCGCGCCGCTTTTAGAAGCGATCCGCAGCACCCACGCCTCAAAACTCCGCTTCTCCCGCGCCCGCGCCTCCATATTCCGCGAAAATGTCCTGAACAGTACATACAGCCAAATAACAATGCTCAAGCACACCGTATATGCGCTGAGCAAAAAAGGAACACTGACGAGCACAAGCAGCGTTGAAAGCGAATCCCAGCCGTATATGCGTTTAAACATTCGCCTGCGCCTCCTCGATTCCGTACTCCTTTAGATACGCGCGCATCCGCGCGTAGGTTTCATCGTCAATGTATATTTTTCCGTCCACAGGCTTATTATGCAGCGCTTGCATAATGTCCCGAACGGTTACGATCGCATAGGTTTGGATTCCGAACTCCTTTTTCACCTCCTGAAGCGCGCTGAGCTCGCTCTTTCCGCGCTCCATGCGATCCACGGAGATAATCAGGCCGTGAACGTTTACCTTTGCAACGGACGCCAGCAGCGGCAGCGATTCGCGCACGGACGTTCCCGCCGTGATCACATCCTCCACAATCAAAATCTCCTGCCCTTCCTGCGGCTTATAGCCCACGAGCGATCCGCCCTCGCCGTGATCCTTTGCTTCCTTGCGGTTAAAGCAATAGTTCACATTCACACCGTGATTGCCGTACAGCGCGATCGCCGCCGATACCGCAAGCGGGATCCCCTTATATGCCGGCCCGTACAGAACATCGCACCGAACCTGATTCTCCAAAATGCACCGCGCATAAAATTCGCCCAGCTGAGCGGCCTGCGCTCCGGTTTTATAGTTTCCGGTGTTAATAAAATACGGGGTCTTTCTTCCGCTTTTTGTGGTAAAATCCCCGAATGTCAGCACACCCGAGCGCACCATAAATTCGATAAATTCCTGCTTATAGCTCATCATGATTCACCATACCTTATTGAATTTGCAACGGCCTCAGCCTGCGGGGCAAAGCTGCTTCCATGCTGAAACAGCCCCTTTGCGCAGCGCCTTATTTTCACACTGTTTCTCCGGCGCATTTTTTTATATTATGAACGATTTATAAAAGGTTGTAAAGCATAATTGAAAAAATTCACAAAATATTATATAATTTTTACAATTCAGCCGGCTGAAAAACAGCCTAACGGCTTTTTATTCCGCGAAAACCTAAATTCCGAACATGCTCCCAAGCTCAGAAAGGATTGGATAATTGTTTATGAAACGCTTTTTTCTTGCCTTTGCGCTCTGCGCGGCGCTGCTGTGCACCGCCTGCACAAACACCGTTGAACTTGCTTCGCATCCCGTCAAAGCCACGCTTCGCCCTGACAGCGGCCTGAAAAGCTGGGCGTCTGCGGAATATGATTTTTCGTTTTCCTACCATCACACATGGTACGCGGCAGACAGCACAACCGCCATCGTTACGCTTGTCTCCC
>JAHAAN010000089.1 GCA_018376855.1 Clostridiales bacterium | reverse complement strand
AGTCCAACAGCATTCTTTACACGAACGGAACGAACGGCAAAACCTCGGATGAAACCCCGATTTCCCGCGCCTTTATGCCCAAAAAGATCACCATGAGCTTTAAAAATACCAAAACACCGAAAGCGAATGTGGACATCAGCGCCGAACATTCCTTGGAAAATCAGGAAATCAAGCTTGCCGTAACCCAATTTGAAAATGAAAACGACAGCGAACCGAAAACCAAGAACTACACTATTCCCACCTCTTCACAGTATTACGACAGCGACTCGCTGCTTTGGATGATCAGCACCCTGCCGCTCGAAGTCGGCTACAGCGTCAATCTCACCATTTCCTCTTCCAACCGCGATCAGTTGCAAAGCATGAATATTTCCGTTAAAGAGGAAATGAAATATACGATTAACAACGACAGCGAAAACAGCGCAGATAAAAAGGACTTCGATTGCTACGTTGTGATTATTAAACCCAACACCCCCTTTACAAACTTTGCAACCTATGTGTATTATGCCAAGGACTATCATAATATGATCGTTGCAATCAAACAGGAAACCACCAGCTTTGAGCTGACCTCATTTACGGAAAAAAGCGAATAATTTCTTTTTGAAAACCGAAAGACCGCGCTGTATGCGCGGCCTTTTTTATTTTCAAATTGTATACATGCTTTGGAATTTTTCCAATTCAATATTGACTTTTGCATTGACCGTATACTATAATAAATTAAATACAAGGAATATTTTTACAGGTTAGCAATGCATATGCACTGAATCAAACATCCTTCTTGCCTTGATAAAACATAGAAAGGAAAGTATGTGCAAGGAAAGCTTTAAAAAACATTCCGGTATGCTGTTTTGTATTCGTCCTTATTTGCTTCTGTTCGGTTTATTCCACTGCGCTCACGCTTACGGAAGATTCGATAGCTTCATATGAAGATCTTGACTTTGAGCAGGGCAATAAAAGCGACCCAATCTATTATCAAATAAAAGATATTCGGGATAATAACTGGCAAGGAGACAATATTTATGAAAAAAACACCGTTATCATTTCCGCAGCGCTCCTCGTTGTGCTGGCGGGCGCGGGTGTTCTTCACGCCCTGCTTCCGCCTCGCAGCCAAGCATCTCTGCCGCGGCAACGGCGACCGCATCAGCATCCGTATCCCCGAGCGCGTCGGAAACAACCGCTCCGCTTGATAAAATGAAGCCTCTGGAGAACATTCCCGTTTATGAAGAAAGCAAGCTTTTATTTGCAAGTCTGCCCTATCTTAATCTTGGCGTAGATGCCTCCGTTTATTATATTTTCTCTTCCCTGCCCGACAACATCCGCACGCTGCAAGAGTACTTTCGCAACGACGCAATGCGCACCCGCGATGAAAACACCAAGTATCTCGTTTACAACACGGATACCGGCTACCGCTCATTCCTGTATAATCCCAGCCATATCAACTATAAAAGTATCGAAGGCTTTCCGATCGTTGTAAAAGAGCTGCTCCCCTACAGCAACTTTGCGGAGCTTCGCATCGGCGACCCCATGGAAAAGGTTGAAGCCGTTGACCCTGTCGCGTCGATTTACAAAAAATATATGATAGAATTTCATCACATGGACGACTCAAAGATTGCGGCAGATGAAAAGTATTTCCGTTTGCCTCGAAGCATCGTTCACTATCTGAAGGACGGCATTTTAAAAATTGATTATAAAACCACCGAGGAAGGAAAGCTGATTATTGCCAATATGACCTTTAACAGCGATTATACTTTGCCCTATGCAATCGATATCACGCAGGACTTCTGCTACAGAATTTGCGATATCGACCTGCCATAGACGGCAAAAACATTACAAAAAGCAGACGGAAAGCTTTTCGCCTGCTTTTTGAATACAAAGAAAGCGAACACTCTGCCAACGCACACTTAGCTTAAATAAAACACTTGCGCGCTATCCCTTTTCCATAAAAGATTTTACGAAAAATTCATCCTCACTGCACAAAGAAAATATTTCCATTTTATACGCCATTTGCCTTTCGGTGAACCGTATATGTTGATATGTACGGCACCAAAAATTCAGCCAAAGCGCCTAAAGGATTTAAAAAAAACTGAAATCTATAGGTTTTCATAAAAAAAGCTGCTCACGGCTTCCGAAAGGGATCTTGTGAACAGCTTATCTGCGTATATATAGAATATGTACGACATTTTGAAACTGATTCTTACGGTTAAGCAAGCACATAGTTTCATATCGAATTCTGTCGTTGTTTAAAAGTGAGTAAAGAATCAACAAACCCTCTTTACGCAAGCATTTTGGAATGGTCGCTTCATAGCAGTTATTTGCGGCCGCAGTATAGTGGCCGCAATTAAAAATTACAAAAAGGCATTTTCGCTTTTGTTTGCGCCGCCTTCCTTTTAAGCACAAAAGGATGAATTTGTTTGGTGCACTTTATTTAATCATGCTTCGCTGTACTGTTGTTTACTATGCATTTTATTCACCCTGATAGGTTTTTCCGTCCTCTGCACTTTGATAGATCACCCAATACCCTTCTTCCTGTTCATTGAGTGATTTCGGCACCCATTGGCAATACCCGGAAAGCTCTTGCGGAGGACGCTGAGAAGCGGTGCCGCCGATGCCGTAGCACAAAAACATCGGCTGATCTGATTCATTGCGGACAATTCCAAAAACATATTGACCGTCCCGTTGAATGGGATCATGCACCAAAACCCACGAAGAACCGGGAATTAATTCATTCAGATCCTGCAAAACTTCATTTTCGTGAAGCAGACGTTCAAAATGCTCATGATTTTGTTCGTAATAGGTTGCCGGTGTTTGTTTGGATTGCGAGGTTTCTTCAGGATTCGTTATCGGCGTTTCCACCTCAGAGCATTCGCAAGCGGTTGTCTCTTCTACGTTCGTACTTTGCTCAGCTAATTCCAAGGTTTCTTTTAAAGGCACCTCTGTCGGTTGAGCGTTTGCGGCTTCCCGCGGCGAATCCTCCGCCTTTGGCGACTCCGCCGCCGCGGGCGCCGCGTTGTCGCGGAACAGATTGGCTCTGCGGATCCCCAGCAGCTTACAGGAGCCTGAAATCGTCTCCTCCTGCCATGCGCTGCCTCCGCCCTTATGCCCCAGTAAAACAGGGTAAGCCAAATCGTCTTCCGTGTAAAGCACGGCGGCAGCCAGCACGCCGGCCGGTCGATTCGGAAGATTGATTCGGAAGCGCCCCATTCCGTTTGAACCGGAAAGGCGCAGCTCGCCGCAGATTACAGTTTGTGTACCCTGTAAAACGGAGCAAATATATTTTCCGCTTAAAATGGGTAATCCTTTTGTGGCAAAGGTAACGCAGCAATCCCGCATAGCCCATTCAAATTTTGCATATCCGGAGGCTTCTGCTCCCTCTGCAACGCCAATGCCGTATTGGCGCATAATTAACAGCTGTTTTTGCTCCATGAATACTTCCTCCTGTGTTTTTTCCTTGTATATTGTTATGCGCGTCGGCAGAAAAACATGCATTTTTCTTTTGCACAAAGCAAAAGATTATAGTGAGCGGTATTAATCCGAAGCTGATATATTTCCGAAAACCGCTCGGTTTTCCTTGACCTTTTTTAAAATGTGAATTATTATGGTGCAAATACAAAAGGGGGAACATTTTATGGCAAAAGGAAAAAAAGATTCGTCGCCGTGGGGCGTGGTGAAACAGCTCTGCAAACGGTGGTTTGTAGATGCGCTTGGAGCAATGGCTCTCGGTTTATTTTCTTCGCTCATTATTGGGTTAATTATTTCACAGCTGGCAAAAATTCCGGGACTTGGATTTTTTGACGATATTTTAAGGATCGCAGACATTTCCGTAAACGGATATAATTCCATTTTGGCGTCAAAATCTCCGGTAATCGGCGCAGCAATCGGCGTTGCAATTGCTTCAGGGCTTAAGCACAAACCGCTTGTTGTGTTTTCCAGCGCGGCAACCGGCGCGGCAGGCTATGTATTCGGCGGGCCGGTGGGCGCTTATTTGGCGGCATTAGCCGGTGCCGAGGTAGCGGGCTTGATTGCAGGCCGCACCAAGGTGGATATTATTGTTGTTCCGTTTGTTACCATCATTGTGGGCGGCGTGGTTGCAAAATTTGTCGGCCCCGGCATTTCTTCTTTTATGACGGCAATCGGAAGCTTTATCAACTGGGCGACTACCATTCAGCCGATCTTGATGGGAATCATCGTTTCTGTTGTCGTGGGTATGGCGCTGACAGCGCCTATTTCCAGCGCGGCGCTGTGCATCATGTTGGGGCTTGACGGTTTAGCTGCCGGAGCTGCAACGGTGGGCTGCTGCGCCAATATGCTGGGTTTTGCTATCGGTTCGTTTCCGGAGAACGGGATCGGCGGGTTTATTTCGCAGGGAATCGGAACATCTATGCTGCAAGTTCCCAATATTGTGCGCCGACCTGCGATTTGGCTGCCCTCCATTTTAACGAGCGCCGTTTTAGGGCCGTTCGCCACCACCTTGTTTGCTATGACAAATAACGCTGCCGGCGCCGGAATGGGAACAAGCGGTTTGGTCGGCAATATCAATACCTATATTGTTATGACCGCTGCCGGAGAGGCTCCCGGAATCGTGCTGTTAAAAATCGCTTTGATTCAAATTATCCTTCCGCTGCTGCTGGCATGGAGCTTCACTGTTCTTTTCAGGCGGATCGGATGGATCAAAAAAGGCGATATGAAGCTTGAACTCCAGGAGTAAGCACATATGGAAAAACTCTTTTTTGATGCGCATTGCCATCCGGACGACGCCATGTTCGATCCGGATCGCGATGCATTGCTTGCCGCATTGCCTGCAAGGGGAATTCGCGGCATGATCGCGGCGGGTACGAATTTGCATACTTCCCGTTTGGCGGCGCAGTATGCAGCGCAGTATCCGTATATATATTACGCGGCGGGCTTTTATCCGCACGAAACGGAAACGATGGACGATCAAGCGCTTTGCGAGATTAGAAAGCTGCTTGCCGATGAAAAATGCGTAGCGGTCGGAGAAATCGGGCTGGATTATCATTATGACGGCACGTCGAAAGAAATACAGCTGGAAGCGCTGGAACGGCAGCTTCTGCTTGCGGAGGAATTAAGGCTTCCCGTGGCGCTGCATGAGCGGGACGCTTTGGAGGATATGCTCTTTATTCTAAAACAGTTCCGCGGACGGGTGCAAGGCATGATGCACTGTTTCAGCGGCAGTGTGGAAACGGCAAAAATCCTATTGGATTTAGGCTATGATCTTTCCTTTACCGGTTCTCTTACCTTCAAAAATGCCCGATATGCACCGGAGGTCGTTCGTTATGCGCCGCGCAGCCGCATTCTTGCGGAAACAGACAGCCCATATATGACACCGGTTCCTTACCGCGGCGAACGCAATACGCCGGCTAACGTTGCGCTTGTAACGGCGCGTATGGCGGAAATTTGGGGTGTTCCCGTGGAGGAAGCAGCACAAACTGTGTTTGAAAACGCTCAGCGGCTATTCGGAGTCAAGGATATACAATAACGGTGAACAAAGCCGGACGAAAACAATGTTTTTTAAACAACATGCTGCAACAGGGCGACTTTCGCGCCCGAAACGCCTACCGCTTTCAGCGCGGCGTTACGCGCTCCTTCCGCCGCCCTGCCGTGCTGTTTTCATAAATCAGAAAAGAGGAAAGTCAATGAAATTTCTTATTGCATCAGATCTTCACGGATCAGCTTACTATACAGAGCTGTTGTTAAAAGCATTTCAAAGCGAAAAAGCAGACCGCTTGATACTTTTGGGGGATCTGCTCTACCACGGGCCGCGAAATCCTTTGCCGAAGGGTTATGCACCAAAAGAAGTGTTTGAAATGCTGAACCCCTTGCATGACCGAATTCTTTGTGTGCGCGGCAACTGTGATTCTGAAGTGGATCAAATGGTGCTGGAGTTTCCGATCATGGCTGATTCTATGCTGCTGCATCATGACGGCGTTACGGTTTTTGCCACCCACGGTCATTTGTTCCATACTGAAGCTCTGCCTCCGCTATGCAAAGGCGATGTGCTCTTGCACGGCCACACGCATGAAAAGTTATTGCGCTGCTGCGGAGATTATTTTTACTTTAATCCCGGTTCTGTTTCCCTGCCGAAGGATGATAAACTGCACAGCTATATGATATGGCAGGAGCGTGCGTTCACCATTAAGAATTTAGAAAATGGAAAGACGCTGAAAAATCTAACAGTGTGAGCTGCATAGGAACGCTTCTTTGTTTTTCATCAAATATTGAAAAAATCATTTCTCAAAAAGAGACAGAAGAAACACAAAACAGTTAAACAGAAAACGATCGCTTTGCAGCGATCGTTTGTCGTTTCTTCCGCATCTTTTCCGGAAAACAAACTCTTCTTATGTCAAGGGGGATTGCCAATTGCAAAAGTGCAAATTCCCCCATTCCGCCCCCTTGAAGCGCCTGTTTTGGTGCGGCGGGAATAGAGGCTTTTCAATAGAAAAGATATTTCTCCCCCCCTTGATAGATTCATAGATTCTTTTTGGAAAACTGAACGAGAATTCTGTTAATGAGCTTTTGCTGACTTTCTGTAAGCCCTAAATAGTGTGTCGGGACATTTTTGAACTCTTTAAGTAGAGTTTTCATAATTCTCTTTTGTTCATCATCAAGATTGTCAACAGAAATTATTTCATTTCTATCGATTCCAACAAGATGATCCAGAGAAACATTAAAAATAACAGCCATTTTTATTAACACTTCTAACGGAGGTATCCGTATGTTGTTTTCGTAGCCGCAAATTACAGATTTACTGCGGCCAAGCTTCTTGCCTAATGATTCTTGAGACATATGACGGCTTATACGCAGTTGCTGAATACGTGCGCCCAAATCGAACATAACGATACCTTCTTCATAAAAGTTCAAATAAAAAACCTAAAGTATGCGATAATCTCTGCGGCCGATAGGGCGGCGGAAGGAGACCGAACCACCGCGCCGGAGCGAAGCGGAGGCTGTAAGCGGTTCGGGCGCGGAAGTCGCCCGATTGCAGCCGAGAAGGAACAGCCATTTTTACTTGTCGACTCCTGTCGTTAAAACTTTTCTCCTGGAAACCTTCTATTCCCACCGTACCAAAAGCGGCCGCGGTATAGTGGCCGCAATCAAAAACAATGGAAGAAGCGTGCAAACGCTTCTTCAGAACCAAAGCGTGCGCTTTGGTTTGCGCCCCTCCTCAGTTTAAGCGCGAAAAAATCGGCTTATTCGGCGCGATTCAACTGGGCGACTTCCGCACGGGAGCCACCTACAGCCGTTCGCTTCGCTCCGGCGCGGCGTCCCCCGTTCCTTCCGCCGCCCTATTGCGGCGGAAAAGAAACAAACTTTTTGCTTGTCGATTCCTGTCGTTAAATCTTTCCTGCTAAAAAAGTTTCTATTCCCACGCACCAAAAGCGACCGCGATATAGTGGCCGCAAAGGGGGCGTGTGCGCCTGCGCCCCAACTTAACTTGTGCGCGAAAGAATTAGCCTTTTTTATGCCGTTGAAGTAAGCCAACCTTAAAACAAACCTTTCTGCGCAAAACCTTCTACTCCCACCGCATCAAACAGGCGCTTCAAGGGGTTACGGGGGATCGTTAAGGGGGCGCCAAACAAAAGCGCGTTGCGCTATTGTTCCGGGGGAATTTGCATTCTGCAATTAGCAATCCCCCTCGCCCCCTTGACATCAAGAAAAACGGTGGTGTACAGGAAAGTTGGGGAAGAACCGTAGACGTATTTCATTCTACTTTTCCATATCTTTTTTCATATTCTTCGATATACTTTTTAATTACTCTTTCCAATTCCTTGTTAATGGAACGCAAATT
>JAHAAN010000088.1 GCA_018376855.1 Clostridiales bacterium | reverse complement strand
ATGTATAGACAAAGCTTTTTTAAAAGAAAAAACGGCTGCTTTCGCCACTCCGGGGCATGAAGAAATCGAGCTGGCTTTGATTAAATTATATCGCTGCACCGGTAAAAAACGGTATTTGGAAATGGCCTGCGAATTTTTGAATCTGCGCGGCAATAATGATTTGGATGATAAATCCGCATATTGCCAAAGCCATCTTCCGGTAAGAGAGCAGCTTGAAGCCCGCGGGCATGCTGTCCGCGCGTGCTATCTTTATTGCGCAATGGCGGATGCGGCAGCGCAGACGGGAGATACGGCATTGGAAAAAGCGTGCACTGCACTTTTTAACGACATTGTTTCGCATAAAATGTATATCACTGGCGGAATCGGCTCTACTCCGATAGGAGAGGCGTTTACGTGCGCTTATGATTTGCCTAATGCAGTGGGATACGGGGAAACCTGCGCGGCAATTTCTCTTGCAATGTTTGCAGAGCGTATGCAGCAGCTTGAAAATCGTTCGGTGTTTGCCGATATTGTGGAAAGAGTCATGTATAACGGCTTTCTTTCAGGAATTTCTTTAAACGGCGATGCTTTCTTTTATGAAAATCCGCTGGAGATCAATTTGCAGCAGCACGCCAGATACCGTGAGGACGATGAGTATCTGCAGTGGCGAGAACATCTGCCGCAGGCGCAGCGCAGCCGGATTTTTGCGTGTTCTTGCTGTCCGCCGAATATTTGCCGTTTTATAGCTTCCATTGGAGGATATTTATATGCCTGTGAAGGCAAAACGGTGTATGTAAATCAGTTTGTTTCCAGTGTTTTGGAAGCGGACGGCATGCGTGTGGAACAAAAAACAAAATATCCCGTGAGCGGGACAGTGGAGATCTGTGCAGAAAATACGGATTCGGTTTGCATTCGTATTCCGGGATGGTGTCGTCAGTTTGAAATCGACCGTCCGTACCGTCTGTGCAATGGCTATGCGGAGGTAGAGGGAGGCGGCAGAATTACCTTGCGTATGGAGATGCAGCCGTTCGCTGTCAGCGCAGCGCCGGAGGTGCGCGCGTGTGCGGGCAAGGTGGCCGTGCAGAGGGGGCCTATCGTCTATTGCGCAGAAGGCGTGGATCAAAAGGATTTATATGCGCTGCATATAAAAATGCCGTTTGCAGCTAAGGAGCAGGAACCGATAATCGGCGGCATTCCATCACTTTGCGTTCAAGCATTAAAAAAACAGCGGCAGTCAGAGCTTTACTGTGAAGCGAATGATCGTTTTTCATCTGCGGAGCTTCAAATGATCCCTTATTTTGCTTTTGCAAATCGCGGGGAAAGCGATATGCTGGTGTGGATGCCGATAATAGGAAACATGTGAGAAAAAGCGCATTTTAAGAGCTTAAAATGCTATCAGTCGTTAAAATTGTACTATTGACGAAAAGAGAGGTGCTGTATTAAAATACAATAAGAAAACAAAAAAGGGGATGAAAGAATGAAATTTAAAAGCGTAGCGGCTGTTTTATTATGCATTCTGTTGTTGAGCGCTGCGGCTTGTGCGCCTACAACCTTGGAAACAACGCCCGGAATAACGGGGCAGCCTTCGGGCTCGGCGGAGGTTCCTGTAACACCGGAGCCGGTGATCGAGCAGGAAAATCCTTATGAGTGGCTTGATGAGTACGATGCCGGCAAGGAAAAGGGTTATGCCAATTTGGCAATGGTCGGCGTTGACGATTACGGGCGGGTAGTTGCGCCTGCAACGGCTGAAAGAGGCGATAAAGCGGTAGGGATTTTTTATACCTGCTCTTACGGCTCGCATAATTTGGACGGGATCTATGATGTAGAAAAAATTATTGCGCAGTACGGAACGGATGCCGTGTTTAAAGAAGAAAGCGCGATCAGCCCGAACGGTCAGGAGCATTATTGGGGTGAACCGCTGTATGGTTATTATAATGCCGGCGATACTTATGTTATCAGAAAACATATCGAGCAGTTTACTGCTGCCGGCATTGATTATATCGTGCTGGATGTTACCAATGGCTTTATTTATAACGATGCGGCTAAAAAGATGCAGCGTATCATTACCGAGCTTCGTGAACAGGGCTGGGATGCTCCGCAGATCGTTTATTATGTGCACTCGCTGAACAATAAAACGGTGCGGGAGCTTTACCGCGATATTTACAGCAGTACCCGTTATGAAGAGTCGTGGTATAAACGGGACGGCAAACCGGTGATCATTGCTTACACCGATCCCGAGAAGGACAAGGCGGAAGCTGCGACACGCGGTGTAACGGATTTCAGCGACGGCACCTATGCGCCGCTCAGTCAGGAGATTTTGGATTTCTTCTATTTTGTGGAGCCGCGTTGGCCTAACGATATCTATCTGAAATCTGATAATCCCATGTATGATGCCAATAAAAAAGAGGGCTTTTGCTGGATCGAATGGACATATCCCGTTCCGGAAAGAACAACCTCTTTGGGAACTTTCTGCAATGTTGCGGTTGCAAGTCATCCGAGCATTCCGTTTTCTTTTAGCATTACGCGCGGTGCGGTGAACTGGAGCCGCGGCTATAATCCGGCTATCAGAAAGGAAACCGAGGAGGGCAATTATACCGGAACTTATTTCCAAATTTGTTGGGATCGCGCGCTGAAGTTGGACAGCGACAATGTGTTCTTGGTGGCATGGAACTTTTGGACATCGCTCAAGCAGCTCTATGATGGGGAGTATATGCTGTGCGACACAGCTACGTTTAAATACTCTCTGTCCATAGAAATGACCCGTGAATTTTATAAGGATGCATATTATATGCAGATGATGAGCAATATGCGGAATTATAAGTATGAGGCAGGCGAACAGCCGGTTTACAAGCAGAGAACGATCGACATCAATGGTTCCTATGCGCAGTGGTATTTTAACGATGCGGTTTATCGCCAAATCGGCGAGGATACTTACAGCCGGAAATCCAGAAGCGCTGATTCTAAAGGCACATATCAGTATCGCGTAGATAAACCGGCTAATAACGTGCAGGAGGTGCGCGTAGCGCACGACAGCAGCAATCTGTATTTCATGATCCGCTGCGAGGAGGCGATCACCGAACAGAACGGTGCAAATAACTGGATGAATTTGTTCATCGGCAGCGGAACGCCGTCGCTGAAGGGCTGGAACAGCTATGAGTATGTGCTTAATCGGAGCGTAAACGGCGGCAAAAGCGACGTTGTGAAGTTGAACAGCGATTTTACCGGAGAAACGGTAGGCAGTGCGGATATCGTGGTGAGAGACAACTTTATGTTCCTCTCTGTTCCGCGCAGTACGGTAGGTCTTTCCGAAACCGATACCTTCTATTTCAAGGTGGCGGATTCCGTGGCGGTTCCTGAAGATATTATGGAGTATTACGTTTCAGGTTCTGTATTCCCCATAGGCAGACTGTCTTACACCTATACGGGCGCGTAAACGCCAAATAAAAAAGAGTCTCGCATAGAGTTGTGCGAGGCTCTTTTTGGCCTAAAGCAACTTTTTTTGGTTTATATAAGCTGATTATATATAATGTAAAATCAAACGACAGGGCTTTATTTCCTGCCGTTTGATATTTTTTAGAATGAAATTTTTTCTCTTAGGAATTCCGTGAGCTTTTCGATCGGAAGCCGAACCTGTTCCATTGTATCTCTGTCTCGCACTGTTACGGTATTGTCTTCCAATGTGTCAAAATCAACCGTTACGCAGTAAGGTGTGCCTGCTTCATCCGCACGACGGTAACGTTTTCCGATTGAGCCGGTTTCATCGTAGTCCACCATGAACTCTTTGCTGAGCATAGCGTAAATTTCGCGCGCTTTTTCGCCCAGCTTGTTTTTTTGCAGCGGAAGCACGGAGCATTTAAACGGCGCCAGCGCAGGGTGAAAATGAAGCACGGTGCGTGTGTCTCCATCGGATAGCTCCTGTTCTTCATAAGCGTCGCACAGGAAAGCAAGCGTCGCACGGTCAGCGCCTAATGAGGGTTCTACGCAGTACGGAATGTATTTTTCGTTCGTGGACGGATCCAAGTATTCAAAGCTTTCACCGCTGTGGCGGGCATGGCTGGAAAGATCGAAGTCAGTGCGGTCGGCAACACCCCAAAGCTCACCCCAACCGAAGGGGAAGAGATATTCAAAGTCCGTTGTCGCTTTGGAGTAGTGGGAGAGCTTTTCAGGGCTGTGATCGCTTAGGCGCAGATGCTCTTCACACATGTTGAGAGAGAGAAGCCATTCCTTGCAGAAGGTGCGCCAATATTGAAACCATTCAAGATCGGTTCCGGGTTCGCAGAAAAATTCAAGCTCCATCTGTTCAAACTCACGGGTGCGGAAGGTGAAGTTTCCGGGTGTGATCTCATTGCGGAACGATTTTCCGATCTGCGCAATGCCGAAGGGGACTTTTTTGCGCGTAGTGCGCTGCACATTTTTGAAGTTGACGAAAATCCCTTGGGCGGTTTCCGGGCGCAGGTAAACTGTGGAAGCGCTGTCTTCCGTAACGCCTTGAAAGGTTTTGAACATTAGATTAAATTTGCGGATTGATGTCCAGTTCATTTTGCCGCATTCAGGGCAGACGATATGGTTTTCTGCAATAAACTGTTCCATTTTTTCATTAGTCCAGCCGTCGGAGGACTCGTCAAGGTGTTGTTCCGCAAAGTAATCGTCAATAAGCTTATCGGCGCGGAAGCGCGCGCGGCATTCCTTGCAGTCCATCAACGGATCGGAAAATCCGCCGACATGGCCGGAAGCAACCCAAGTTTCCGGATTCATCAGAATGGCGCAGTCCACGCCTACGTTGTAAGGACTTTCCTGCACGAATTTTTTCCACCAGGCTTGCTTAACATTGTTTTTTAATGCTACGCCTAAGGGGCCATAGTCCCATGTGTTGGCAAGACCGCCGTAAATCTCAGATCCGGGGAAAATAAAGCCTCGGTTTTTACATAGCGCAATGATTTTATCCATAGTAACGCTGCTCATGAAAATTACCTTACCCTTTCTTACACATAAAGGTCGATAGACAATAAAGACAGAATTATTATTTATCGGCATATAATGCGTTTTCCGCTTTTGCGGCAAGCGGCACGCCGTTTTTTATATTTAGTGCGAGAACCGCACTAACCTTTATAAAACAAAACAGAGCGATCTACACCAAAGGGACGCAAAACGTTTGCGTGGTTCCACCCTTATTGGCATAAAGCCCGCTCTTTTTATCATTCCGGCGTCGGTGCCTTCCGTTCGGGCGTTCTGTCCGAGCTTCCACCGTTCTCGAATCGCTTTTCCGCCGTTTCCGAACCTACTGTTCCGACACACATATTAGGTTTTCTTTATCATATCAGATTTATCTGAATTGTCAAGCATATTCTCAGGCGGAATTTCTTTTTTATAATTTTACAAAACAGAAGGCACTTGCTGTTTGCGGCGTTCATATTATGTTATTGAATTCATCAAAGAAGGAGGACTTAATTATGTTTGGAAGACGTGGTTCCTGTGGCTGTGGCAGCGATGATAATTTCATTTGGCTGATTCTGATTCTCATTTTCTGCTGTGGCTGTGACGGCGGTGACGATAGCTGCATTTGGATTATTCTTCTTTTGCTGCTTTGCGGCTGCGGAAGAGATACAAAGTGCTGCAATGAGCCGATTTCATCTTGCTGCTGATTACCAAAAGAACTTCTGAGAGGCAACTCTTTGATGTGCAATGTAAAAACGCCGGTTCTCCGGCGTTTTTTTATGTTAAAACAAAATTGTTGTGAAATTTTCGGTTTGCTGTGTGAAATGTGCAAAAGCAGAAATCGTGTAGGATATTATATAATTTTTTTCTTTTTACTATTGACTTTACCGCAGCAATGAGGTATCATAATAGCACAATTAAGTAAAATGAATTTACTAAAGGAGGTTACTATGAATTGTCATGATCAGTTGCGTGAAATGCGTGCGCATCAAAGCGGTAAATGGTGCGAGCGTATTCTTTCGCAGATGTCTTATCTTCAAAAGCTATATGTTGTGGAGAAGAAAGAACCGGATGCTTTATTCATGCAGAGCGTAGAGGAATTATACCGTGCATATAAAGAAAACGGAGCGCTCACAAAGGAGGACTGTTTCCGTTGTGAAGAGGAGCTGAAGCCGCTTAGCGTATGGGCGAAGTCTTACACGATTCATATGGTTTCTCATGCGCATATTGATATGAACTGGCAGTGGGATTTCAGCGAAACGGTATCGACAGTAGTGGATACATTTCGCACTATGCTTGATTTGATCCGTGAGTTTCCGCAGTTTATTTTTTCGCAGTCGCAGGCTTCTACTTATAAGATTATTGAGGAGTATGCGCCGTGGATGCTGGATGAAATTGCGCAGAGGATCCGCGAGGGGCGCTGGGAGGTTACGGCGTCTTCGTGGGTGGAGGCAGATCAAAACATGCCTTCTGCTGAAAGTGTTTGCCGTCATATCCTTTATACCAAGAATTATATGAAGCAGACCTTCGGCATTCCGGAGGATGAACTGGTGATTGACTTTGAGCCGGATACCTTTGGGCATCATATCAATTTGCCTGAGCTTTTACGTGCCGGCGGCGTGAAATATATGTACTTTTCACGGGGATATGCAACGCAGGAAAACTTATTTCGTTATCAGGCGCCTTCGGGAAAAAGCGTTTTGGCGTATGAAGATCCGTTCTTTTATCTTTCGCTTGTAAGTCCGGGTATTTTTACCGACGCGCTTGACATCTGCAGCCATACGGGCTTTAAACGTGCCTTGCGGCTTTATGGTGTGGGCGACCACGGCGGCGGTCCTTCCAGACGGGACATTCTGCGTCTTACGGAATATAATACTTGGCCGCTTGCTCCAACCATTGTTTTTGGAACGCTCCGCAGCTTTTTTGAAACGATGGAAGCGGAATACGGGGATCGGATTCCGGTACTGGATCATGAGATGAATTATATTTTTCAGGGCTGCTATACTTCTCAGAGCCGTATTAAAATGGCAAACAGGATCGGTGAGCAGCGTATGCATGATGCCGATGCGCTTTGCGCGCTTTCGCGTGCCGTGGGAAGCGAAGCATATCCGGCACAAAAGCTGAAGGATGCATGGGAACGTATTTTGTTTAATCAGTTTCATGACATTTTACCCGGTTCGTGTGTTATTGATACAAGAGAGCATGCCATGGGGCGCTTTCAGGAAGCGGCGGCATATGCAAATACAGCGGCGCAAAATGCGATGCGGTGCATAGAGGAAAAGATTGATACCTCTGATATTGAGCTGTATCCAGATGAAGAGCTGTTTTCGGTGGGAGCCGCGCCGGGAACGAGGATTAACACCTATGGGGTCAGTATGGCGGAACGGGGCAGCGGGCGTGTTCGTATTTACCATTTATTTAATACAACGAATCGGCCTAAAACGGGTGTTCAGCAGCTCAATGTGTGGGCATGGCCGTATGATGTTTCAAATTTGCAGGTATATGCGAGCGACGGCACAAAGCTGGAGCATTCCACTACATGGCCTTGTCCTCATCCGTTTTGGGAGAATCAGTTTAAGCTTTTTGTGCAGGTTACGATTCCGCCGATGGGCTACGAAACCATTATCATGCGCGACGGAGATGGCGGCAGCGTTGGCATTAAGAGCGCTGATCCTTTCTTTAAGAAAGAAACGATACAGCCTAATATTTTGGAAAATAGCAAACTGAAGGCTGTGTTTGATGAACAAACCATGCAGCTGATTTCTTTAACGGACAAGGTAAACGGTAAAGAATTGGTGCATGAGCCGACTGCATATTTGGTCTACAGTAAAGAACAGGATGCTGAGATGTCCAGGGCCTCGAACTCCGACCGGACGATAATGGTGTCGAACCGGTCCACATGGGCCACCATCATCTTCGTTTTCTCATTGTGGCTGGCGGTGTCCTG
>JAHAAN010000087.1 GCA_018376855.1 Clostridiales bacterium | reverse complement strand
CGTTCTCACATGGCCGTCGCTTAGGGAATAAAAAACGGTTTTTCCCTCGCGGCGGGATTTTACAAGACGATTATTTTTTAGAATTTTGAGCTGATGAGATACCGCGGATTGCCCCATGCCCAGCATCTGTGCCAGATCACACACACACATTTCCGATTGAAAAAGCACATACAGAATGCGAATTCGCGTGGTATCGCCAAAAACCTTAAACAGCTCCGCAAGATCGTACAGCTCCGTTTCGTCAGGCATGCTTTCCAAAACCGCCTTTACAAGATCCTGATGAACGCTGATATAATCACAGCATTCTACTTCATTACTCATAAGGAACCCCCCTTTGTTTTAATATTCATTCATTTAATCATATGAAAATCTGTTCATATTTATGATATGCGTTTTCTTCTTATATGTCAACTGTTTTTTGTATAGAATTTCATTTTTCAGGCATAATCAGCCATAACGGAAAGAGGATTTTGGAAGATGAGTCCTTTTAATTCGGTTTTGCAGTACTAAGAAAATCATTTTACTTTCCAAGAAAGGAAGCTTTTGCAGAGCCCGCAGGTTTCCGCAAAGCAACGGTTTTCAACATGGAAGCTTTAGAAAAAAAGCTGCGGCAGCTTCAGCCGTATTTAGAACAAAATCAGGACATGAAAATGCGGCGCATTGCAGGGAAGCCTCAATGCAGCGCCGTGATTTTTTTGGAGGGAATGACTGATCAGCAGCTTTTGGAACAAGATGTTATTCGCTATTTGCTCTTGGCCGAAAACATTCGTGATATTCGGGAAGCGCTCAGCAGCGCTATGCTTAGTGCGCAGCAAACGCCCGTATATACGCTTTCCGAAATGACGGAGGCGCTCAGCAGCGGCTTGACGCTGGTGCTGATCGACGGCGTGCGCGGCGCGCTTGCGCTTGATTTGCGCGACAGCGCTTCACGCTCAGTAGGAGAACCGGTGCTTGATAAAACCATTTTAGGCGCGCGGGACGGTTTTGTAGAAAGCGTGAATACGAATGTTTCGCTCATCCGAAGGAGACTGCGGAGCAATGAGCTTTGCATGAAGGAGCTGAATCTCGGATCTAAGAGCCAAACCAAGACCGCAGTGCTTTATATGGAAAACAAAGCCGACCCCGCACAGGTGGAGGAGCTGCTCAAACGATTGCAGGCCATGAAGCTGCCTGCCGTTCTTACGGTGGGAAATGTGCAGCCGGTTATTTCCGATCAAAAAAGTATTTTTCCAACGCTTAAAACCGTAGAGCGCCCCGACACGGTCTGCTCCCTGTTACTCAAAGGGAAAATCGCCGTGATCTGCGACGGCCAGCCTTTGGCAATGGTTTGCCCCATTGCGTTCTCAGAACTGTTTGAATCTCCTAACGACGCTGCTGTAACCAAGCCGCTCGGAGGGATCATGACGGCTGTGCGCATGATCTGCTTTCTGCTGACGTTGACGCTGCCGGCATTATATCTCTCAGTGCTGAACTTCAACCGAACGCTGCTGCCGGATCAGCTCTCCGCTATGCTGATTCAGGCTGAATCTCTGGTGCCCTTCTCTCTATTTGCCGAATTGCTGCTGGTGGATTTTCTGGTGGTGCTCACCTTTGAGGTTGGCATTTCTTTGCCCACAACGCTTGGCGGAACCATCGGCATTTTCGGCTCCATCATTTTGGGGCAGGCGCTTGTCAGCTCCCGCTTTACCAGCGAGGCTACCATGCTTGTGGTGATCGTGGCGGCTATGTGCTGCTACATCATTCCCAATTACCCTTTGACGGATACCGCCCGCCTGCTTCGTTATTTTGTGCTGGCTGCTGCTGCCTGCTTCGGCATGGTCGGAACAGGAATCGCTGTGTTGCTGATTTTAATCCGTTTGTTCTCCCTTACGTCGCTTGGGGAACCGTACTTCCGCATTCCGCACCCGAAAAGAAAGGCTGAAACGCTCTCGATACAAACCTATAAGGAGATGCATGGAGAGAAATGAGACCAATAAAAGAAATAGAAAAAAATAAACCGATTACCGCGCCGGAGCTATTCTGCATCACCGTCAACACCCTTTTGGGAAGCGGAATTTATTTTCTTCCCTCTTTGATGGCGCAGAATGTGGGGCGCGACGGCTGGCTGCTGTGGCTAATGGTTCTTCCTGCCGCTCTGCTCATTGCATTTCTGCTCTGCCTTGCAAGCCGATCTGCTTTCCGATCCGAAGGGATCGCCTGCAAAATTGCAGAGGGGATCTATACGTTAGCGGCTTTGTTTTTGTGTGCCTTCAGCCTTGCGATGATGAGCGCGTTGGTGGGTCGGCTGCTGCTTCCGTCCACTCCCACGCCTGTTATTATGCTGCTGCTTTCCGTGCCGCTTTGGTATGCGCTTCCTTACGGCGTGCGCGCAATGGCGCGGTTAAATACGGTGATGAGCCTGTGCTTTCTGCTGCTCTTTCTCTGTTTCGCACTCAGTGCGGCAAATTTTGAACCGGCGAACCTAAGTCCTGTTTTTAACAGCGCGCAATGGAACTCGTTTCCACGCGCAGCGCTTCTTGCGCTGGCAGGCCTTTCGGGACTGTTGGCAATTCCCGTTTACTGTTCGGCAACAGAAAAAAAGCAAACAACCGCCGTGCTTTCCGCCACAGCGCTTTCGATTGCAGGCCACAGCATTATCAGTCTATTATGCGTCGGGGTGTTAGGCGTGCAGACGGTCGCCGCGTCGGATTTGCCCGGGCTGCTGACGATCCAATATGGCTCGTTCGCACTGTTTCCCAAGCTGTTCTTTACCGCGCTGTTTTTTAATCTCTTACTGATAAAACCTACGCTGAACTGCGGATATTCCGGCTTCTTCTGTTTGGAGCGGATCATCAAACCCGCAAGGCCGCGCGTTCTGTGTACCTTTTATGTGCTGGCGGTATTCCTCTCGGCCTGCGGAATTCTCACATGGCTCAAGCCCTTTGCCTGACAAAGCGGAAAGGAGAAATTGTTTTCATGAAAAAGCTGCTTGTTTGCCTCTTGCTTTGCATGTTTTTATGTGGCTGTTATGATAATATTTCCATTGACCGATGCGCGCATCCGCTTGCTGCCGGTTATGACGCCGATGAAAACGGCTGCACTGTTACAGGCGTGTATTATATGCCAACCTCCGGAGAAGCTCCGGAAACACGCACCATCAGCATTCATGCGCAAAGCCCCGGAGAAGCGCGGATTAAGCGCAACGGCTACAGCTTTGAGGCGTGGAGCCCGGATCTTCTTAACACCATTGTTTTCGGAAAAAGCGTTACGCAAAGCGGCATTTATCCTTTTATGGATATGCTTGCCCGTGCGCACACGCTTTCGGCAGATATCCTGCTGTGTGCTTGCGACGGCGAAGCCGCCGACTTGCTGACTCCCGAAGAGGGCGGCAGCGGTGAAGAGCTTGCCGCGATGCTTTCGGGCGTGCTGCAAACGGCCGGGTCGGGAAATCTTCTGCCCCGCACCAATGCCGCAGAGGCCTATGCTGCCGTTTTAAACGGCCGCACAGTGCTGCTTCCAATCATCGTGCGTCAGGACGAGCTGCTCTGCACAGAAGGCAGTTTGCTGCTTTTGGGAGGCAAGGAGGCTGCGCGGCTGAATGCGGAAGAAACCCTTTCGGCCGTTATGCTTTCAAATTCTAACAGCACAGGGCTGATTTCCTTTGTGCATGAAAATGTAAAAACAACGGCGCAGTGCGCGATCATCTGCTCGGCAAACGCAGAAAAATGCGAAAACGGCTCCATACGCTTTACTGTGCAGCTGAACGTGCGCGCGGCAATCGCCGAGTATTCCTCCCAACAGCCGACGCGGCTGGACAGCGCGGCTGTGCTCGCCTCGCTGCGCGAACAGCTGTATGCTCGCACAGAAGAGTTTTATGCCCGCACGCATGAATTAGGGCTTGACGCAACGCTTCTGCAATCGCTTGCGGCTTCTCTCGGGGCAAATGAACACGATGCGCAAGTGTGGAAAAACTGCGAAACCGTAATTCGCATAGAGGTTAGCGAAAAAGAAGGATAATCGGCGAAAAGGGAAGGATATTGACATTTTGGCGTTATTTTGATATGATAAACAAAAGTATTTTTCCTGCAATATGTATTTTTTTATTTCACAGTCATATACTGCAATAAGCATTGCACCAAAGATCGATCGGAGGAAGCGTTATGATCTTATCTTACGGAATTATTGATATGAAGGTCGAAAAATTCGATTCCTATGAAGCGTTGGATGACGCGCTTGCTCTCTGCGAAGCCGGCAGTATTTATGCAGGCCAAAAGCGCGGGAGCGAAAACGCATGGAACATGGTCGCCGTAACGGATCCCGATTCGGGTGAATATTTCGGAATCGGGCTGCTGACAGCCTCTTTGGAGGATCCGCATGCGCTTGTGCTGCCCGGTGGACTGATGTTTCTCGGCGGAGACAGCTTCGCCATTGCCTTTGACATTTACAAGCATCAGGTTAACACGCTGATGCCGCTTCCCAGCGATTTTGTGGATTTTATCCATCTGCCGGAAAGAAAGCTGGTGCTGATCGTGCATAAAAAGGGCGTAATCGCTAAGGATGAGCAATGCGCGGAGCTGTGGCGTAATTCTCCCGGCCTGATCGACGGCTATTCCATTGACGGCGATTTGTTTATCATGGAAAAATCAAACGGCGAGGAAGTGGCCTTTAAGTTAAAGAACGGAAAAGAGGTAGAGCTGGAAAACAGCAGACCTTAACGGAAGGCAAAAGACAGCGCTTTTGGTGCGCGGGCTTAAGATAAGCAGCTTTGCTCATGTGATTGGGTGGGGGCGCTTTATTTTCTTGTTGTATCAAAATTTACGTGAATATAACTTACGGTATATTATAGAAATCGTTTAATTAAAAATCTTTTCTTCGCTGCTTTCTTTTCTTTAATAAGTTATTTTTTTGCTAAGAGAGCAGAGAAAAACAGAATTTACGGGTTGCGGCTGGCATTTGATTTCCTGTTAATATAAAACGAAACGTTATGTAAAAAAGATGCACCAAAACGAAAGGATTAATAAAAAACAGAGGCCGAAAAGTTTTCGATCCTCTGTTTTTTTATTAATGCTTGTAAATTATGCTATCCTAATTCTTAATTTTGATTTTGATTGCAGTTTCTTTTCTTAATTGCGAAAATTGCTGCTGCAGCAACTGCTGCGAATACAACTATAACATAAATCATCACGGAAAGATCGGCAGTGCCTGTCGGCAGATCTACCGGGTCTGTGGGTTGCTCTGTCGGCTGCTCTGTGGGTTGCTCTGTGGGTTGCTCTGTCGGTTGCTCCGTCGGTTGCTCTGTTGGCTGTTCCGTCGGCTGCTCAGAAATTTCATTTTCAACTGCCTGAACTGCGCTGGAAGCTAACATCGGAACCGTAAAGGTGATGTGAGATGCGGCGAATACGCCGTTGCCTAAATGAGACGTCAACTGCATCGTGTAGGTTTGGCCGGGCATTAGTTTGCCGTTGGTCAGAACCTCTAACGGGGTTGTTCCGCCAAAGGTAAAGCGGCAGCTTGTATTAAGTGCGCCGTTAGAATCCGATATGCCATCGATAGCCGAACTAATGCGTCCAGAAACTTCCTTATAGCCCGTAGGCGCATTTTCGTCCGTATTTACATCGTTCGTATATACGTCCACAATCGTCCACTCTGCGCCTTCCGGATGTTCAAAGGTCAGGGTTGCGCCGGTAAGATCCATTTCCATCTTAACATTCGTAGCGCCGTTATTGGAGCTAACTCCGCTTGCGGGAGCGAACGCCTGCGCTTTGTCCTGTTTCAGAACATAATAGTAGCTGCCTTCGGCATCGACTGTATCCTCAACGGGTTCGCCGCCGTAGGAAACGTCGATTTTCTTGTCGTAGTCATTTCCTCCGGCTTCCGCTTTTTCCTGAGAATCGTAGCGGTAAATCACGCCGGCATTTCCGTTATCCGCCAGCGTATAGGTCAGAGTATTTACAAGCTCATCCGTTTCAACCGTTAAGGTTGGGTCTGAGGGAACCGTATACACAACTTTATTTAAATATTCCCATGTGCCGTCATACGCCACAACATAAAAGTAATAGGTTTTGCCCGGCGTATTTTTGAACTCAGCGCCGTCAGCAAAAGTGCTGCTTTCATTAATAAACGCTGCGGTGTTGCATGCATTGTTATTCACACGGGAAAGCCTGTGTCCTAAGTTATAAATGTCCCAAAAGCCAAAAGGTTCCGCGAGGGGTTCCTCTTCAAACAAGGATATTTCACACCAAGCAATACTGTTGCCATTCCAAGTGAGCATTACGCCGTCCTGAAACGGAACCGCTTTGAAATCGGTTGCGGATGGTGTTGCACCGGCCGGAATCACCATCGTTGCGAGAATCAGCGCTACGGTCAGCACAAGAATCAGCGCTTTTGTTGCACGTTTTTTCATGATATAACCTCCTATTTTAATTTATCCGTGCAAATTATACTATATTTTCAGTGCGTTTTCAAGATGGAATTTAATGAAATTCGAGAAATTTTTGTGATTTTTTGTAATAATAAAACCGCGTTTTGGCTGACCGCACGGCGAAAAATGAAAATAACTTGTTAAAACAGATGCTTTGCGATATAATAAAATATATTTAATGCACAAAGGAGCTTTCGCATGGTTACAATTATCGACTACGGCATGGGAAATCTTCGCAGCGTACAAAAAGCCTGCCAAAAGCTTGGCTATGAAGCGATTATCAGCGACCGTTCGGAGGAAATTCTTCGCGCTCAGGCTGTGATCCTTCCCGGCGTAGGGGCTTTTGAACAAGCCATGCATCGGCTCAAGAGTACGGGGCTTGATAAAACCGTTCTTCGCACGGCGGACCGCGGAACTCCCTTGCTCGGCATATGTTTGGGGATGCAGCTGATGTTTCGTTCCAGCTCCGAAGGCGGGCTGCATAAAGGGCTTGGTCTCATTAAAAGCGACATCCGTCAATTCAAAAGCGGCGTAAAGGTTCCGCATATGGGGTGGAATACGATCGTTCCTCAAAGCAACGCGCTGTTTGAGGGTATCAAGCCGAATTCCTATGTTTACTTTGTGCACTCCTTTTGCGCGCCGGAGATCAACAATGCATGGACAAGCGCAGTCTGCGACTATAACGGCCCGTTCAGCGCCGCTGTGGCGCAGGGAAATGTATTCGCTACACAGTTCCACCCCGAAAAAAGCGGAGACGTCGGGCTTCGGATCTTAGGGAATTTCTTAAAAATGGGGGGAACAGAATGTTAACAAAACGCATTATTCCCTGTTTGGATGTCAAAGACGGACGCGTAGTAAAGGGTGTAAATTTTGTGAATCTCCGCGACGCAGGCGACCCGGTTGAAGCGGCAAAGGTGTATAACACCAACGGCGCGGACGAGCTTTTGTTTTTGGATATCAACGCCTCTGCCGAAGGGCGAAGAACGATGCTGGACGTAGTGGCTAAAACCGCAGAGGAGGTTTTTATTCCGTTTACAGTAGGCGGCGGAATCCGCGATATGGACTGGATCCGCGAGCTGCTGCGCAACGGAGCCGATAAGGTATCCATCAATTCGCCCGCAGTGCGCAGGCCGAATTTCATCAACGAGGCTGCCGACCGCTTCGGAAGTCAGTGCATCGTGGTGGCGATCGATTGCCGGCGCATTCCGGGCACGGAAAACTGGGAGGTTTATGTTGACGGAGGGCGCACGCCTACCGGAAAGGATGCTTTGATTTGGGCTGTGGAAGCTCAAAAGCGCGGCACCGGCGAGATTCTGCTTACCAGTATGGACGCTGACGGCACCGGAAACGGATACGACCTGCAAATTACGCGCGCGGTTTCCGACGCGGTTTCCATTCCTGTGATCGCTTCAGGCGGCGCGGGGAAAATGGAGCATTTCCGCGACGCGATTACCGAAGGCCATGCCGACGC
>JAHAAN010000086.1 GCA_018376855.1 Clostridiales bacterium | reverse complement strand
ATTTGGAGGTTTTCGGGTTTAAGATACAGCGTGCAGTCAGGATTCAGCTTTGGCGCCGCGATCAAAGGGGTGGGTCTGAGCACGTCCTTGAGCACATAGGAGGCTTGGTAGATTTTATCGAGGGTAAGCATGGGAAAACTCCTTTCGGTGTTTGGGTTTAGACGGGAAAAACAAAAAGGCTTTTGTCTCTGTTTGTTCAGAGACGAAAGCCTTACGGTTCCGCGGTACCACTCTGTTTGCCGCGCGTGCGCGGCCGCTTATATGCACATATTTATGCATTTTCCCTTAACGCAGGAAAGACGAACGGGCTTACTTGCCGCTTAAAGGCGTTGGGCTGTCTGCTCAAGGGTGATTCGGTAAAACAGCTTCCGCCGGCTTTCACCAAACGCCGGCTCTCTGCGGGAAGTAGGGGTTTTTACGCAGTCCCTTTCATAGCATTTCATTTTTATTATAACCCTTTCGGAAAATCCGTCAAGCGTTTTTTATGATGTGCTTTCGTGAAGAAAAATTCATAGCCTTCTGCAATGGTATATGTATAACAATGCCGGCATTGCGTATGGCGGTTCGCTGCCGGTTGAGGCATATCTTAACGGTAATAAGCCTCAAAATTGAGAGCTGTTAGGAAACACATCAGTCTGCTTCGGCACGGCTGAACAAATCTGCAATGAGGGATTCATTTTCACAGGCTTTCTTGAACTGAAGAATAAAATCGGCCAAAGCATATTTGTCCTTGGAATAGGTGCAGAACATATCTGCTTCCGGGTCAAAGGTGATTTTCTCCTGTAAATCCGAACAATGCTCATCCAAGAACACCTGCGCTAAGCTGCTCCAATCGTAACCGTTACCTATAAATCCTTCATCTGCGCGGGTGTCAAAAATCTTCTGTAAGTACCCGTTGCCTGCGGATAAGCAGACAGAAGCGCCTGCGCGCTGTTTTACCCAAAAGAACGGAGCGATCTCACGGTTGAATTCTTCGTTGATTTTTGTTTTCCGTTTTATAAATTTCATGTTCTTTTCCCCTTCAGATACTTCCGGATTCCCTTTAATCATTTTTGAAAGTGGTTTTTAAGAGAATAGAGAGGCACAGAGACCGTTTTTCAGAACAGCCCTTCGATCTTTCCGGCGGCGTTTATGTCGATCCTTTCTGCGGCGGGAATGCGCGGCAGGCCGGGCATGGTCATAATGTCGCCCGTCAGAGCCACGATAAAGCCCGCGCCGGCAGAGATGCGCGCTTCGCGCACCGTTACGGTAAAGCCATCCGGCCGCCCCGTTAAAGCAGGGTTATCCGAAAGCGAATACTGCGTTTTGGCAATGCAGACAGGCAGCTTTCCGTAGCCCAGTGCTTCCGCTTCCGCCAGCGCCTTTTGGGCGGCGGGCAGGAAAGCAACCTCCTTGGCGCCGTATATGCGTTTTGCAATAGCGGTGATTTTTTCGGTTAACGGAAGCTCGTTCTCATAGCAGAAGGTCATTGCGGAAGGCGTTTCGCAAAGGGAGATAACGTGCTTGGCAAGCTCCGCCGCGCCCGCTCCGCCATGCGCCCAAACATCTGTTAGGCATGCGTGAACGCCCATTGTCTCGCAGCGGCCGGAAATCAGCCGCAGCTCTTTTTCCGTATCGGAGGCAAAGCGATTGACAGCCACCGCAACGGGCAGATGATAAACATTCTGCATGTTTTCAATGTGCTTGCAGAGATTGCTCAGCCCCTTTTCCAGCGCGGGGAGATTCTCCTGTGCTAAGTCCTCCTTTGTTACACCGCCGTGTGATTTTAACGCCCGTGCCGTAGCCACGATCACTACGGCGTTCGGCGCAAGCCCTGCCATTCGGCATTTGATATCAAGAAACTTTTCCGCGCCCAGATCTGCGCCGAAGCCGGCTTCTGTAACGACATAATCCGCCAAGCTCATTGCGCAGCGTGTGGCGATTACGCTGTTGCAGCCGTGCGCGATATTTGCAAACGGGCCGCCGTGGATCAGCGCGGGCGTGCCTTCAAGCGTCTGCACAAGGTTCGGCTTCACTGCGTCTTTGAGCAGCGCCGCCATAGCGCCTTGGGCATTCAGGTCGCCGGCGGTAACGGGCTGACCCTGGGTGTTGTAAGCGACGATCAGGCGTTTCAGCCGTTCCTTTAAATCGGCTAAATCCGCCGCAAGGCACAGCGCCGCCATGACTTCCGATGCGGCGGTGATGTCAAAGCTGTCCTGCCGCATCACGCCGTTGGTGCGCACGCCTACGCCTTCGATCACGGAGCGCAGCGCGCGGTCGTTCATGTCCATACAGCGTTTCCATGTGATGCGTTTCGGGTCGATATTGAGGTGGTTTCCGAAGAACAGATGGTTATCCAGCATCGTGGCGAGCAGGTTGTTTGCCGCTGTGATCGCGTGGAGATCTCCCGTGAAATGCAGGTTCAGATCCTCCATCGGCACAACCTGCGCATAGCCGCCTCCGGCCGCGCCGCCTTTTACGCCGAACACAGGGCCTAAGGACGGTTCGCGCAGCGCGGCCGCCGTCTTTTTGCCCATGCGCGAAAGCGCGTCGGCCAGCCCGATGCTTACAGTCGTCTTGCCCTCACCCGCGGGTGTGGGGTTGATCGCCGTAACAAGGATCAGCTTGGAATTCGGCGCTTTTCCCGCGGTTGCCTCGGGGCTTAGCTTGGCCTTGTATTTGCCGTACTGTTCAAGGTGGTCGGGAATGATTCCCAGCTTAACGGCGATTTCCCCGATCGGGCGCAGTTGAGCCTCCTGTGCGATTTCAAGATCGTTTTTAAAGGTTGCCATCGTTTGTGTCTCCTCCGTTCTCTTTTGTTTCCTTTATGTATTGCATGCGAGCCTGTAGCGTTGCTTCAAAGCCCTGATCGCTGAGCTTAAAAAAGTGCGAGCCGCGGAGCGATTCGGGCAGATAGTCCTGTTGAACGTAATGGTTGGGAAATTCGTGCGGGTACAGATAGCCCTCTCCGCTGCCGAGCTTATCATGGCCGCTGTAGTGCGTGTCCCGCAGGTGCGGGGGAACCTCGGCGGTTTCGGCGGCTGCGGCGTAAATCTCATGAATCGCCAATGCGCTGTTGCTTTTGGGCGCCGTGCATACATAAGCGATGGCTTGGCAAAGATTCAGCAGGCATTCCGGCATGCCGATCTTTTCCACGGAAGTCAAAGCTGCCTGCGCCTGCAGCAACGCCATCGGGTCGGCAAGGCCTACGTCCTCCGAAGCGTGCACTGTCAGCCGGCGCGCAACGATGCGCGGATCTACGCCTGCCCGAAGCATTCGGCAGGCCCAAAACAGAGCAGCGTCCACATCGCTTCCGCGCAGGCTTTTGCAGAAGGCGCTGAGCATATCGTAAAAGGTGGATTCGTCGCACTGAATCACTTTTTGCTGAATGGATTCCTCTGCCGTGGCAAGGTCGATAACAATTTTGCCGTTTGCATCGGGGCGAGTGGTCAGCACGGCCAGTTCCAACGCGTTGTAAGCGCTGCGGGCGTCGCCCCCTGCCATGCGGCAGAGATGGTCGAGCGCGTCGTCCGTTACGGAAACGTTCAGATTTCCGTATCCGCGCTGCTTATCGGAAAGCGCGGCAAGCAGCGCGCGTTTTAGATCCTCTGTGCGCAGGCGCTTGAATTCAAAGATCCGGCAGCGGGAGAGGATCGCGGGCGTCATGGCGATATATGGGTTTTCCGTTGTGGAGCCGATCAAGCGGATCGTGCCCTTTTCCATAGCGGGAAGAATGGAATCGGACTGCGCCTTGCTCCAGCGGTGGCATTCGTCTAACAGCAGATAGGTTGGGCGGCCATAAAAGGAAAGCTCCTCCGCAGCCTCACGGATAATTTCGCGCACCTCCGCCACACCTGCCGTAACGGCGTTGAGCTGTGCAAAGCGCGCGTTGCAGCATTCGCTGATCACATGCGCCAGCGAGGTTTTTCCCGTTCCGGGCGGGCCGTAGAAAATGCAGGAAGTCAAGCGATCCGCCTCAATGGCTCGCCGAAGCAGACGCCCCGGCCCGACAATATGCTCTTGCCCGATAAATTCCTCCAACGTTCGCGGCCGCATCCGATCCGCCAACGGCGAGGAGGCGTTATTTTGCATTTGCAGCATATCCATGCTCCGAAACTCCTTTTTCCCTAAAGTATTTATTCAAATAAGGAAAGACATACATGTAATTATTTTTATTATACCACAATCCAATGCCTTTGAAAACGGCAAAAAAGGAGTTTTTTCGCACTGCTGCCGTCAAACGGTGGGGCAGGCAAAGCAGATCAGCGCGCGCATATGCCTAACGGGGTGAAAAGCAGGCATTGTAAGCGCGGTGCGTTATATGAAAACACCTCAAGGGGGCTTGAAGTCGCATGGGAAAACATGTTATAATATGGTAAAAATAAAAAAGGAGTGATATAAAATGAAACGAAAAAGCTATTCTCATTGCAGAACTTTTGTTACGCTGTTGATGATTGTTGCTTTGCTTTTTTCATTGCTCCCTGCAAGCGCAATCGCGCTTCCTGAACAGGCGGGCAGCCCTCCTGAGATTTCGGCAAGCGATATTCCCGAACCGCTCAGCGCGGAGCAGCTGGCGCAGCACGGCGCGGTGCAGCGGCTGCGGGGGGAGGAGCCGGACGAATATACCTTTGTGTTCCTTAATAACGACGGCACCCGCACCTCCTACAGCTACGGCGTGCCGGTAAAGTATACCGATGAAAACGGCACGGTTCGGGATAAGAATAATACGGTCAAGGATTTTAACAGTGAATACGGCAACACGGAGAGCGATGTACAGCTTCGCTTTCCCAAAAAGCTGAACGCTGTGAAAATATCATATAAAAACCATCAGGTGCAGATCAAGCCGATAACGGATATGGCGCCGAGGCATATCGAGGCAGCGGTTTCGGGCAATACCGTTACTTATGCGAATGCCTTCGGCGAAGGCATGGATCTGCGCTATGCCTCCACGATGAACGGAGTCAAGGAGGATATTATTCTCCAAAGCAATACCGGCGTAACCAGCTTCAGCTTTGAGGTGAAAACGGGCGGACTGGCGCTGAAGGAGCTTGACGGCGAATGGTGCGTTGCCGACGGAGACCGGAAGATCTTCGGCTTTGGCGATCTTGATGTAACGGACAGCTTCACGGGCGAGAACGAAGCGACGGACGATTGGAGCGCGCACAGCACAACTGCCTCTATCTCCGTGGAAACGGTGCAGGAAAACAAGCGGTACATGGTAACGCTTTCGGTGGACGAAACCTTTTTGAACGCGCCGTCTACCGTCTATCCGGTGTATGTCGATCCGTCGTTCAACGTGCAGAGCAGCTATATTCAGGATACATACATTTCGCAGGGGTCTCCTAACACGAACTACGGCACAGGCAAGGAGCTGAAGCTGGGCTACGGGGCAAGCTCTAAGAGCAATCGCGTTTTGGTGAAGTTCGGCAGCATTGTCAACGGCGTTACACAGCCTGGACTTGATGCAACAACCGTTGTCAGCGCGAAGTATTATATGTACTGCACTACGACCTATACCAGCACGCCCTATGTGGATGCATATATGATTCCCGTGAGCATAGCCGATTGGACGGATACGGGTGCAACGTGGAACAATGCAGCGGCAAATACACTCGATACTTCGTTTTTGAACGGCAGCACACAGGTGGGCAGCGCAGGGTGGTATAACTTTGATGTAACGGAAGCCTATAAAACATGGTGGAGAGTTTATATAACGCGCGGTCTGCTGTTTAAAATGCGTATCGAGAGCGCAACGGAGAATTATTACCGCCACTTTGCTTCTGCGAATTACACGGCGGATTCCACAAAGCTGCCGTATTTGACGGTAAATTACCAAACGGCAACCAATATTATGATCAGCCCTGCAAACATGCAGATATCGGTGGGGCAAACAAAGCAAATTGTGTCAACGATCTATCCGAACGGGCAGATAATTAATTGGTCGTCAAGCAATGCAAATGTGGCAGATGTGAACAGCAGCGGATTGGTAACGGCGAAGGGTGCGGGAAGCGCCGTTATCACGGCGAGATCCCAAAGTAATTCTGCTGTTTATGCCACATGCAATGTAACGGTTCTGCCGGCAGTGTCAAGTATATCGCTTCCGCAAACCGTATATGTCTCAAAAGACGATCAATACACATTGATTCCTATCATTCAGCCTTCAAATGCAGATAAAACGCTTATTTGGAGCAGCAGCAATGCGGAAGTTGCAACGGCGAGCAACGGTATTGTTACGGCAATAGGGGCAGGCACGGCAACGGTAACGGCAACGGCGGTAAATGGAAAGCAGGCGAGCTGCACAATCATTGTGCCGGAGCTGAAGGACGGCGAATATTATATATTAAACAGCACAAAGCAGCTGTTTATTACGCCTCAGGGGCAATCGCAGGAAGCCGGAACAAGGCAGCTGCTGTCAAGCGCGGTAACGGATATGAAAATTCAGTGTTATCGCTTTAGGTTGTTTTCTAACGGTTATTATACGATACAAAATGTGAAAAGCGGACAATATTTAGGGGTGGACAGCACAGCTTCCGGATCGGATCTGAAGCAGTATGCGATCTATGATTCCGACAGACATTATTTTAAGCTGGAAAGAAATGCGTCCGGCACATATAGGATCATTCCCAAAGCGAACGAGGGAAGCGGGCTGGCGCTTAGATGGGATTACGGACTTGCAGGCATTACAAACTCTGTGAAGTTAAGGGCTGAAAATGCGGACGTAAATTTTGACTGGGTGATTTCCGAAACGAAATATGAAGTAACGATCGCGCCGTATTTCGACCATGCCTTTGCACAGCGGTATGGAAACGGCAATGAGTTTGTGGCAAAGGGTGTACTGAATGGGCTGTTTGAAGATGTTTCTGAATTTTTTAAACGGGAATTTAAAGTGCAGCTAAAGGTAAGGGAGGCGCAGAAGTATATTTCCGAGCCGGATAAGTGTAAGTATGGTAGGAACGTTCCGCTGTTGGATGATCTGCCTTGCCCGAAGAATCCCGGAAGTCCTTCGCAGGATCATAGCTGCCCGAATGCGGAACAATTGTATAACCGTGTTTTGAATTCAGGCATTGGTGATTTGTTTTTAAATGGAGAATCTGGAAATTGTACTAGTTGGCGTAATTTAGAAGCATCATTTTATTTAGATCATATTGTGGACACGTTGAGTACGGATATTCATATTATGTTCACAGGACATAAACTATATAATGATTCGTATGATAGTGAAAAAGATGAAAAAAGAAAAGAGTGCAATAGGAGTTATTCTGTAAGTTTTGAAAAGTGTATTTTTATACAAGAACTGACTGAAGCGAACAATTATGTTAATGAAGCGAAGTATGTGCTAGAGCATGAAATTTCTCACCAGTTTGGCGCGATAGATCATTATCATGAAGGGCCGGAGAAGGATGCGGATGGAAACAAAATTATATGCAAGAATGCGCCTTATTGCAGTGTATGCTGCGACGGAGGGACTCAATGCAGACCTTTAATTTGTAAAATGTGCAATTCCTCTATTGGAATGTATTGCAGAGAGTGCAGGCAGGACATTATTAACTATCTTGGTTCACATGCAGGTGATTATAAATTTGAATAAAGGAGGAACGCTAATGAAAAAGACGGTAATTATATTGGTTTCTCTTTTGCTGATATTGGTAGCGTGTCTAGCGGGTTGTAAAACCACGGCATCGCAAAATACAACGAAAAGTGTGAGTTTTTATAACGGCTACGAAGAGTATGCTCAATGGGCGAAATCTTCAGCGCTGCCGGCAGTAATTGAACGAATTTGTCATCGTAAAGATGTACAGAGTGTTTATGTTGATTTAGTTGAAGAAACAAAGGTTCTTGCGCCATGTTATAACGGAGAAAGAATGCCATTTTTGCGGTTCACCGAAGTAATACTGAAAGTGCCTTGTATGTGGGAAGAAAAGCCGGTAAGTGACAGTATGAGAAACGACTGCCTTTGTTATTTGGCGTTTCATAAGATAAATGAAGAAACAAATTGCACTTTTCAGTTTTC
>JAHAAN010000085.1 GCA_018376855.1 Clostridiales bacterium | reverse complement strand
GTGGTATGCACCCAAAGCTTTTCGTGGGGTAGAGGATTTTATAGGCGGCGCTCCGAAGCAGCTTGCGTTGCTGAAGGAGCACATTATCCCTGCGGTAGAGGAACGGTTGGGAAGCATAATGCGGCGCGGGATTGCCGGCTATTCGCTGGCGGGCTTATTCGCCCTGTGGGCAGCCTGTGAAACGGAATTGTTTGATTGCGCGGCGTCGGTTTCAGGTTCGCTGTGGTATGACGGCTTTGTGAGTTATCTTCGGGAGCGCCCAATGCGGGCAAAGGAGGTTTATCTTTCTCTCGGAGAACGTGAACGATTTGCTAAAAACGTTCGTTTGGCTGCGGTGGAGGAATGCACAAAGGCTGCGGCCGAGATTATGCGTCTGCAAAGGGTGCAGGTGCATATGGAATATCATTCGGGAGGCCATTTTCAGGATGCTGCTGTGCGTGCTGCGAAGGGGATTACATTTTTGACGGAGGAAAAGCATGAAGGAGATCAAAGCAGGCAAATACCGCCATTTTAAGGGCAGAGAATATGAAGTTCTTTTTTTGGCTAAACATTCCGAAACGCTTGAGCTGATGGTGGTTTACCGCGCACTGTACGGCGAAGGCGGCGTGTGGGTGAGGCCGGCGTCGATGTGGGCGGAAACGGTGGAGCATGAAGGCGTGTGCCAGCCGCGTTTTGCGTGGGTCGGGGAGGCAGAGCATGAACAGGATTGAGCAAGAGATCAGAGAGCATTTGTTTGCGCTTCAGGATGCGCAGTATAAAGAGTTTCACAGCCGCCTTATGCCTACCGTTGATCCTGATACGATCATCGGCGTACGGACGCCTGCGCTCAGACGGTATGCGGCTGAGCTTGCAAAGCTTGCCGCCGTGGAAGCGTTTTTAAAGGCTGTTCCGCACCGGTATTATGAGGAGAATAATCTGCACGGAATGCTGATTGAAAGAATGCGGGATTATCGGCAAACGGTTCATGAGCTGAATGCGTTTTTGCCGTACGTCGATAACTGGGCCACATGCGATTTGATGTCGCCTAAAGCGTTTGTAAAAAATAAATCATTGCTGATTGAGGATATTCGGCGTTGGATCGCGTCGGATCGGGTTTACACCGTGCGTTTTGCTGTGGGAATGCTGCTGAAGCACTATTTGGATGAGGATTTTCTTCCAGAGTATTTGGAAATGGCGGCAAGCGTTCCGGCACAGGAATATTATGTTTCTATGATGGTCGCATGGTATTTTGCCACTGCGCTTGTGAAACAGTATGACGCGGCGCTGTCATATTTGCTGCAAAACCGGTTGGATGAGCAAACGCATAACAGAACAATCAGAAAGGCGATTGAAAGCTATCGGATCTCTCAGGAACAAAAGCAGGAGCTGAAAAAGCTTATCAGGCGGTAGATAAAAAGAGACGGATCATTAATCCGCCTCTTTTTCATTCTTGTGTAACGAAAACAACCGGCAATGCGGGTAGTTCCAAAAAGCTTTAGCTATGAGTAGAAAAAATATCCTCCTTCGTCTAAAATAGAAGAGGGTTTGCCAACCGCAAAAAGACGAAGGAGGAATCAAGTATGAAACTTGACACAGATAGTTTAGCACACACGAAATGGAATTGCAAAGATCACATAGTATTTGCACCCCAATATGGCGGACAAGTGATTTATGGAAAGATAAAGGCAGATATAGGAGTAAAGCTTAGAAAATTATGTGAATATAAGCAGGTAGAAATATTGGAAGCGGAAGCCTGCAAAGATCACATACATATGCTCGTATCTATACCGCCTAAGTGTAGTGTATTACAAATAATGGGATATCTCGAAGGAAAAAGCAGTTTAATGAGCTTTGAGAAATATGCGAATATGAAATATAAGTACGGGAATCGAGAATTTTGGTGTAGAGGATATTAAGTAGATACGGTAGGTAGAAATAAGAAAGCAATAGCAGAATACATAAGAAATCAGTTGCAGGAAGACATATCATACGACGAAATGTCATTGGTGGAGTACATGAACCCGTTTACGGGCCAGCAGGTAAAAGAAGGCAAATAAAAAGCCCCTTTAGGGGCAGCCGGTGAAAGAGTTGCGGTTGGCAAATCTTTTGCCGAGCCTATAGGCACGGCCGGTCTGATGCCCTAAAAGGGGGCGGTGCATACTACCGGTGCGGCCGGTAGTTATGATTTAATAGGAAATTATTAAATAGAAACGCCGGTTTTTTTCCTTTTGCAGAAATATGCAACAAGCAATCCGGAGGTTGCAAGCAGAGAGAAAGAAAGTGTAAGCGCGGTATCATTTGTCGGCTTTATCTCGCCTGTTGCAGGAATAACCGTATCCTTTAATTCGATTTCTGTGGTAAGAGCTTCATCGCTGAAATATTTATTGCAATCTGCACAATGCCAATAAGCAATATTGCCATCCTCTGTGGCAGTGGGCTTTTTCGCAGCAACCGCCTGTGCGTTGTGCTTATGTGTTACTATGCTGCTCCCATTTTCAAGAGCAGAACCATTTACGGTTACGCTACCGTCGCCTTTGTTTTCAATAGTTACATTGTTTGTTACATTGCTTAAATCAGCATCACCTTGTTGAACGGTAATCGTATCGCCGTTTGCAGCTTTTTCTGCTAATATTTCCGAAACAGTTTGAGCAGTTCCAATATAATAGGTTGTAGCGTCCGCTGTGGTAAGAGATGCGGAAGTCATGCCGGCAACAATATAGGAAGCCGGAACTTCAGCCGAAAATTCACCGCCGGAAACCTTTGCGGGAGCAGAATAAGCATCATTTGCAAAAATATTAGCCGTTCCAGCTTTAAAGATACCGCCGATAATGCTTAAATCGCCCACTGCATAGCTGCCGTAAACTCCGTTATAAAGCACAGGAGTGTTTTCAGCATTAAATGTACCGCCGTTTATGACGCCGATATTCCAGTTCATTATGGAGTGCTGCGCGTAATTGTTAAATGTACCGTCGTTTATAACCAATACGCCTGTTTCATCATTTTTCACAGTGTTGATGCCGCCGCTGAAGGAACCGCCATTGATCGTTAAGGTAGGCGTTGCTGCATCAGGGGCTTTTTTGCTTCCGTCGGAATAACCGTTTGCAATCAGGCTGGAATATCCGCCGTTTGCTTTAATATTGATCGTGCTGTTATCAGCTTCGCCGATGGCCATGACTCCTTGATTTTGAATGGTGTAAAAAGAATTGTTGTTAGAAGAGTAAGGCTCAAAAGTGCCTTTTTCCTCGCTTCTTGTAAAGCTGCCGCTCAAAAGCTTAGCAGTTCCCGTGGGGCTGTTGTATACTGCTGCTCTTGCATGAGATACATTATCTACAGCGCCGTTTTTGACTTGGCTGTTATCAAGAATGGTCAGAACCCCGTTATTCGTGATTGTATGCTGATTTGCCGTGTTGGTCAGCGTATGGCCGTTTAAATCCAAAGTTACGGAAACGCCATCGGGAATCGTAATGCTTTGCGTTAGGTTGGCATTCAAAACAATCGTGTTGCCGTCGGCAATGGCATCCACAAGCGATTGTGCGTCGCTTACCTTAATTTCTCCAGTATAGGTAAAGCTAAAAAGCTTCGTAGACCAAATCCAGTTGTAAGGTTTGCTGACGTCCAATCCGCAAAGCGCAACATAGTAGGTTTTACCTTTTTCAAAGATATTATTTGGTACTGTTTGTGTTGTTCCGCTTGCCTGAGCGTTCAGAAACACGGCGCCGGTTCCGTTATAGTGCTCCCAAAAACCTTTATCGCCTTCTTCTTCTACGCTCGGTTTTTGGTCAAATACAGCGAAATGGTAACCATTTGGAGCATACATATTTACAAATTCGTTTTCGCTGATGGTGAATGTAACAGAACCGTCTGCGTTAGTTGTAGCATTTTCAATCCATTTATCGCCATTATCGGCAGTCGGATATGCAGCAAATGCAACCAAACTTATCATGCTGACCATTGCAATGGCCAGCACAGCAACAATAAACTTCTTCATTTTCATTATTCCTATACTCCTTTTTACAAAGATTTATATTATTGTATCATGCAATGTTTTGAAAATCAATATAAAAATTATTTAAAAGGGTATATTTTTTGTGTGATCTTAGAAAAAATGGGGGAACCCAAACTGTGCCGAAACCATGAGCAGCAATGTAGATTCAACAAGAAGTGTTGTGAGAAATTTGATTTTTGATAAAATCCTATGATATTTCGAGTATATAAATATCAGAGCTTAAATATAAGGAATTCCCTGTGCGGCAGGCTCGTCGCCCATGGCACATAAAAGTGTAAGTCCGGCGTTTTTTGCAGCTTTTAAAGCGTCTAATACGGCGGAGGCGCTTCCGTAAAAAGCAAGGATCACTTCGTTGGAATGGCTGGTGCCTTGATTCGGAGTCATATATGTGCAGACCTCAATTTCCGCACGTTTGCAGGCGATGTCTGCCATAACAAGACCGATTGCGGCGGGAGAGCCGGCAAGGAAGCCAAATGCCGGGCCGATAGGCGCTCCGAAGACAGTGTGTACGGCCGCGCTGGCAGAGGCTGTATAGCCGAATTCCAAATGGCCGGCGCTGCTGATGTGCACTTCTCCGGCGTTGCGGCTGACAAGCTCCAGTGCGCGTGTTATGCAGGCGCGCGCATCGGAAACGTCCTTGGAGCCGATTACAATATAGTTTCCGTGCCCACCCCAGCCTTTCGTGTCGCGCGGAAGCTCGGCAGTAAGAAGAGCAGCGCTGGTTTCTTTGATCGCTTGGTCAATGGCAAGAATTTGCCCTGCAGCGCCGGTACGTGAACTTAGAAGTCCCAGAGAGCGATATTCCGCAAAATGCGGTTCCTGCGCGGCGAGCGCCGGCGAAATGTTGGCGATTACAAGCCCGATGGTGTCTAAAACAGAAGTTCCTATAAACTCCGGCATATCAAGCGCCATAAAACCGCCCTCCTCTTTGTGCTTTGATTTATTTTATACGTTTCCGTAATTTTCGTCAAGCAGTGTTCAGATGTGCGGCAGAATAAATTTTTTGTAAATTTCCTTTGCCTTTTTGCAAACAGTGTGGACAAGCAGCCGGCTTTGATGTAAAATAAAACAAGTAAATAACGAATCTGCGGAAGGAAGAAAACATGAAAAAAACGCTCCGTGTATACATATATATAGCTGTGGCTGCGTTGTCGGCGGCTTTTGTGCTGCTTATGGGCGGCTGTGCGCAGAATAAAAGCTTTGATATCACAGCAGACGCCTTTTTTGCGGCGCTGCAGGAACGTGATTATGCTGCGATCTATGCGCTTTGTTCTCCACAGGTCGCTTCAAGGATTACGCAGGAAAGCATGACGGAGCAGTATGAAACGATTTATAAGACTTTGAAGGTCAGCAGCGTGCAGATCGAGCGCAAAGCGCGCAATGAGGAAAAGGAGCGCTGCGTGTATGAATATACCCTGATTCTCAGGAGCGAAGCCTATGGAGAGCTGCGGTTTGATTCTTCTCTTGAGGTTCTTAATAAAATCGGCTTTTATGTGCTTAACTGGTCGCCTGCCAATATCGTTGCGCCGATGGATTGGAACGATTCTATCCGTTATCGGACCTTGCGCGCGGCGCGCGGTGAGATCTTTGATTGCAATAATAAAGTGTTGGTTAAAAACACCTATGCAGTTACGGTATATGCAAACATGCTGAAGGTGGGGGATCTTCGGCATACTGCGGAAGCTGTTTCGGAGGCTTTGCAGCTGGATGTTGAGGAAACGTTTAACAAGTTAAATAAAGTAAAAGCTTCGGGGCAGGACACCTGCGTGTTGGCGACCTATGTTCCGGGCGAGCTTTCTGAAGAAAAGGAAAAGAAAGCGCTGGAGGTAGAGGGAGTTCGAGTGGACCGCAGCAGTATTACGCCGATTCGCCATGCGGTGTACGGCGATGCCGCAGCGCATTTGATCGGGTATTCCACGCCTGTAACGGAAGAGGATAAGGTTGATGAAAAATATGCGAACCTTTCTTCCTCCACAAGAGTAGGCAGGATCGGTATTGAACGAACCTATGATGATATTTTGCGCGGAACGGACGGCTTGGAAATCTATTTGCTCAGCGATACCTCCTCTAATAAGCGGGTGCTGTACAGCAAGCCGGCGGTTCCAGGGCAGGACATTGTGTTAACGATTGATATCGATTTGCAGCTTGCCATTAACCGGCAGATGAAAGAGACTTTTCCGCTTAACGGCAGCACGGGCTGTGCGGTAGTGAACGATCCTGTTACGGGGGCTGTCAAAGCGTTAGAAAATTATCCGGCTTTTGATTTAAATATCTATGCCGCCCCGACTGCGAAGAAAGAGGCGCAGCAGTTGGTAACGAATCCGAACGCGCCGCTGCTCAACCGTGCTACGCAGGGGCTTTATCCGCCGGGTTCCACCATGAAAACGCTGATCTCCATCGCCGGTCTTGAATCCGGAACGGTTAGAGCTACTACGGCGTTTCCGTATGAAAATCAAATTAAGAGGCTGGATAATAAGCGTGACGGCTGGTGTCCGGCCGGAAGTAATTGGTCGCATATGATTATTCGTGAGCATATGATCAATTCCGCCAGCTACGGCGCGTTAGATATGAAACGGGCGCTGGTGTTCAGCGACAATATCTATTTCGGATGGTTGGGTATGGAGGTTGGCGCCGATACAGTCATTTCCTATTTAGAAAAGTTTGGATTCGGGCAATCCATTCCGTTCGATCTTTCGGTGCAGGCGTCTCAGATTAGCAACGAAAAGGAGAATACTCGCCTTAAAAGCAATCAGAAATTTCTGGCGGACACCTGCTGCGGGCACGGTGAGGTGCTGATTACGCCGCTTCAGCTTTTGAGCACCTTCAGTATGTATGGCAATGCCGGAACAGTCATGACGCCTTATGTGCTTCAAAGCATTAACACGACAGATGAGCTTGGGCGTCATGTGGTGCAGAGTAGCACTGTGCCTAAGGTATATTTGGAAAATGTGGCCAAAGCTTCAACGATCAATACGATCACGCCTTTCCTGGAGCTTGTGATGCAGGACGGAACCGGTAAGTCGGCGCGTGTGAAGGGCGTAACGGTTGCGGCAAAAACAGGAACTGCGCAAATAAATGAGGAGCATGAGATCGGCTGGTTTGTAGGGTACGGCACATCTGGCTGTAAACCTTATGCGGCGGCAGTTTGTGTGGATGCGCCTAAGGATCAGAGCGGAAGCAATAAAGTAGGTGTTTTTAAAACGATTTTCACACATTTAAAAACAGAGGAGCAAGCATAGAGGAGGGCTTAAATCATGAAGGAAATTTTTGATGAGAATTATGAAAACCAAATTAAGCGTAAGCTTACGGTGCGCTTGATCGTGTTTTTGCTTTTGACCGCAGTGTTAGCTGCATTGTATATTGCCAGTTATGCTGTTCCGGGCAAGCTTTGGGTTACGATGGCAGTCGGAATCCTTTCTGTTTTGATGCTTGGTGTGTTGTATATTTATTCTGTTAGCCCCTTTACCAGTGTCAGAAGAATGATGCGAGAGGTAAAAAACGGTTTGTATTCAGCCGATGAAGCGGTTTTTCAGGGTGAAAAACCTGAAAAGCAGTATGTTAACGGAGTTATGTGCAGCAGTCTTTCTTTTGAAGCCGTGGATGATGCGGGGCGTGCATATGAACGCGAGCTTTTATTTCCGGGCTTTGAAAAGCTTGAAGACCAGCTAAGCCTTGGCATACCAGTTGTTACAACTATAGACGATACTCATACAGTGAACGCTATCGGACTTATTCAGGATTCTGATTGCCACAGAAAATATATCCTTCAGATATATGACAACAACTATCCTGGGGAAACAAAACAGCTTTATATCCCGAAGCTTCCGAAGTGCAAGCTCAAGATAGACAGCAATGGCAAGGCGACAGTTGTTGGCACAACGTTTGAGTATTCCGCAACATATGAGGGCAAGCAGGTCGGCATAGAATTTTCTGACGTGACAGCTCATTAATAAGAACAAAAAACGGAACGGCTTTGACCGCTCCGTTTTTTGTTTTTAGATAGTTTGTCAGGATTATTTGATAT
>JAHAAN010000084.1:8147-9290 GCA_018376855.1 Clostridiales bacterium | reverse complement strand
CCAGTGTCGGACGATCTGTAGGTGCAGCCGTCGGCTCACTGCTTGCAGTTTGGTTTGTTCCCTGCGTTGGCTGCTGCGTTGTGTCGCCGCATGCGGTGAACAGCAAAGCGACCAGCAGTATGCAGGTGCACAGAACCATCATTTTTGCCAGCTTTTTCATAAAATTCATTCTTTCCCTTCTTTTTATATTTTTGTACTATCTCTATCATCGTATAGTATAGCAATTCTTAGAAAAATAAAAATAGACAATATTAACTTTCCCTGCATCAATTCTAACTTCTTTTCCGCACTGCTCCGTGCACAAAAATTGCAAACGCACAAAAATAACTTTTCAGGAAACGATTCTAACCCTCCGCTTGCAGGAAATATCCGCAAATTACGGCAGATTCTCATGTTTGCGTTGACACGATCAAGCCCAAACATTATAATAATATAAAACAAATCTGCAAAAGCACTTAAAAATATAGGAGCGATATCTATGACGGTTGATGAACTCAGAAACAAATGGCTGGCCTTTTTCCAAAGCAAAGGGCATACGATCATTCCCAGCGCCTCGCTGATTCCGGAAAATGACCCGACCGTATTATTTACCACTGCCGGTATGCATCCGCTGGTTCCCTATCTAATGGGTGAAAAACACCCCGGCGGAACCCGCCTGTGCGATGTGCAAAAATGCGTGCGCACCGGTGATATCGACGAAGTTGGCGATGCCAGCCACCTGACATTCTTTGAAATGCTGGGCAACTGGAGCCTGGGCGACTATTTTAAAAAAGAAGCGATCGCTTGGTCGTGGGAATTTCTCACCTCCCCGGAATATTTGGGCATCGATCCGGATCGCTTAGCCTTCAGCGTGTTTGCCGGCGACGAAAACTGCCCACGCGACGAAGAAAGCGCCGCCTATTGGATGCAGTGCGGCGTGAAAAAAGAGCATATTTTCTTTCTCCCCAAGGAAAACAACTGGTGGGGGCCTGCCGGCATAACAGGACCTTGCGGACCTGACACCGAAATGTTCATTGACACGGGCAAGCCTGCCTGCGGCCCAAACTGTTCTCCTGCCTGCGACTGCGGAAAGTACTTGGAGATTTGGAACGATGTGTTCATGCAGTACAACAAAACTGCAGAAGGAACCTTTGAACCCCTTGC
>JAHAAN010000084.1:0-8128 GCA_018376855.1 Clostridiales bacterium | reverse complement strand
ACAACAACTATACCCGCCTTGCAAAGCCCAATATCGACACCGGAATGGGGCTTGAGCGCACTATTTGTATTTTGGAAGGCAAAAAATCCGTGTACGATACGGAAGCGTTTACAGGCATTCTTGCCAAAATCAGCGAGCTGAGCGGAAAGCAGTATAATGAAAGCGAAAGCATAACCAAAGCTTTTCGCATTATTGCAGATCACACCCGCTGCGCAACCTTCCTGATCGGGGATCAGCGCGGCGTAACGCCAAGCAATGTCGATCAGGGCTATGTGCTTCGCCGCCTGATTCGCCGTGCCGTCCGCTACGGCAGACAGCTTGACATGCCGGCTAACTTTCTTTCCGAAATTGCAGAAGTTATCATTAATCAATATCAGGCAGCTTATCCGGAGCTAAAACAAAACCGTGAAAAAATTCTCAGCGAGCTTTCGCTTGAGGAAGAACGTTTTGCCCGCACGCTTACGCAGGGGCTTCGCGAGTATACCAAGCTGACGGGCAGCATGGAAAAGGGCAGTATGATCGATGGCGCCACCGCGTTCCGCTTATACGATACCTTTGGTTTTCCCATTGAAATCACACGCGAGCTGGCGGAGGAAAACGGTTTAAAAGTAGATGTAGATGGGTTTGACGCTGCTTTCAAAGCGCATCAGGCCAAGAGCCATGCCGGCGCAGAGCAGCGCTTTAAAGGCGGTTTGGCGGATCAAACGGAAGAGACCGCCAAGCTGCATACGGCTACGCACCTGCTGCATGCCGCACTGCGTAAGGTCTTAGGCGATGAAGTTGCCCAAAAAGGAAGCAACATTACGGCAGAACGACTGCGTTTTGACTTCTCCTTTGGCCGAAAGATGACGCCTGATGAAATCAAAGAGGTTGAACGGCTGGTCAATGAAGCGATCGAAGCCAAAGCGCCGATCACATGCGAGGAAATGCCGTTGGAGCAAGCAAAGCAAAGCGGCGCGATCGGCCTTTTTGAAAGCAAATATTCCGCCGATGTTAAAGTATACACCATGGGCAAATTCTCCAAGGAGATTTGCGGCGGACCTCACGCAAGCAATACCGGAGATTTAGGCAAGTTCATCATAAAAAAAGAGGAAAGCTCTTCCGCCGGTGTTCGCCGGATTAAGGCTGTGCTGCAATAACGCCTCTAAAAAATACAAACTCCCGCTTGAACCTTCTTTCAGCGGGAGTTTTTTTGCGCCAAATATTCATCTGCCTACAGCAAAGCCTTTTATTTCTTTCGCTCTTTACATATATGATGCGATTTCTTTCCTGAAATTGAGATAAAAAAGCGGTCATCTTTACGAACGTTTCCCATCTGCTTTATCCACACTTGCTTCTGTCTATTGTGCTCTCCGTTCTTTTTCTTACTTTTTATACGCAACACGCTCTATTTTTCAATCGCATGAATGCAAGCGCATATTTGAAAGCGCTAAACATCACAGGCATCACGCAAAATTACAAGAAATGGCTTCACAATCGCAAAACACCTAACGAATGAAAAAAAATATAGAATTAAGAGCAAAATAGAGGTAACAGCTATAAACAATTTAAAAATAATTTTTCATAACCTATTCCACCCCTGATTCCAACATAACAAAAAAATCCTGCTTTCGGCAGGATCAAAAACAAAATATTTTTATTAAAAAAAGCACAATACACATTTATGCAAAGTGCTTCTTTCATCGTGGCGGCGTTTTTCAAAAACGCACAACACGCTGTTTTTACACAAGCTCAAGAATCACGATCTCAGCAGCATCGCCGCGTCTGGGACCTTTCTTGATAATGCGGGTATAACCGCCGCCCTGCTTAAGCTCCTCTTTGCGCTTTGCATACTTCGGAGCAAGCTCTCCAAACAGCTTGGACACCGCATAATTATTAACGTCCTTATTATTGATCTTGTACATTTTCTTGCTCTCATTCTCCTTTCTGGGAGCAGGAACATTGTAAAGATAAGCCATCACCTGGCGGCGCGCATGCAGTCTCTCCGGAGTATCGTTCTTAAACTCCGTATCGATCGGCTGCTGCTTATCATTCATCACCTTTTTAGTAACGGTTACTTCACCGTCGCAGGTGTTCACAGCCAATGTGATCAGTTTCTCAGTCACTTTGCGAACCTCCTTGGCACGAGCCTCGGTGGTCTCAATGCGGCCGTTTGTAATCAGCGCTGTTGCCAAGCCGCGCAGAACCGCATTTCTCTGATCTGTTGGCCGATTCAGCTTTCTGTTGCCAGCCATTTTCTTTTCCTCCTATATTATTCGTCGCTTTTATTCAGGGAAAGCCCGAGCGATGCAAGCCGCTGCCGCACTTCCTCCAGAGATTTTTTGCCGAGGTTTCTCACCTTCATCATGTCCACCTCATCACGGCGGATCAGCTCGTCAACCGTATTGATACCGGCACGCTTCAGGCAGTTATAGGAACGCACGGAAAGATCCAGTTCATCAATCGTCATTTCCAGAACCTTGGTTTTCTTCTCCTCTTCCTTCTCCACCATCATTTCCAATCCGCCGACATTATCAGCCAAATTGACAAACAACGCCATATAATCGCTAAGGATCTTTGCCGAAAGGCTAATTGCTTCCTTGGGGTTAATCGTTCCGTTTGTCCACACGTCAATGGTGAGCTTGTCATAATCAGACGCTCTGCCGATTCTTGTGCTGTCCACAGTATAATTAACCTTAGTGATCGGCGTATAAATGGAATCCACCGCGATCGTATCAATCGGCATTTCCTCATACTTATTGTTTGCAGCGCTGACATAACCGATGCCTTTAGAAAACACAAGCTCCATATTGAGCACAGCATTTTCGCTCAGCGTTGCGATCACATGATCCGTATTGATAATTTCCAGGCTGCTGTCCCCGAAAATATCGCCCGCCGTAACCGTGCAGGGACCTTTCGCGTTGATATTCGCCGTAACAGGACCGTCGGAATGAAGCTTCGCATGAATTCCTTTGATGTTGAGAATGATTTCCGCAACATCCTCACTGATACCCGGAATCGCCGTAAACTCATGCAGCACGCCGTTGATGCGAATAGAAGTTACCGCAACACCGGGCAGCGATGACATAAGAATCCTGCGCATAGAGTTTCCAAGCGTATGGCCGAAACCTCTTTGCAGCGGTTCCACCACGAACTGTGCATAGGTATTGTCATCACTGAGCTGCCTGCACTCAATCGTGGGCTTTTCAATTTCTATCATCATGGGAACCCTCCTTTATTATTATGAGGGCAAGCTACTTGCCTCAATTATTTCGAGTACAGCTCGACGATCAGGTGCTCCGCAATGTTCAGATCGATTTCCTCTCTCTTAGGCAGCGTTGCAACCGTAACGGCCAAATTGGCACTGTCAAGCGTCAACCATGCCGGAACGAGGCGGGTTGTGCCTTCACGCAGCGCTTTGAATGCCTCGACATCGTAGCTCTTCTCACGAATGCTCACCACATCGCCCTGTTTAACGATATAAGACGGAATATCCACCCGTTTTCCGTTAACCAAAATGTGGCCATGGTTTACGATCTGACGCGCCTGCGCACGGGAAGCGCCGAAGCCTGCACGATAAACGACGTTATCCAATCTGCGTTCCAAAAGCGCCAGCATATTCTCGCCGGTAACGCCCTTCATTTTCTCAGCAAGCTCAAAATAATGACGGAACTGCTTTTCCAAAACGCCATAGGTACGCTTTGCTTTCTGTTTTTCACGAAGCTGGAGTCCGTACTCGCCGGTCTTCTTTCTGCCCGTACCATGCTGGCCCGGAGCGGAAGCCCGTGTTGTAAATGCACACTTATCGCTGTAGCAGCGCGCGCCCTTGAGGAACAGCTTCTGTCCTTCTCTGCGGCACTGGCGGCAAACAGCCTCTGTATATCTTGCCATAATTCTTTAACCTCCTACTCCTTATACTCTTCTGCGCTTAGGCGGGCGGCAGCCGTTGTGCGGGATCGGAGTAACATCCTTAATCATGCTGACCTCAAGCCCGGCAGCCTGCAAAGCTCTGATTGCGGATTCGCGCCCGGAGCCCGGCCCCTTTACATACACCTCAACCGTGCGCAGGCCATGCTCCATAGCGGCCTTTGCAGCTGTCTCCGCCGCCATTTGCGCAGCAAACGGCGTGCTCTTCTTAGAGCCGCGGAAGCCCAGCCCGCCTGCACTTGCCCAAGAAATCGCATTTCCGGCAGTATCGGTAATGGTAACAATGGTATTATTAAACGATGAACAAATATGCGCCGCGCCGCGATCGATATTTTTTCTTTCAACGCGGCGGCGTGTGCCCTTTCTGACCTTCGGCTTAGCGATGGTAGCCATTTCTCTGTCCTCCTATTATCTTGTAGCTTTTTTCTTGCCAGCAACAGCCTTTTTCGGGCCCTTACGTGTGCGTGCATTCTGTTTTGTGCTCTGACCGCGAACCGGCAAGCCCTTGCGATGGCGAACACCGCGATAGCAGCCAACCTCAATCAAACGCTTGATATTCAGAGAAACCTCACGTCTCAGATCGCCTTCAACCTGAACGTTTTTGTCAATATAATCTCTTAACTTGTTTACTTCCTCATCGGTCAAATCCTTCACTCTTGTATCGGGATTTACGCCGGTAGCAGCCAAAATCTCCTTGGAACGGGTCGCGCCGATTCCAAAGAGGCTTCTGAGACCTACTTCCACGCGCTTCTCTCTGGGAAGATCGATTCCGGCAATACGTGCCATTTAAGTTACACCTCCGTAAAATTTGCGTTGCTTAGTTTAAATATATGAAAAATCCCCTAAAGCAGGCAAAACCGTGCCCGTTCTTCCGAACGCACACAGTGCTTGCCCAGCCGCGCTTTAATCAGGATTCATTGTCCTGCGCAAAGCATCAGCGCACAACAGAGAGGACGCGAAACACACCCTCCCGAAAAACAGCATCAGCCCTGTCTCTGCTTATGACTCTTATCAGACGGGCAGATCACCATGACCTTACCCTTTCTTTTAATGACTTTGCACTTATCGCACATCGGCTTTACGCTCGGTCTTACCTTCATTGCTGTTTCCTCCTTTTATGGTGTTCGGGCGCTTCAGCCCTTGCTTCTCCAGATAATTCTGCCCTTGCTTAAATCATACGGCGACATCTCCACCGTAACATGATCGCCTTGCAGCACCTGAATATTGTTCATTCGCAACTTGCCGGCCAAATGCGCTAAAATCAAATGCCCGTTTTCCAAGCGGACCTGAAACTGTGCATTTCTCAGCGTCTCTTCTACAACGCCGGCAATCTCTATTACATCATCCTTCGCCATGACTTCACTCCTATTACGCTCTGTTGTTGAACCCGGCAGCTTCCAGCGCACTGCGAATCTCGCTGTCATAAACCTTTTGATGATTCGCAAGCTTCTGTGCAATAGCCTGAAGCACTGCCGGCTTGGGATCCAAATGTTTCAGCTTTTTCTTTTTAGGATTTGCCAGCTTGCGAATGCACCCATCCGCAATCCCCACAAATCCCTCTTCAAGCTGGCATACGACAACAAAACATCTGCCTGCATCTCTGCCGCTTCTGGAATATACCACACGACCCAGCTGATAATCTAAATCGTTGTTCATGCGACTCCTTTCGCTTCAAAGCTCCGCTTCGCCGTTTGTCAGAATCACAGGACTTCCGTCCACAATCGCCACAGTGTTCTCATAATGTGCAGCAAAGCTTCCGTCCGTCGTAACTGTTGTCCATTCGTCATCCAAAATCCGCACACCGTCGCCGCCGAGCGTTACCATTGGTTCAATCGCCAGCGTCATTCCGTTTTGCAGCCGAATACCCCTTCCGGGTTTTCCGTAATTGCAGACGGACGGACTTTCATGAATTTCATTGCCTACTCCATGGCCGGTGAAATCGCGGACAATGCCATAACCTCTCGGCGCCAAATACGCTTCGACCGCATGACCTATATCCGAAACACGATTCCCCACACGCGCCTGCGCAGCGCCTTCAAAGAAAGATTTCTCTGTATCATCTATCAATCTCTGCAATTCGGGGCGAATCTCCCCCACCGCAAACGTACGGGCAGCATCCGTGTGAAAGCCTTTGTAAAACACACCGCAATCCAGCGAAACAATGTCGCCTTCCTGCAGGATCACATGCTCCGACGGAATGCCGTGGATCACCACGTCGTTTACCGAGGTACATACGCCTGCAGGAAAGCCGCTGTATCCCTTAAAAGAGGGAAGCGCGCCATTGTTTATTATATACTCTTCTGCGATTTTGTTCAACTCTTTTGTGCTGATTCCGGGGCGAATTTTACTTTTTAACAGCATTAACGTGTCATAAAGAAGCTTTCCGCCCTCAGCCATTGTGCGAATCGTACTGAGCGTTTTAATATAAAGCATGCTTATACTTCCTTTAACATGGCAACCATATCGGCGAAAACATCTTCCACCGGCTTGCCTGCGTCCACAGTCAGCAGCTTGCCCTTAGCGCGGTAATAATCAATAAGCGGCGCGGTTTGGTCGTTATAAACCGCCAAACGCTTTGTAACCGTTTCTTCATTATCATCCTTGCGGCATACAAGCTCTGAACCGCACTCCGGACAGGTATTGCCCTGAAGCGTGGAAATATGATAAGTTCCGCCGCATGAGGGGCAAGTTCTTCGCCCGCAAAGCCGTTCCAGCAAAAGCGCCTGATCGACGTGCAGGTTCACCGCAGCGTCAATCTCGATCTGCCGATCCAACGCCTCTGCCTGAGGAAGCGTCCGCGGAAAGCCGTCCAGCATAAAACCGTTTGCACAGTCCTCTGCCTGCAAGCGCTGCTCAATCATCTCCAGCACAACTTCATCCGGAACCAGCAAGCCCTGATCCATATAGGATTTTGCTTTCATGCCCACAGGCGTCTCATTCTTAATGTTTGCTCTGAACATATCGCCCGTAGAAATCTGGGGAATGCCGAACTCTTTGCTGAGTTTGATCGCCTGTGTGCCTTTTCCCGCGCCGGGAGCGCCTAATAAGATAATTTTCATTCCGCACCTCTTAATCCAAGAAGCCTTTATAATGGTTCATAACCATCTGAGATTCAAGCTGCTTGGTAATTTCGATGGAGACGCTTACCAAAATCAGAAGACCGGTAGAGCTGAAGGTCAAAGCCAGCTTCAGCACCATCATGTTAGAGCTGGTGGCTCCGCTTCCAAGAATTGCCGAAATAACCATCGGAATGATTGAAATAACCGCTAAATACAAACCGGCAAACAGAGTCAAGCGCTTATTAACCTTTTTGAGGTAATCTGCCGTCGGCTTACCGGGACGAATTCCCTGAATAAATCCGCCATACTTCTGAATATCATTTGCCGTTTCTTCCGGATCAAATGTAATGGAAGCATAGAAATACGCAAAGAATACGATAAACAGGATGCTCAAGATCGCATAGCCCCATGTTCCGCTGGCCAGCCATTTGCTGTAAAAGCTTGCAAAGCCGGTATTCTGGAAGAACATGTTAATCAAAATTTGCGGGAATGTCAGGAACGACATCGCAAAAATCAACGGCAACACGCCGGCGCCGTTGGGCTTAAGCGGCATGTAGGTGCTTTGCCCGCCGTATACCTTGCGGCCCGTTACGCGCTTTGCATACTGAACAGGAATACGCCGTTCGCCCAAATCCACCCTGGTAATGATCGCGATCAAAAGCGCTACGCCTGCCAAAACCAGCGGTAGATACCACCACAGCGTGCTGTCCGCAACAGCCGATTCAACATATGCCACAACCGTTGCAGGCAGTCTTGCAATGATTCCAATGAAAATCAACAGAGAAATGCCGTTGCCAACACCCTTTTCCGTGATTCGCTCACCGATCCACATAGCAAGCGCGCTTCCGGCAGTAATCGTAATCCCGACGATAATATAGGCAAGCCATGCAATGTCCTGATAATCAGAAACGATAGCGCCTTTAATGCTCAAGCATATACCGATTGCCTGCACAAACGCTAAGCCGACACCAAGAAGCCGCGTATACTGGTTGACCTTCTTTCTGCCTTCCGGACCTTCCTTGGAAAGCTCGCCGAGCTTAGGAAAAACAACCGCCAAAAGCTGAAGAATAATGGATGCATTAATGTAAGGGCTGATACCCATTGCCATAATCGTATAGTTCTGCATCGCGCCGCCGGTAATCAAGTCGATTACGCCCCATGTG
>JAHAAN010000083.1 GCA_018376855.1 Clostridiales bacterium | reverse complement strand
CCCGCGCTTACGGAGCTGATCCGCGCGTATGCGCCTGACGCCGTGCTCAACGTGGCGCTGCCGTATCAGGATCTGACGATTATGGACGCATGTTTGGCTGCGGGTGTGCATTATGTTGACACGGCCAACTATGAAGCGGAAAACACCAATGATCCCGCATGGCGCGCGGTTTATGAAAAGCGCTGCAAGGAGCTTGGCTTTACGGCATACTTTGATTACTCATGGCAGTGGGCTTACCGCGAGCGTTTTGAGAAAGCGGGACTTACGGCGCTGCTTGGCTCCGGTTTTGATCCGGGCGTGACGAGCGTTTATTCCGCTTACGCGCTTAAACACTATTTTGATGAAATTCATACGATTGATATTTTGGATTGCAACGGCGGCGATCACGGCTATCCCTTTGCCACGAATTTTAACCCCGAGATCAATCTTCGTGAGGTTTCCGCGCCGGGCTCCTATTGGGAGAACGGCAAGTGGGTGGAAGTTCCCGCAATGTCGATCAAGAGCCGGTATGATTTTGCGCAGGTCGGCGAGAAGGATATGTATCTGCTGCACCACGAGGAGATCGAATCCTTGGCGAAAAACATCCCCGGCGTTAAGCGCATCCGCTTTTTCATGACCTTTGGGCAAAGCTATCTGACGCATATGAAGTGCTTGGAGAATGTGGGAATGCTGTCCACGGAGCCGATTGATTTTCAGGGCGCGAAGATCGTTCCGATCCAGTTCTTAAAGGCTCTGCTGCCTGATCCTGCGTCGCTTGGCCCGCGCACTGTAGGCAAGACGAATATCGGCTGTATATTTACCGGTGTGAAGGACGGTAAGAAGAAAACGGTTTATATTTATAACGTGTGCGACCATCAGGAATGCTACCGCGAGGTGGGCAGTCAGGCGATCTCCTACACGACGGGCGTGCCTGCGATGATCGGCGCGATGCTGGTGGCCGACGGCCGCTGGCGCAGAAGCGGCGTGTTTAACGCTGAGGAATTTGATCCCGATCCGTTTATGGAGGCGCTGAACAAGTGGGGACTGCCGTGGGTGGTTGAAGAGAATCCCGCGCCGATCGTGCTGGAAACGGGAGCGGACGCATGAGGATGCAGGAATTGCCCACTCCCTGCTATGTGATCGACGAAGCGCGGCTGGAGGAAAACCTGCGGGTTCTGCGTGCTTTGCAGGAGGAGACGGGCTGTAAGGTGCTGTTGGCGCAGAAGGCGTTTTCTGCGTTTGCGGAGTATCCGCTGATCGGGCGCTATTTGGCAGGAACGACGGCGAGCGGACTGTATGAGGCTCGGCTCGGCGCTTCGGAAATGGGGGGAGAAACGCATATTTTCTCTCCTGCCTATAAGGATGCTGACTTTGATGAGATTGCTTCCATCTGCGGGCATATCGTGTTCAACTCCTTTGCGCAGCTGCAAAAATACCGTTCCCGCTGCCAAAATGCCAGCATCGGAATTCGGATCAATCCCGAATGCTCCACGCAGGGCGAGCATGCGATTTACGACCCCTGCGCGCCGGGCAGTCGGCTGGGCGTTACGGCGGAGCAGTTTCGGGAAGATCTGCTTGACGGCGTGGAGGGGCTGCATTTTCATACGCTCTGCGAGCAGAACGCCGATGCGCTTGCCGAAACATTGGATGCCGTGGAGGAGAAGTTCGGCCATGTTCTGCCGCGCATGAAGTGGCTGAATATGGGCGGCGGGCATCATATTACCCGCGCGGACTACGATCTGCCGCTGTTAAAGAAGTGTATTCGCCGCATGCAGCAGAAGTACGGTGTTGAGATTTATCTTGAGCCGGGCGAGGCGGTAGCGTTAAACGCCGGTTATCTGATCACCGAAGTGTTGGACATTGTGGAAAACCACGGCGTTTCTACGCTGATTTTGGATGCTTCCGCGGCTTGCCATATGCCGGATGTGCTGGAAATGCCGTACCGTCCGCCGCTCAAAGGCTCCGGAATGCCCGGAGAAAAGGCGCATACCTATCGGCTCTCCTCCTATACCTGCTTGGCCGGTGATGTGATTGGGGATTATTCCTTTGACAAGCCTGTTTCCGTGGGAGATCGCCTGTGCTTTGAGGATATGGCCATTTATTCCATGGTGAAGAATAATACCTTTAACGGCATTCCGCTGCCTGCGATCGCGGCATGTGATGCGAGCGGAGAGTGCCGTATTATCAAAACCTTTGGCTATGAGGATTTTAAAAACCGACTTTCCTGATAAGGAGCTTTTGAATGAAGCTGTCATCTTTACCCGCCCGGGACGGGTTTTATATGCCCGGGGAATTTCAGCCGCATCAGGGCTGCCTGATGATCTGGCCCTCGCGCCCCGGCTCATGGCCGTTTGGGGCGATCGCTGCGCGCAAGGCGTTTGCCGCCGTTGCGGAGGCGATCGCGCAGAGCGAAACGGTGTGGATGCTTTGCGGCGAAGACTGCATTGAAAGCGCACGTGCGATGCTTTCGCCGGTGATCCGCGTGATCCCCATGGAGAGCGACGATGCGTGGGCGCGCGACGTAGGCCCTACCTTTGTGGTAAACGGCCGCGGCGGGCTTAGGGGTGTTGATTGGCGCTTTAACGCATGGGGCGGAGAGGTCGACGGGTTGTATTCCCACTGGAAAAAGGACGACGCCGTGGCTTCGGCGTTTTGTGAAGCGATCGGCGCGGACTGCTACGATGCGCATCCGTTTGTGCTGGAGGGCGGCTCGATCCATTCCGACGGGGAAGGCACGGTGATGGTCACGGAGGCCTGCTTGCTTAGCGCAGGGCGGAACCCGCAGCTTTCGCGTGAGCAGATCGAAGAAAAGCTGCGGACGTATCTCGGTGCGGAAACGGTGATTTGGCTTCCGCACGGAATCTATCAGGATGAAACGAACGAGCATGTGGATAATATCTGCGCCTTTGTTCGCCCCGGTGAGGTCGTGCTTGCGTGGACGGACGATGAAAGCGACCCGCAGTACGCCTTCAGCAAGGCCTGCCTTGACACGCTGGAGGCTGCGCGGGATGCAAGGGGGCGGAGCCTGCGTGTGCATAAGCTTCCGATTCCCGCCGTGCCGGTGCGCGTGCGGGAGGACGAGCTGGACGGCTATGCCTTTGAGGACGGCGAGGACAGGCGCGAGGCGGGCGAGCGGCTGGCTGCAAGCTATGTGAATTTTTACATTTCAAACGGCGGCGTGATCGTGCCTCAGTTTGGGGATAAGAACGACGCGGAAGCGGTTCGGATATTGGCGGAGCTGTTTCCGCAGCGCCGCGTGTATCCCATCCCGGCGCGCGATATTCTGCTGGGCGGAGGAAATATCCACTGCATTACACAACAAATTCCGGTTTCGGGGGAGGAACAGATTCATGCGTAAGGTAACGATCGGCGCGGTGCAGATGCGCTGCTGTGCGGATGCGGCAAAAAATTTGGAGCATGCGGAGGAGCTGGCGCGCCGCGCGGCTGCGGCGGGAGCGAATGTAATCCTGCTTCCGGAGCTGTTTGAAAGGCCGTATTTCTGCCAGGAGCGGCGGTATGAGTTTTACCGTTATGCGCAGGAGCCGGAAAAAAATCCGGCGGTGCGGCGATTTCGCGCCGTTGCAAAGGAGATTGGTGCGGTCATTCCTGTAAGCTTTTATGAAAAGGACGGCAACCGCCTGTTTAATTCCGTTGCCGTGATTGACGCGGACGGCGCGATGCTCGGCGTATACCGAAAGACGCATATCCCTGACGATCATTATTATCAGGAGAAGTTTTATTTTGTTCCCGGAGATACGGGCTTTCGCGTTTGGGAAACGGCGTTTGGACGCGTGGGCGTTGGGATTTGCTGGGATCAGTGGTTTCCGGAAACGGCGCGGGCGCTGGCGCTTGAGGGCGCGGAGATGCTGCTGTATCCCACGGCGATCGGGAGCGAGCCGATCCTCGGCTGCGACAGTATGGAGCATTGGCGGCGCTGTATGCAGGGGCATGCGGCGGCCAATTTGATGCCGCTTGCCGCTGCGAACCGTATTGGCAGGGAGGAGGTCGCGCCGTGCGAGGAAAACGGCGGGCAAAGCTCGGCGCTTGTGTTCTACGGCTCCTCTTTTATTGCCGATGAAACGGGCGGGCTGGCGGCGGCGGCCGGCAGAGATGAGGAGACCGTGCTTACTGCGGAGTTCGATTTAGATGCGGCGGCGGAAAATCGCCTCGGCTGGGGGATCTTTCGGGATCGCCGTCCGGAGCGGTACCGTGTGATTTGTGAAAAATAAGAATGCGGCTTCGGCATAACGCATATGCCGAAGCCGTGTTTTTTTCATTTGTGGGGAAAATGTCTTTTTGTAAAAAGTGGTGCGGGCAAAAACCACATAAACACAATAAACGGCAACATTGAGCCATAGAAAATGTTTTGCGCGAATGCTATACTCGTTCAAAAAGTAAATTGAGAAAGGGGACGATGACGGATGTGTGCAAAAATAAAAGCGGCTGTTTGTTTGCTGATGAGCATGCTTGCGCTGTGCGGCTGCGCGGAGAGTGTGGGAAAATTTCCCTATGCCGCGGCGAATTCTTTGGAGGCAATATCTACGTCGGCACCGGAAAGGAAGCATACTATGCAAAAAACTGCGGAAGGTGAAAAGCTGAGCTTTGAGGTTTCCGCTTCAAGCTTTGAGCTGTGGACGGCGACAGGGGTTTGGATCCGGATTCCAAACGGTGGGCGGTCAAGGACGGAGGAATTTTTTGGAATGCCGCAGCGGATAAAAAGCTGCCGCATTACGATCACATTGAAACAAGCGGGCTTGCGTCCTCAACGATCGTTAATTACGGCGTTCGGGCAAACGGGCGGCTGGCGATCACGCGCCACATTACCTTTCCCACGCTGCGAAAGCTGCCCAACGATACTTATCCCTGAGCCATAATTTTACGGAGGAGCAGTCGGCAGTGATCGCCTCAGGCGGGAGGAAAACGGAGCTGAAGGTGCAGAGCGTTGAGATCAACGGCATGATGGCCATTACGCTGGCCGCGGAGGGGCTTCGTGTGGTGCGCACGCTGTGCCTGAGTACGTCGACGGCGTTTATTGAGCGCTATGAGATTGCGAGCCTGTGTACGTCGAGCTTAACGTATGACGCGCTGGTGAGCGCGGCATATTTGGCAAAGGATTTGGGGAAAACGGAGCTTGCGGAGAAATACGGTGAAGAAGCGCGGGCGCTGCGCGCCGCGATGGAGGCGCATTTCGGCTGCGCGGTGGAGGGTTACGAAACCTATCGCTATTATGACGGAAACACGGTGCTTTGCGGGTGGATCTGCATTCCGTTGACATGCAGCATTTATGACCGCGCGGAGGAAACGGCAAAGGCGTTGTTTAACAGCCGGCTGTGGAGCCAAAACGGCGTGGTAACGCAGGCGGGCGACACCACCTTTTGGGATCGCAGTACGCTGTATGCCTTTCGCGGGGCGTTTGCCGCGGGTCAGGCGGAGCTTGCGTTAGAAAAGCTTTTGCAGTACACACGCACGCGTTTGCTCGGCGAGCATGTCCCCTATGCCGTGGAGGCGTGGCCGGAGGGGAATCAAGCGCATCTTTCGGCTGAAAGCGGCCTGTATGCGCGCATATTCACGGAGGGGCTTTTCGGGCTTCGGCCTACGGAGATGGGAAGCTTTCGGGTAAGCGCGAACCTGCCGTCCGCTTGGGACTCGGCCGCGCTGCGCAGAATCCACATCTGCGGCACGGTCGTGGACGTGCGCATGAAGCGCGAGGGGGAGTGCGTTCGCGTATCCGTAACGGAAGAGAGCGGAGCGCTGTTGGCGGAGGAGCTGACGGAGCCGGTTGGGATGCTCTCGGTAGCGGTAACAAATAGCTGAAGTTGAAATTTAATAAGGGATTGATAAGCTATATCAGAATTGTGAAAACCTGCAATAACAAGCGCTTTCTTGATTTGTGACGGAAAAAGTCGATAGTCTGCATTTAGAGCTATCGGCTTTTTTGCTTTTACACACGATATTCTAACGGTGATTTTGAATAACTGTGTCCGTTGCATTACTTTACTTAGAGCGGTGAAAATGATAATCGCGTTTTGCCTTGAGGACGTTTCAAAGTCTGAAAGCGTTTTGTTCGCCGGGAGCGTTTAGTTAAGCCCGGTACATAAACGCGAATACAAGGTAATTTTTTGTTTGCAGGAAAGAAAAAACCGTTGACAAAACAACGGATTTGTAGTAGCATTTAAAATTGCATTATAGGGTAATGTGGGGTCGAATGCCCCTTATCCCTACGGGGTAAGGGGGTGCTTGCGTTTCTTGTAATATTTTTATCATATTTCACAGAAAAAATCAAGTGTTTCTTTCGGCTTTCATCGCTTTATTTTACACTATGATATACGGGAGAGTGAATGTATGCTTCACGAAGTGCAAATGGGGAAACGTACCAGGATGAGCTTTTCGAGCATCAAGGAAACGCTGGAAGTGCCGGATCTGATTGAGATTCAAAAGAACTCCTTCCACAAGTTCATCCATGAAGAACTCAAGGACATTATTCAGGATTTTTCGCCGATTGACGATTTTTCTCAGAATATGCGACTGGAGTTTCTGGATTGTTATCTGGAGGATAAAACCAAGTATTCCGTGGAGGAATGCAAGGAACGTGATACCACCTATGCGGCTCCTATGAAGGTAAGAGTGCGTCTGACGGTTAAAAATGAGGACGGCTCTGTCCGCGATATTACGGAGCAGGAGGTGTTCATGGGCGATTTTCCGCTCATGACCGTGAACGGTACATTCATCATCAACGGCGCGGAGCGCGTAATTACCAGCCAGCTGGTTCGTTCTCCCGGCGTGTATTTCAGCGAGGATGCGAAGACGGGCAAGGCGCAGTATACGGCTACGCTGATTCCGAACCGCGGCGCATGGCTGGAGTTTGAAATCGACAAAGAGGATATCTTTTGGGTGAAGGTGGACCGCACCAGAAAGACTACGATCACGGCGCTGCTGCGCGGCTTGGGCTTAGGCACGGACGATCAGCTCACTGAGGCGCTGGGGCAGAGCGATATTCTGCGCGCTACGATCGAGCACGACCAAAAGAGCGCAACGCCGATCGCTACGGAGATCGACGGCTTAACGGAGATGTACAAGCGCCTCCGGCCGGGCGAGAGCGCGACGGTGGAAACGATGCGCGAGCGTTTGCTGGCCAGCTTTTTCGATCACAGGCGCTACGATCTTGCGCGCGTGGGCCGCTATAAGTTTAACAAAAAGCTTTCGCTTGCAGCGCGCATTGAAAACGAATATGCAAACGAAAACGTGTGTGACCCGGAAACGGGCGAGATCCTTGTGCAGAAGGGCGAGCTGATCACGCCCGAAATGGCGCGGAAGATTCAGAACGCCGGTGTCAGAAGCGTTGTGATCCGCACGCGCCATAAGAATGAAAAGGGTGAAAATTTTGAACGCGAGCAGCTGGTGATAGGCAATATGTTCGTGGAGGCGGAGGCTCATGTTCCCTTTGACGTTAAGGAGCTCGGCCTGTATGAAAAGGTCTACTATCCCGCGCTGCGCGCGATTTTGGATGAAAACCTGAGCGGCGATGAGCTGAAGGAGCGTCTTGCCGCCGCAAAGGATGAGCTGATCCCCGAACACATTATGATGGAGGATATCATTGCTGCCGTGAATTACGGGATCGACCTGTGCAGCGAGCACGGTCAGGTGGACGATATCGACCATTTGGGTAACCGCCGCGTGCGCTGCGTGGGCGAGCTGCTGCAAAATCAGCTGCGCGTTGGCTTTTCCCGCATGGAGCGCGTGGTGCGCGAGCGCATGAGCACGCAGGGCGTAGAGACTGTTACGCCGACCTCCCTGATTAACATTCGCCCCGTTACCGCGGCGATGAAGGAGTTCTTCGGTTCTTCGCAGCTGTCTCAGTTTATGGATCAGAACAATCCGCTTGCCGAGCTTACGCATAAGCGCCGCCTGAGCGCGCTCGGCCCCGGCGGCTTGAACCGTGATCGGCCTTCATTTGAGGTTCGAGACGTTCACCATTCGCATTACGGCCGCATCTGCCCGATCGAAACGCCTGAAGGAAAGAACATCGGTTTGATCGGTTCTCTTGCGACGTACGCTCGCATTAATGAATACGGATGCATCATTCCGAGGTGGATTATATCGACGTTTCTCCGCGGCAGGTTGTTTCGATCGCAACGGGCATGATCCCGTTCCTTGAAAACGATGACGCGTCCCGTGCGCTGATGGGCGCGAACATGCAGCGTCAGGCAGTGCCGCTGCTGGTGCCGGAGGCTCCGATTATCGGAACGGGCATCGAGTATAAAGCGGGCATGGATTCCGGCGTTTCCATTCTAAGCAAAACGGACGGCGTGGTTAAGTACGTGGACGCGCGCAAGATCGTTGTTCTTGGCGACGACGGCGCGGAATACACCTATGAGCTGCTCAAGTTTAAGCGCAGCAACCAGGGCACCTGCATCAATCAGCGGCCGATCGTGAAGGTTGGCGAGCGCGTGACTGCCCGCCAGACGATTGCAGACGGCCCTTCTACCGATCAGGGCGAGATCGCGCTGGGAAGAAACATTCTGATCGCGTTCATGCCGTGGGAAGGTTATAACTATGAGGACGCCGTTCTGCTCAGTGAAAAGCTGGTTAAAAACGATATTTTCACCTCTATTCATATTGAAAAATATGAGTGCGAGGCGCGCGATACCAAGCTGGGGCCGGAGGAGATCACGGCGGACATTCCGAGCATCAGCGAGGACAGCCTGAAGAATTTGGATGAAAACGGCATTATCCGCATCGGCGCGGAGGTTAGGCCGGGTGATATTCTGGTGGGCAAGGTAACGCCGAAGGGCGAAACGGAAATGACGGCGGAGGAGCGTCTCCTGCGCGCGATTTTCGGTGAAAAATCCCGCGAGGTGCGCGATACCTCGCTGCGCGTTCCGCACGGCGAAGCCGGAATCATTGTGGACGTAAAGGTGTTTACGCGCGAAAATAAAGACGAGCTTTCTCCGGGCGTGAGCAAGATGGTTCGCGTGTATATTGCGCAGAAGCGCAAAATTTCCGTGGGCGATAAAATGGCGGGACGGCACGGAAACAAGGGCGTTATTTCCCGTATTTTGCCGGAGGAGGATATGCCGTTTTTGCCGGATGGAACGCCGGTGGAGATTTTGCTTAACCCGTTGGGCGTGCCGTCGCGTATGAACGTCGGGCAGGTGTTAGAGGTTCACTTGGGCCGCGCGGCGAAGAAGCTGGGCTGGCATGTGGCCACGCCGGTATTCGACGGCGCGCATGAAGACGATATTGAAAAGGCGCTGGTCGACGCGGGGCTTGAAACCAACGGAAAGACGATTCTTTACGACGGCCGCACGGGCGAGCCGTTTGATAACCCCGTAACGGTCGGATATATGTACTACCTGAAGCTGGTTCACTTGGTTGACGATAAGATCCATGCGCGTTCTACAGGCCCGTATTCCATGGTTACGCAGCAGCCGCTTGGCGGTAAAGCGCAGTTCGGCGGCCAGCGTTTCGGCGAAATGGAGGTTTGGGCGTTGGAGGCCTATGGCGCGGCGCATACGCTTCAGGAGATTCTTACGATCAAGTCCGACGACGTGGTAGGCCGCGTGAAGGCTTATGAGGCGATCATCAAGGGTGAAAATATTCCCGAACCGGGCATTCCGGAATCGTTCAAGGTTTTGCTGGAGGAGCTTCGCTCGCTGGCGCTTGATATCAGAATCCTTACGGAGGAGAAGAAAGAAGTTCATATGCGCGAGCTGCTGGATGACGACCGTGATGTGATGAGCATTCTGCCCGACGGAATGGAGGACGGTCCTCATGCGGAGACGGAGAATCCGCTGCTTGATCTGTTTGCCGACGATGATGACGACGAGCTGGAGCTTGACGGGCTTGACAGCGACGACGACGAGCTGAGTCTGGATGAACTGGATCTGTTCGGAAACGACGATGTGGAAGAGGACGAGGATTTTTAAGCACAAATTCTAAATATGGGAAGGGAGAGATTACCCCTTGTTTGAACTGAATAACTTTGATTCCATTCAAATCGGTCTGGCTTCTCCGGAGAAGATCCGCGAGTGGTCCAGCGGGGAAGTAAAGAAGCCGGAAACGATCAACTACAGAACGCTCAAGCCCGAACGCGACGGCTTGTATTGCGAGCGCATTTTCGGCCCGACAAAGGACTGGGAGTGCGCATGCGGAAAGTATAAGCGCGGCGCGAGGTATAAGGGGCTTGTCTGCGACCGCTGCGGTGTGGAGATCACGCGCGCCAAGGTTCGCAGAGAGCGTATGGGACACATTGAGCTGGCGGCTCCGGTTTCACATATCTGGTATTTTAAGGGAATTCCCAGCCGTATCGGTATGATTTTGGACATTACGCCCAAGGATCTGGAAAAGGTGCTGTATTT
>JAHAAN010000082.1 GCA_018376855.1 Clostridiales bacterium | reverse complement strand
CGTGCGCATAGTGGCGGGTTTCCGTCTGATATTCAACGTGCGCCGTGTTGATTGTGATTCCTCTTTCCTTCTCTTCAGGCGCTTTATCGATCGCGTCATACGCCATCGCTTCCGCCTGACCTACCTTTGACAGGCAGGTGGTGATCGCCGCTGTCAGCGTCGTTTTACCGTGGTCTACGTGCCCGATCGTTCCGATGTTTACATGCGGCTTCGTTCTTTCGTATTTTGCCTTTGCCATACGGAAAACCTCCATACTTATAAAAATATTTTGCAAGAGCCGTTCGTCCTTCTAACGAAGAATGGAGCGGGCGACGGGAATCGAACCCGCATAGTCGGCTTGGGAAGCCGATATTCTGCCACTGAACTACGCCCGCATATTCGGCGCTTGCAATTTATGCCTATTTTATTACACAAACTCGTGTTTGTCAATCACTAAAAACAGATAATAGAAGGCTTTTTGGAATATAAATGTAAAAAAGCGTGTACAGCAAGGATGCATACATGATAAATACAAATTTACTTAAAGAGATTTTTAAAGGCTTTTTGTGAAAGGTCATACACAAGAGGGATTTTGAAAATGCCGCCCATGCAGGCCTTGACGATCAGCAAGATAGTAATAACAAGCGTAAGCAGCGAAAGAATAAGCCCTATAACGGGAACCCAAGAAAGCACCGCGGAAAGCGCAAAGGAAACGATACCCCAGCCAAGCCCCTGCGCGGCATGCTCGCGCACGACCGCATCTTCTTTTTCAACAGCCAGCACGATCAGTGAGCCGAGCCAAGAGAACAAGTAGACAATAATTAATTTCAGTGTTCTGTTCATGATAAATCCTCCTAGAAATATGATGGTATTATGTCAGCTTGAAAACGATATTCTGCTGCTGGGCTGCGCTCATATATTCGGTGATCGCGATTTATGTTTATTGTATTACACAGATCCGTGTTCGTCAATCATGGGAAAGAGAATTTTTTAGGGGGATATGATATAAAAAAGCGTGTACCGCAAGGATACACGCAGAAGTAAAACCACAAAATTACTTGAAAAGATTCTTAAAGTTTTTTTGTGAGAAGTCATACACAAAAGGAATCTTGAAAATGCCGCCCATGCAAGCTTTGACGATCAGCAGGATGGCAATAACAAAAGTCAGCAGCGAAAGAATGAGCCCCACAACGGGAATCCAAGAAAGAGCTACAGAGAGTACGAAGGAAACGATACCCCAGCCAAGCCCCTGCGCGGCATGCTCGCGCACGACCTCATCTTCCTTCTCAACGGCCAGCATAATCAGGGAGCCGAGCCAAGAGAACAAGTAGACAATGACTAATTTCAGTGTTCTGTTCATGATAAATCCTCCTAGAAATATGATGGCACTATTATATACGCATCCGCATAAAAAATCAAGGCGTTTTCAGAAGAAAGATTTCATTTTTTGAATGAATGTGATTTTGAAGAATGGACTTTTTGTAAATATTTTCTGAATCTTCTGCAAGAAGGTCGCGAAAGCTAAAGGGATATGCTATAATATCAAAAATTAGTTAGAAAAGGCGTCAGAGGAAAGGCAGGGAATTAAAAGTGGCAATGAAGGGAACGACGATAGTGGGCGTGCGGCGCAATGGCAAATGCGCGCTTGCCGGCGACGGGCAGGTAACGATGGGAGAAAGTATTGTCATGAAGCACGGAGCAGTGAAGGTGCGGCGCATTTATCATGATAAAGTGGTGATCGGCTTTGCAGGTTCGGTGGCGGATGCTTTTACGCTTTGCGAGCATTTTGAGGGGAAGCTTCAGCAATATTCGGGCAATCTTTACCGTGCGTCGGTGGAGCTTGCGCAGATGTGGCGCGGGGATAAAACGCTCCGCCAGCTTGAAGCAATGATGATCGTTGCCGACGATACTGGGATGTTGGTGCTTTCCGGCACGGGCGAGGTCATCGAGCCGGATGACGGTGTTGCGGCGATCGGATCGGGCGGAACGTATGCGCTTTCTGCGGCGCGCGCGCTTGTGCGCTTTACGGATAAGCCTGCTGCCGAGATCGCCCGTCAGGCGCTGAAGATCGCAGGCGAGATCTGCGTTTATACCAACGATCATATTACCGTGGAAGAGGTATAGAAAGGGGAGAACGATTATATGCTGCTGCCGCTTACTCCGCAGGAGATCATTGCGGAACTTGACAGATATATCATAGGTCAGGAGGAGGCCAAGCGCACGGTGGCGATTGCTTTGCGCAACCGTTACCGCAGAAGCTTGCTTTCGCCTGAAATGCGCGACGAGATCACACCTAAAAATATCATTATGTCCGGCCCGACAGGCGTGGGGAAAACGGAGATCGCGCGCCGCATCTCAAAGATCATCGGCGCGCCGTTTGTGAAGGTAGAGGCCACGAAGTATACCGAGGTCGGCTATGTCGGCAGGGATGTTGATTCTATGGTGCGGGAGCTTGTGGAGGCGGCGATTCGCATGATCCGCCGCGAGAAAACCGAACAGCTTCGCCCAAAGCTGGATCGCGCCGTGCAGAACAAAATGGTGGACATTCTGCTGCCGCTTCGCCGCAAAAAGGACGACGAAGATCTGGCGGCTCGCCGGAGCGCTGTGGAGGCGGATCTGGCAAGCGGCGTGATCGAGGATCATATCATCGAGATCGAAGTGGAAGATAAGCCGGTGGGCATGAACAGCGAGATTCCCGGGCAGCCTGAAATGAATATGGGAGATCTGCTTGGCGGGCTGATGCCGAAGAAAACGAAGAAGCGCAAGGTTCCCGTAAAGGAGGCGCGCAAGATTGTGGAGCAGCAGGAGCTGGATCGGCTGCTGGATCAGGATGCGGTGGTTTCCGAAGCGCTGGAGCGCGCGGAGCAGACGGGGATTATCTTTATCGACGAAATTGATAAGATTGCGCTTTCCTCCGGCAGCAGCAGCGGCCCTGGGGTGTCGCGCGAAGGGGTTCAGCGGGATATTTTGCCCATTGTGGAGGGGTGCACGGTCAATACGAAGTACGGCCCAGTTAAAACAGATTATATTCTTTTTATTGCCGCGGGCGCTTTTCATTTAAGCAAAATTACGGATCTTATTCCGGAGCTTCAGGGAAGATTTCCGCTGCGTGTGGAGCTTAAACCGCTCGGGGCGGAGGAGCTTCGCAGTATTTTGTGTCAGACGGATAATGCCTTGATTAAGCAGTATACCGCGCTGTTGGGAGCGGATCATATCCGCCTGCATTTTACCGACGAGGCGCTAACGATGCTTGCCAAGCACGCTTATGAGGCGAATGAATTCAATGAAAATATCGGCGCAAGGCGTCTGGTTTCCGTTATGGAAAAGTTATTGGAGGAAGTGTCCTTTCAGGCGGGCAGTGAAGAAGAGCCTATTGAATTGACGGTGGATCCTGCTTTCGTGGTAGAACGGCTTGGCGAATCGGCAGCTAAACAGAATTTGGAGAAATTTATTCTGTAGATTGTAGACTGTAGACGAAGTCCGCGGATGCAGGGCGGATTGTAAAGGGAGGATGCGTATGACATCTGAACAAATGCTTGCGAATATTCGGCGGTTGAATCATTATTTTTCAACATTGGACACCGGAAAGCTCAGCGCGGAAGAGATCGGCGTGCTGGCAAAAGAGATCTTGGAATCCTCCGTGTATGTTTTTAACAGGCAGGGCGTTTTATTCAGCCTGCCTTTTTCACAGGAAGGATTTGCGTGCAGACTGTGTACGGAGGAGGGCGCAAGGGAAATCGCAGAGTCTTTTGTCGGAGAGCCGGAGGAAACGGCTGTGTATGCAAACACAGCGAAGTGCCCGTTCCGCGGCGAGGAATGCGCTGCGGGCAATACGATGCACATGGTTACGCCGCTGTGCTGCGCGTCTGAAAAGCTGGGATATATTGTATATGCAAGGGCGGAAAAACCGTATGAAAGCTTGGATATCGCGCTTGGCGAACTTTTGGCCACTTTGGCGGCGGTCGCGTTTTATACGGTTTTAAACGAGCAGAACAGCTGTGAACAGCGGCAGAGCGAGGCGGTAAAAAGAGCGGCGGAAACGCTTTCCTATACCGAGCGGCAGGCTGCCGCTGCGCTGATGAATGCGCTTTCGGGCAGAGAGGGCGTGATCAACGCCAGCAAAATCGCACAGTCGGCCGGAATCACTCGCTCTGTTGTGGCCAGCGCCGTGCGTAAGCTCGAGAGCGCGGGAATCATTCAAACACGTTCGCTGGGCATGAAGGGAAGCTATGTTTGCGTAATGAATGATTTTCTTTTTCAGCGGATGCAGGAATTATCTGCGTCGGAACGCATGGATATATTTCCTTTTTGATCGGCGTTTATCTGCCTTATAAACAGTTTAAAGGGCTGAAGAGGTAAAAATCTTCAGCTTTTTTCTTTCTTTTTTGTAATGTTATTGGTATAATGAAACAAAGGGGGATAAATATTTTTCTCTTTTCACGGCGGTGCGTCTATTGAAAATAGGCTTGGAAGATATGCGCTGCGAATAACGGTTTTGTAACGGAGATTTGCAGGGAACAGGCATAAAATATTTTGAGCGTAAAGTTAATATGCTGAGGAAACGGATAGTTAGAGGTTAAAAAGAGTATGAAAACGCGGAAAATAGGATCGGTATTTATAATCATTCTTCGACTTTTTGGAATATTCATTTTGATACAAGGTCTCCGCATGGTTGGCGAAGGCGTTTATAACTACATAAATGAACACAATCAGCAGGATTGGATAACCGTGTCGGCAGAAGTTGTGGATGTGAAAAGCGAATATTCAGGCTCTTTTCACAGAAGTCATATCAATTATGATATTACCTACCAATATGAGGTGGAGGGAAAAGCATACTCGGGTAAGCTGTATAACAGGAGCGCTCCTATGGGACTTGGCGATAGGGTTCAGGTAAAATATAACCCGGATGCACCGGCAAGCTCTACGGACATCTTATCGCCGAGTATCCACAATTTGATTATATTCCTTGTTGTCGGAACTATATTTGCAGCGATAGGATTTTTTATGTCCGGTGTTTGGGCTTTGATTCGCAGGATCCGAAGAAGAGGCCAGCCCGAGGAAGAGGAAGTTTTGCCGCCGGAGGAATATATAGATTCGGCAGCCGCAGAGCAGGAAGTAAAAGATCCCGCAAAACAGATTGTCTGTAAAGCTGTTATTACGGTGATCGTTTTGTGCGGTGTTTTCCTTTTCGTAAAGCTTTTTCCCGGTACCCGGGCGGTTGGAATAGAAAGGTTTCGGGAAGCGGCCGCGGCAGCGGGATATACAACTGTTGATACGACGGATGAACTGCGCCGGACATGGAAAGTTGGTTCAATGATGAAGGAAGCTGCATCGTTTAACGACGGCAACATCCGAATGGATTTTTGCGTGATGGATACGGCGAACAGCGCCGGAGTTTTGTATAACGGTATGACGCTTCCTATATCGGACGGCGAGGAGCAGGAGCACGGCGGCATGGTGCACGAGCTGTATTCTGTAGAAAACGATACCTTATATACAGCAAAGGTGCGAATCAAAGATACCGTGATCTATGTTTCGGCAAAGGCTGAATATAAGATCGAGGCGGCAGCGCTGTTGGCTGCTCTTGGATATTGGAAAGAGTGATGGTAAAGCTTTTAAAAATCATTTGTCTGAATTGCGAAAGCAGACGCAAAATGAAAATCCAATCAAAAATTGGTGTTGAATTTCTAAGTAAAATCGCTTATAATTTCATATTGAAAATATTGTTATGATCCGCAGCCGCGCAAGAGGGTGTTATCGGCGAGCGGGATCATGCGGATATATCAAATCGTCAAAAGAACAAGAAAAATAAATCTTAAATAAAATATGTTGGGATTTGTCTGGTGGGGATAAACGCTTATGCATAGCTCAAACAGAAAAAAACGCCGTTTGATTATGGTGTCCTTTGACGCTGTTACAAGCGTTGAGGCAGAGGAAAAACTTTGGCATATGCCGAACTTTCGTGCGCTTGCGGAAAGAGGAACGTATGTAGGCGGAGTCAGCAGCGTGCTGATGACGCATACCTATGTTGTGCACAGCTCCGTGATTACGGGGTGCCTTCCGGAAAAGCACCGGATTTATGATAACGTTCCTTTTCAGCCGCATGAAGCGCATCCGGTGTGGAACCATTGGGATCGTGCCGTTCAGGTTCCCACGCTGTATCAGCAGGCGGAAAAAGCAGGGCTTCGCTGTGCCGGAATTCTTTGGCCTGTAAGTGCGGGTGCGCGAATGCGGTGGAATATGCCGGAGGTGCTTCCCGCGCCGGGGCAGAGTCAGGCGTCGGCCAGCATCAAAAACGGAAGCTTATTCTATCAGCTTTCGGCGATCTTGCGGCACGGAAAGCTGATGAACGGCATTTCACAGCCGGAACTGGATGATTTTTCTGCGGCGGTGGCGTGCGATACGATCCGTAGGCAGAAGCCGGATCTGCTTTTGCTTCACTTTACCGACGTGGATACGCATAAGCATCGCTGCGGGGTTAAAAGCGAGGAGGTGCAGGCGGCGCTTGAAAGGCTGGATCAGCGTTTGGGGCTGCTTATGCAGGCGGTTAGGGAAGCCGGCACGGAGGAGGAAACCGGCTTGCTGGTGTTCAGCGATCACGGAGCCTTTGACGTTCACACGCATATCAATCTTAACGATGCTTTAGAGCGCATGGGGCTTTGCAAGCAAGGGGAAAAGGGCGTGATCGAGCGCGGATATCGTGCCTGCTTCTGGCAAAGCGATGGGTGCGCATATATGCATGTAAACGATAAATCCGAAGAAGCAGAGATTGTATCGGCGGTTTGCAGTGAATTGAAGAAGATAAAAGGCGTTGCCCGTTTTTTAATCAGGGAGGAGATGAAAGCGGCTGCGCTGGATTCGTTCAGCCTTGGCGTTGAGGCGGAGCTTGGGTATTATTTTTACCGACATCCTCTTTCCGACAAGGCGGTGCATGGGTACAGTCCGCTGCATGAAAATTATCAAACTTTTTACGCGGCTGCGGGCTGCGGCGTGCGCGCAGGGCAAAGGCTTTGCGGCGGCTGCGTTACGGATATCTGCGCGGCTGCGGCGCGTATGTTGAATGTAGAGCCGTGGCCGATGGATGGAAAAGCACCGGAGGGCATGTTTGAATAAGAGGGGGAGATCGTGATGAAAAAAGTGCGGGAACGCTTTACAAAACGGGAAAAGAGCTGGATTCTTTACGATTGGGCTAACTCGGTCTATGCGACCAATATTATGGCGGCGATTTTTCCCATTTATTTTGTGGCTGTTGCGGGGGAAAGCGGCGATCAATGGTGGGGAATCGGCACTTCTATTGCCACCTTTGCGGTGGCGCTGATGGCTCCCCTGCTGGGCGCTGTGGGGGATTACAGGGGCATGAAAAAGAAGCTTTTTGCGGTTTTTCTGGCGCTCGGCGTCGTCTTCACCACTGCTATGGCGTTTACCGATCAATGGCAGTGGATGCTTGTCGGTTATGTGCTTTCCCGCATCGGCTTTACCGGTACACCGCTGCTGGCGGATGACCATATCACCGAACGCACCGGTCGGTTTAGTTTCAAGTTTCACTCCTTTTCCGGAATGACCGGCTTCATAGGAGATAGTTGGATAAATAAGAGGATTAGTGAGTTTTTCTCCTTCGGGAGTAACATAACCAGTCAGGGCATATCCACTGTTAGCTGTTGCCCAAATAAACTGTTTCTGCTCCTGTTCTGAGATTTCATAAAAACCGTGCCATTGTTTACCTCTGGCTCCTTCTATTATTTCCCAATGCTCAAAATTAAAATCTAATTTAATATCAGAAATATCAACATAGACAGTATATTCCTTTTTCCATTGTCTGTCTTCCGATGTTACTATATAAGTTTGTGGATTTGAGAAATCTCTTACTGTTCCGCTGGGTGGTTCAATAGTGGCCCCTTTGGTTAATGTGAATTCAGGAGCAAAGTGCGTGATGTCAATGGTTGATTGCGCCATGATTATTACCGTATTATTAGTAATAATTGGCTGCATTTTCAACACTGAGGGATCGGAAACTGTACAAGATTCGATATCAGCTTCAGTGTTAGCCGCTTCTTCACGTATGCAAGAACTAAAACTTAGACAAATGCACAGACTTATTATTATAGTTCTAAATCTCATTCCGTTAAATTGTTGATTATAAATTTATAATATAGAATATTTTGAGAAAACTTTGGCGCAAAGTTAAGTTTAAAATTTCATTTATCAAATCTTGCTTTCCTTTTT
>JAHAAN010000081.1 GCA_018376855.1 Clostridiales bacterium | reverse complement strand
GAGGAAAGCAGGTAATCGCGGTTATCATAGGTATAGTTCAGGCGTGTGCCGTCCGAGCACACCTTGGCGGCAAGGCGGCCTTTGAAATCGTAATGATAGCTATACGTTCTGCCGTTTCTATGGTCGTAGCTTTTGAGCATACGCCCGGCGTTATCGTAGGTATAGCTGAAGGTGAGCGTGCCGCCGTAGCTCAGGGAGATCACGCGGCCATAGCTGTCGTAACCGAAGGACGCGGTATCGCCGTTGCCGTAGGCTGTGCTTTGCAGCAGCCCTGCCCCTGTATTATATGTATTCTCCGCTAAGACGGTATTCCCTGCCTTTGTTTTGGTGTTATTGCCGAAGGCGTCGTATTCAAACGCATAGGAGAAGCCGTTGCGAGTGATGGTTGAAAGGCGGTCGTCCTCATAGGCATACTGCACCTGCGCGCCGCCCTTGGAAACGGAAAGCAGCTCGCCGGTATTGGGATCATAGGTATAGGCGGTGGTTCCGGTGCTGTCGGTAAAAGAGAGCAGGCGGCCGGTGGCTTGGTCGTAGGTATAGGTGGTAACATTGCCGCGCTCATCGGTGGACGAGGCAACAAAGCGGCCGTTGGAATCATACTGCTGCGTGGTGGAAATGGCTTCCGGATGGCCGTAAGCAATGGGAAGGAGTTCCCAAGCAAAATTCATTGTGGTCATCGGCGCAATAATCAAATAATCCGCGTTAGGGCCAAGCTGGTAATTCAGCTGTGTCTTAGGATACATTTTGGTAATGCCGCCCAAACACTCCACCTTAAAGAGCTGTTTATCCTGCTGTGCGCCGGCTTCCGTAACTTTATCCATAAGACTGACATGAGGCATAGGATAAGTATTACCGTCCAAACCCAGCACCTGCCCGTTATGAGCGACGATATACCAATAATCCCCGCACTTTTCAAGCGTAAAGAGCTGCTCATCCTTACCTGTATAGATGGCTGCTTTACCGCCCCCTGTGGCGTCAAGGAACAGCCTGTGATCCGCCCTGTTCCCAATAAGATACGTTACATTTTCACTCGGCCCGACATACGCGGCAAAATTGCCCCCGTAGACCGAGCTGGCAATGAGATTGCCGTGGCTGTCGTAATCATAAGCCGACTTCACCCCTGTAGGCAATGTGCTGGCGGTAAGAAGATTTTTCGCATTGTAGGTATACGTTGTCGTCTGCCCGTTAATATCGGTAGAGGAGGTAACATTGCCCTTTGCATCGGTAACATTGCCGGCGGCATTGCCATCCTGCTTCATGGAGGTGAGGAAGCCGTTTTCGTTATACTCATAGGCCGTGAAGCTGCCCTGCGTGAGCTGAACGTTGCTGAAGGAAACGTAGCCGAGCTGGTGAGCGTATTCCGCCGTAACGGTAATGGATTTCGGTGTTTTGCCCTCGTTTTCGGTATCAAAGGAGACGCTGGCATACTGCACACCCGCGACCGCCGTGTTAAAGGAGCACGCGGCCTCCTTCGTGGTGTTATCGGTATAGGTTACCACGGCCTTCAGGCCGAAGAACGGTTCCTCCTCCACGGAGACGGCATACTTCCCGGAGGAATAGACGGCTTTTTTGATCTTCTTTGCACTTTCACCGGTGGGAACGGCCTTAGGCGCGCTTGCCCAGCCGCTGAGCGTAAAGGAGCCGTTCTCCGAGATATTGACGGTTTGGGAAGCGGACTTCACGGTATCGAAGCTGCCTGTTGCATTTGCGGAGGCAGCAGGCGTTCCGAGCGCCGGATTCAAGCCGGAATACGTCCATGTAGTGTTCTGGTTGTAATCGAAGCTGCCGAGGCCGATGAGGCTATAGGCATTGGGCGCGCTGCTTTGCTCAAACTGGAGGCAATCGAAACACGCGGAGCCTTTCAGATCTTTAATGCCGCAATAAATATGAAAGCATTCAAAATCCGAGGAGGTCTGCGGCGTAACGGTAAAGCTGATGCGCGACCAGCCGTTCTGCTCGCGCGCAAGCTCGCTGAGCGGGATCACGGTGTAATCCGATTCCGAAAGGGCAGCATTTGCAGGGCACACGCCGATGACAACGCCGCCGCTGCCGGTAACGCCCTCCGGCACATAAACATAGACCGACGCGGTATAACTGCGATCGGAAGAACGGAAGTGCATCAGCGCGAACGTCTGCTTATACAGCGCAAGGCCGCCGGTTTCGGAGGAAGTGAAAATACTTGCGCTTGCCTGCCCCTGCAGCTTTATAGAAGGATTCAGGACAAAAATTGCATTATCCTCTTTGTAGGTCTCCACTCCGTTCATGGATTCAAAGCCCGGCTGAACGACGCGGTTCGCCGCGCCCACATTGCCGGAGGCAACGGAAGTGAGGCGGTTATTGGCCGCCTGATAGGCGGAATAATCCGTGGTATCAAAGCCATAATACTGCGCGGAGAGCACGGAATCGACGCTCCCCTTCAGCCTGCTGTAGGAAGCGACGGTATGGCCGAAATGATCAAACTGGCAAACGGTTAAGATATCGTCGTTTGTGCCGAACACGCCGTCCACCCCGGCGGAGGTAAAGGTGGTGGAAGCATCCTCACCGTAAGCGACATACATGCCCTGCCCGAGCTGCCCGCCGCCGGTCTCGTACACACGGCTGACGCGCCTTGCGCGGTCGGGCGTATATTCATAATGCACGGCATAGCCGCCCGGCTCCTGCGCGCTGAGCAGCGGGCGCGTATTCTGCGCGCCGTCGGCCTGCGCGGGCGCGGCGGCATAGGTGTAATAAGAGGATTTGCCGTCGGGATACGTAACGGAAACGAGATAGCCTGCGGCGTTGTACTGATAGGACACCGCTTTGCCGTCGGGCGTGGTAATGCTGCTGACGCGCTCGCCGGAAAGCGCGATCACGATACTCTGACCCGTGCCGTCGGTTACGGTAACCGCCGAAGCGGAATATGCCACGGACGCATAGTTATACGCCGTATCCGCAATCTTAACAAGCCTGCCCTGCCCGTCGAACGACATGGTATTGCCGCTGCGGTCCTTCACGGTATATTTCACGTCTCCGGACGTATTGACTGTGAGCGTATAGCCAAGGCCGTCCTCATCCATCAGCTTATTGTCGCTTGTCTTCATAAAATAATGGCGCGTGCCGTCGGAATCCGTATAATAATACGGATAATTGGCGGCAATGCCTGCATCGGCAACGGGCGTAACCGTTTGCGCGATACTCAGCATCCACCCCTTGCCGCAGGGGATCACGGCGTTTTCCACATCGGCGTCGTAGGAATTATATACATGGCTGAGCGTTACCGGCATACGGCTGCCTGAAGTCGACGCATCCGCATGCGTAAAAACGAGATTGCCGGTATAATCGTTCACCTGCCCCACGCCTGCTCTACCTGCGCTTTGGCCGTGATACGTCCAATAGCTTTCCAAGCCCTTGTTATTGCGGTACTCAATAACAAGATACGGCGCATAATTCGTTACGGTACGGTCGTTATAATAAATGGCATGGCTTGCCGGCGATGTGCCGCTGAGATTTTCGTTCACCATTCTGAGCACAAAGCCGAAGTTTTCGCTGTTGCCGGAAGCGCAGGCCGTCAGCTCGTTCTGCGCATACCAGCGCTTCACGGCCGCGGTAACGTTCCACTGCATAGGGATATCGAAATACGTACCCGAACCGGACGTGCGCTCGTTGCGCACAACATACTGGTAATCCAAGAAATCCCCGAAGCTATCGCTCTTCTGCATATTCCATGTCAGCGTGGACGGCGACCAGCTCCGCCGAACCTCCGCGATCCCGATCGCCTGCTCCGCTGCCGACACGGTATTATACCGCCCCTGCTTCTGCACCAAGCCGATGTATGCGTTGGTTACGATATCGCTCCCTGTCAGCTTGGGAAGATCCGTTTGGATATATGTGCGGCACCATTTATATGCCGACGCCTCATAACCCACATAGAGAATCTTTTTATCCGCCCCCAAGTTCGTTTGGGAAGCATAGTTCGTTCCGCTTGCCAGATAGGATGTTCTGACCGCCGCCTGCTCGGTAACACGCTGAATAAAGATAGCCGGATCCAGCGTTACGGGAAGCGCCGCGCTGCGAATGAAATCCGCGCTTGCCGTTACCGTAAGGCGGTACTGCCCCTTCCCCTGTTCCTTCAGCGTATAATATGCGTCATAAGAAAGCTCGCCGTTCGCGTCGACCATGTACGGCGCGGGAATCGCAAACACCGTTTCCGCCGTCTCCCGATCATAGATTGCAACGCCGCCGCTCTCTTCCGTCCGCATCGCCAGCCGCTCTCCCATTCGGTAGATGAACGAATACTCGTATTTATTCTGCCGTGCACGAATGATAATGTTTTCCTTCAGCCCGTTATACGCAACCTGATACTCTATGTCCGTGTTTGCATAGGTATCTTGGTAACGCACCGCTCCGACCTTCTTTTCCGCAAGCTCGCTTCTCTTGACCTTTCCCTGTTTTTTCTGCTGCCCGTAATTTTCCGCAGCTGCGTTTTTCCTGCCGTTCAGCGTTCCCAGCGCCCGCCATGAAAGCTCATAACCGCCGTACGCTAACGTTACCGCACGCTCACCGGAAATGTCTTCCCCCAAAACCGCCTCAAACGCACCCGCTGCATTGACAAGCGTTCCGTCCTCCCGCCTCTCCAGCGTCGGGTCGATCTCCTGCCATGCGCCGTTTGCATAATAATGCACCGGCTCCTCCGACACGACCGACACATAGCTTTTATCCCGAAGCACATAATGCTTTGTAAACGCATCTCTTTTGGATATATCTTCCCCGATAATATCATAAACGGGATCCTCCGCTTCAAGCATCCGCTGCTCCGTTTCCGCCCTCGCAAACAAACCCTCCACAGCTGCCCCAGCCGCCGCAAAGCTCTCCGGCGCCGCAAACACCAGCATCAGACAGACCAATACCGCCGCAATCCCCCTGAGCAGCCCCTTATTCCGATCCATGCCCATCCCTCCGAACCAATATGTTTCTATAATAATTATATTCCATCTATATCCAATAGTCAATATACCAAATTACATTTTTCCCCTTTCTCCTCCAATTCCTTTCACTTCCCCCTCAATTTTATGCGCCGAAAATGTTTAACGAAAGTAGCTTACACAATAATTTTCACAGAGCGAAAATTCCGCGGCATTCGCAGATGAAGTTTTCACAAATTTGTGATATGATTTTTATAAAAGATTAACCAAACGCTTACTTTCGTCTCTATATATACGAAAGCTTTCAAAAAACAGCAGGAGAACAGCAATGAACACCACACAAGTAGGAGAACTATTATCCGCCAATTTAACATCAATATACGGCTTTGCCTTTGCTCGCCTACATGACAAAGAAAAGGTTGATGATTTGGCTTCTGAAATCGTTTGTACTATTATGCATTTGGGAATATGCTTGGAAGGTTGCCGAAAGCACCTTAAAAAAGTTTATTCGCACAGAACAAATCATGAAAAACCATGTTGATTACAGCGCGGACGATATGAGTGTATATGAAGTAACACCGGAGCAAGAATATATCGAAAGGGAAACGCATGATGAACAGATATACTTATTGCGGCGTGAGCTGTCCTTACTTTCTAAAATACATAGAATGGAAGTATCGAATCCGGAGTGTTCGGCTTGGTTTTCCGCTGAGAACTATAGCATCATCGAACGTGCGCAGCGGTATGAGCACACGCAATTTTCAAAAAAGGCCGAAGCCATGTGTGATGCGATTTTAGTGCGCACGCCTAACAGAGATAACGAAACTCTGCCATGGCTTATCGAAAACAAATTCATTACATCGGACGGAAAGTGTCTGCAGGCAAACTTTCCCGTATTTGGCACTGACTGCTATAACAAGATATGCCAAATCATCAGGGATAGCGGCGAAATCATTGCTGATTTCATGATAACGGTATCAGATCATGCTGCGGAGATTTTGTCGGAGCACGCACCCAAAGGTGTGAAAAATCAATGCGGAACTATTGCGAAGATCCACCATCGAATGGCTGTCGCCGCTATGCTGATGGAGAGTCTTATTGAAAACGAACGCCTTTTTATTCCGGACGAAAAAATCCCCCTTTGTGTTTGGGGAGTAAGGAAATAATAAAAGATACCGCCGAGAACAAAAATTCTCGGCGGCATTTTTGCAGAATAAAAAATTTAACGGTGGCAAGAAGAAACTCTCGCCGCCGCTTTCGAAAAGAAGAGATATTTATGCTCGTTCCAATAAAAGTCAAAATTGCAATCTTAAACTGACACCGCACCCCTGCACAACGGAACATAAGCCAACCGCGCAATACCGATACGGATCATAACGCTGCCGGCTTTTAAAAAATCATCTACTAAGAATCCTCCGGAACGTTGCACGCTGACGAGAACGGATGCGGTATTTGCCTGAAAACACATTCGGCGCCGGCTGCCGCCGGGGCTATATTTTATTCCACTAATCCATATTTCACTTTTATGCGATCCAGCTTCTCAAGCGCCGGCTCGGCGAGGAACAGCAGGAACAGCACTGTTGCCGCAGCATGGATGCAGTCCATGGGAAAGCCGGTAAGATAATACCCCATGATCAATTTCAGATTCAGCGCTTCACTTCCCCATATCAAAGCGGAAGCCGGGTTCATAATCCCGCCGTAGATCACGACAGCGCTCAGCGCTCCGAACGTGCAAAGCGACGCTTTAGTGCGGCGAAGAATGCCTTTTTTAAACAGAATACCGGCAAGAAACCCGATAATGCCCATTGCAAACATCTGCCACGGCGTCCATGCACCCTGCGAAAAAAGGATATTGGATACCAGCATCGTTACAGCGCCGACCAAAAACCCCGTCTCTCCGCCGAAGGCAACGCCTGCGATGATCGTCATGGCAAGCACCGGTTTAAACTGCGGCAGCATAAAGAACGCAGCCCTTCCGGCGATGCTGAGCGCGCACAGCACGGCAATGACCGCAAGCTCTCTGGCCTTCGGTTTTCGGCCTTCAAACACCATAAAAAACGGCAGCATACATTCGATTAGAACTGCAAGCGCTGTCAGATAATACTGCTTGCGGTCCATATAGACAACGCCCGCAAAGAGCGTTAAAGGAATCAGCAGCAGGATCAGCACGACCGCCGCCAAAGTTCGCTTCGACAGCTTTCGTTTATCCTTCGGCGTTTGTACCGTTATGGGAGGAGCCGAGCGCCGCCCGATGAAAACGGCTGTCAGCATCAGAAACACAATCAGCACGCTGTAAAGACGCAGCTGATCTTTTCCCAGCTCCGTCAAACCGTTTTTGCCGATCATTTCGCTTAATTTTTCAGTCTTGATTGCATAGATAAAAATGCAGCAGGACAACAGTCCGGATATCCATGCTCCGATCTTTCGCCACAGCGGAAGCGGACTCGGTTCAGCATGCTTCACCTCGGCACGTTCCTGTCTCCTATATTCAGCCGCATCGGTCGGAAAAATCTCCTTTGACTCTCCCCCGATCGCTTCGATTACATCCTCCGTTGTTACCGCATTCGGTATGATCTCTTTGGCAATGCGATTGGCGGAGGTGGTGTAGAAGCTGTTCCCGCAAAAAAATTCAGCAGGCGCGCCCTCAGCAACAATACTGCCGTCAAAGAACAGCGCGCACCTATCCGCATACTGCGCACAGAACTCAATATCATGGCTGACCATCACAATGCATACGCCCGCATTGGCAAGGCTTTTCAGAATAACGGCAAATTCCGCTTTGAACTGTGCATCAAGTCCCTTTGTAGGCTCGTCCAAAAGAAGAATATCGGGATCTGTAAGCAGCAGCTTCGCCAGCGCCGCCCGCTGCTGCTCCCCGCCGGACAGATCATACGGATGGCGACCCTCAAAGCCTGACAGGCGGCAAAGCCTGACAAGCTCCCCGATTTTTTTCTCTTTGCTTTCTTTTGTTAATTGAACGGAGGCAAGCGCATCGTTCAAATCCTCTAACACCGTCTTTTTCACAAACAGCGTCTGCGGATCCTGCGGAAGAAGCCCAACGCGACCGTTTGCTTTCACCTCTCCCCGATAGGGCCTTTTCAGCCCGGCAATCAGTTTCAGCATCGTCGTTTTCCCCGTTCCGTTGCCGCCGAGAACTGCAAACAATTCTCCCGACCTCGCAGTAAACGTTATCCCCTTAACCACATCTGGCAGATCTTTTTCATATCGAAACCAGATATTTAAAGCGGTGAGCTTTACATCGCCGCAATTTTGCCGACAGCACCGTTCGGGAAGCTGGTCTGCGCCGTGTTCCGCACCGTATGCCGACAGAAACTCCCGCCCTTCATTCACCGAAACCGGGCAAGGCATCGATGACTCAACCGCTCCCCATATCCGCATAGCGGCAGGCATGGCAAGAAACATCGGATG
>JAHAAN010000080.1 GCA_018376855.1 Clostridiales bacterium | reverse complement strand
GCAGCGCGCCGCCGTGGCGCGCGCCCTGATTACGGAGCCCCGCATTCTGCTGGCCGACGAGCCGACCGGCGCGCTCGACTCCCGCGCGACCGACGAGCTGCTGGACCTCTTCGGCCAGATCAACGCCGCCGGGCAGACCATCCTCATGGTCACGCACTCCGTGCGCGCGGCGAGTCGCGCGGGCCGCGTCCTCTTCATCAAGGACGGCCGCGTGTTCCACCAGATCTACCGCGGGGAGGCCACCTCCGAGCAGCTGTATCAGAAAATCTCCGATACACTGACGATGCTGCAGGGCGGTGAGCGGGCATGAAGCTGTATTTCCACCTCGCATGGGACGGCATCCGCAAAAACCGCCGCCTGTATGTGCCCTATCTGCTGACATGCATCGGCATGGTTATGATGTACTATATCATTCTTTTTTTGCAGTATTCCGACACGCTTTCTCATCTCCCGGGCGCGGGAACCGTGCGCTCCATGTTCCAGCTCGGCGGCTGGGTGATCGCCATATTCGCTGCCGTCTTTTTGTTCTACACCAACTCTTTTTTGGTTCGCAGAAGGAAAAAGGAATTCGGCTTATACAACATTTTAGGAATGGGAAAAGGCAATATCGGGCGAATCCTCCTGTGGGAATCGCTTATTTCCGCCGGGATTTCTCTTGCTGTCGGCCTAACCGCGGGAATTATTCTCTCTAAGCTGGCAGAGTTAGTGCTGGTTCATGTTCTGAAAGGCGATATTACCTACACGCTGTCCGTCTCGCCCGCCGCCATATTCGCAACAGCAGCAGTATTCTGCGTGATCTTCGCGCTGCTGTTTCTGCATACGCTGCACCGGATCCGCCTCTCCAGCGCGATCATATTACTGCGAAGCGAACAGGTAGGTGAGAAACCTCCCAAAGCAAATTGGTTCTTTGCACTGATCGGAGCCATTATGCTTTTTGCCGCATACTGGATCGCCGTTTCCATAGAGAACCCCATATCCGCATTGATGTGGTTCTTTGTCGCCGTACTTCTGGTCATTGCGGCTACCTATCTTCTGTTCGTTGCCGGCTCCGTTGTATTCTGCCGTCTGCTTCAAAAGAATAAAAGGTATTATTATCGTGCAAATCATTTTGTTTCCGTTTCCTCCATGACCTACCGCATGAAGCGCAACGGCGCCGGCTTAGCCTCCATCTGCATTTTGGCAACGATGGTGCTGGTCATGATCTCCTCAACCACAAGTCTGTATTTCGGCGCGGAGGATTCGCTGCACAGCCGTTACCCAAAGGAGATCAATCTCGACGCGCAGTTCAAGGAGGCCGAAGCGCTAAGCGACGACAACATTTCCGCCCTGCGAGAAGCCGTTATACAAATCGGAAACGAATACGGCGCAAAACCGCAGAATATTGAGGATTACCGCTATTCGCTTGTTACGGGACTGCTGCAAAATGACGTTTTGGAAACGGATGTTACAAAAGTTAATCAATTTCAGGCAACCACGTTCACCTTTGCAGATCTTTATCAAATATATATAATCCCCCTGTCGGATTACAACCGCCTGATGCAGACAAGTGAAACGCTTGCAGAAAATGAAATTCTGCTCTATGTCTTCCGCGCCGAATATCACGGAGACACGCTTGCCGTAAACGGCGGAGCCACCTTCCGCATAAAAAAACAGCTGGATTCCTTTATCAAAAGCGGAAATGCCTCCATGAACGTGCTGCCGACTATGTATCTCATTGTTCCGGATCTGCAAATCGCGCTGAAAGGGCTTTTGAATCTTGCGGACTTTAACGGCGACAGGATGCTTTCGCTGCGCTGGAGCTACGGATTTGACACGCAGCTTGCTGAAAACCGGCAAACCGAGCTTAACGCCAAACTTCGGGAAACGCTTCGGGAATACAGCCGCACCGAAAAATACGGCATTGCTTCCTATACCTGCGACAGCCGCGAAGCAAACCGAAGCGATTTCTATGCAACCTTCGGCAGCTTCTTCTTTCTGGGCATTCTTCTGAGCCTTGTGTTCCTTCTTGCCGCCGTGCTCATTATCTACTACAAGCAGGTCTCCGAAGGATATGAGGACCAAGCGCGCTTTGAAATCATGCAGAAGGTCGGCATGACCAAGAAAGAAATCCGCAAAAGCATCAATTCCCAGCTCTTAACGATCTTCTTCCTGCCCTTGATCGGCGCCGGGCTTCATTTGGCTTTTGCATTCCCGATGATTCGGAAGCTGCTGCTGCTGTTCAACTTAAACAATGTTCTGCTTTTTTCCATGACCACGCTCATCAGCTTCCTTGTATTCGCGCTGTTTTACACGATAGTATACCGCATTACTTCCAACACATATTATCACATTGTCAGCGGCATAAGGGAGGAAAAATAAATGATAAGAAGAATCCTTACTACAATATGCTTATTATGGCTGCTTCTATGCCTATCTTCCTGCGTGGCCTGTTCCTCATTTGCCCGTTTTGACCCACAGAACGCCGTTGAGCGCTTTGACCGCTTTGCAGAATGGCTCAGCCAAAGCCAAATCACAGGCGACAGAAATCTGATCGGTCAGCGTAGCTGCGCAAAGGACGCCTACACAGGCGAATACCGTGCACAGTGCAGCAGCGCTTCCGGCCGCGAGGTGATCTTCGGCGGAGCATCCGTCAAAGAACGGATATTGAAGCTCTTCGCAAGCATAGAAACCGTTTCAGGAAAAGCAACACTTCGCATTCGTTTAGGCGCATCCGTCAAAGAATATCCCGCCGACGAGTACGGCCGCTTGGAAACGGAGCTGAAGCTAAACGGCGGCGGAAATTATATTATGCTGTGTTATGAAAACTTCACCGGTACGATCGTCCTTTCCTCCGCATACGCAGAATAAATCTGTTCAAGACCGACAAGGGCGACTTCCGCGCCCGACCCGCTTCCAGCCGTCCGCCCTGCTCCCGGCGCAGCGGCTCGCGCCCCTTCCGCCGCCCTTTTTCACACAGCCCCACCCCATGCTTGGAACTAACTCTCTTTATACAAATCTCCGGCTTAACCAAAGATTTCCGTTCAAAAAACAAAACGGAGGCTGAAGCTTTACTCTGCGTAAAGCGTTCCGGCCTCCGTTTTTACGCTTTTTATTGACCCACAAACATCCCTATCCGCACTATCACTGCATCTCCTTAACCGCAAATGCAAGCTTGGCGGAAATCCCCGGATAAAGCTTCACCTCGGCAGCGTAATTTCCCAGCGCTTTAACTTGCCCGTCAATAGAGATCTTCTTTTTATCCACACTGATCCCATGCTGCGCCTGAAGCGCATCCGCAAGCTCCTTGGCGTTGACAGAGCCGAACGGTCTGCCGTCTTTTCCGATCTTCATCTCCACACTTACCGAAAGCGACGCGATCCGCTTGCTGAGCGCCTCGGCCTCCTGCCGCGCAAGCTCCTGCTTGTGCTGTGCGGAATCCTGCTGCTGGCGCAGAATTGTCATGTTTGCGCCTGTCGCCTCCACCGCCAGCTTTTTCGGAATCAGATAATTGCGCGCAAAGCCGTCGCTTGCCTCAATGATCTGATCCTTCTTGCCGGTTCCTTTAATATCCTTAAGTAAAATCACCTTCATAACAGATACCACCCTTCCTTAAAATCTTCCTCGTCGGCGCACCCGCTACAGCCGCCCGGAAAGCACATTGAATATAATATTGGAGCGATAGAAAAAGCCCCCTAAAAACGAGTGATTCAGCGAATCCATCAAATTCTGCGAGCTTCCCGGCAGCGTAATGGCTGAAAGATCCAACACGGCGGAAAGCACCGGCATCACCGAAAAAACAACGTATGCAATCATCACGCCCTGAAGCAGACCGAAAAGCCCGCCGAAAAGCGAATCATTCTTTTTTAACACCGGCAAACGGAACGAATGATCGTACAGTTCAATGAGAAAGCTCGCAATAAGCCGAAGCCCTAAATAAATCACCAAAAAGCTGATCAGATGCAGCGTAAGGTTAATCAGCGTTTGGTTGAAGTAATCGCTCAGCGTTACAATCCCATCCTGAAAAAACACCTGATTGACGATATTATACTCCAGCTGATTCGCCATCGGTTCCGGCAGTGCAGAAGTAGAAATGATGTCGTGGATCCTCTCTACGCTCAACGACGCAACATCGGCACTGGCCACGGTCATATCCGAAAGCTTTTCCGCCCCGGCTGTATAATACAGCAAGGTCTGACCGAGATTGGTTTTGGCATTGAACAGCGAAGCAAGCGCTCCGTTGAATAAAAACGCCATCAGCCATGCAACGAACAGGGAAGCTATATTGGCAAGCGTATTGAGAAAGCCCTTATACCAGCCAATCAAAAATCCCAGCCCCAGCATGAGCAGCACCAAAAGATCAAAAATACTCATGTTTTCTTTCCTTTCAAAGCTTTTTAATCAAGCGCCAACAGATAGCGCCCGCTCTCCCCAATCAAAACAACCTGCTTCTCCAGCCCCGGAAGCACACGGGAGATCGTTTCCGGAAGCGTATAGCGCTTACGCGTCATTTTTCCGACAGCGTATGTATATAAATGATGCTGCGTAAACACATAATAATAGCGATCCGTAAGCACGGTTTCAAGAATCGGCTCCTGCTCCGAAAGCACAAAGGAGGAAAAATCCCCGTCGATGCACAGCGTCTCATTGCGCGCCTGCCCCACCGGCTTCATCAGCAGCACCGCGCTTGTGTACTGCGTATCCCGCCGCGCAAGCTCATAGCCGTTGCAGCGAACTCTGCGCAGAAACTTGCCCGTATAATCAATGCTGATTACATCGCTTGTTCCGATCAGCGAAATACTGTCCTTATAAAACACCGGATAATAAATCATCTGATCCGACGTCGTATAGGAAACCGTAATGAGCTTGTTGCTCTCGTAGCGATATGTGAAAAAGCGATACACCGGCTTAACCGATCCCGTATCTACCGTGATCTGCCATACGCCCGCAGAACCGAAAACGCCAAAATCAAGCAGTTCCTGCCCCGTCTGCTCCGTAAGCGTATCCAGCTGCTCCCCTGCGGCACTGACCACCACAACATTTTTCGCCGTGCCTTGATATTGCAGAAACGCGCACACGCCGTCGCTCAGCTTCAGATCCTGAATCGGATAATCAAAAACCTTGGAATAGATCAGGCTGCCGTTGTTCCCGATCACCTGAAGCTTGGAGGAATAATACACCGCCATGCGCGAAGAGGAAACGGCCGTCTTCATGCCGGATACCGTTCCGGAAAACCCCCATTTAGCTTCCCCGTTCCGGTTAAGATAATACAGACTCTGCGATTCCGGATCAATATAGACCGCCCCTGCCGAAAAAGGAATAAGCTCAGCGTTCTCCGGCGCTTCCAGCCTTTTCAGCTCGCTCCCAAAGCGCCCTTCCTCCTTGGGCAAAAACAGAATCAGCCCAAGTACCGTGAGCACTAAAACCAGCACAATGGAAAGCAGCGCCCATGCGCGGAAATTGCGGCGTTTTCTTCGGCTTCCATACCTGCGATACGCCCTCTGACGCATCATGCATCACTCCTTTGCGTTTCTTTTTTCTCCCGCTCCGCCTTGCAGAACATCCTGACGGCATTGGGCAGCACCCGCGCCGTAAAAGGAAGGCCGTCAATCAGCTCCCCGTCCACATTAAACGGAAGCGGCTGCTTCATGTTGATCTCCACCTGCTCACACCGAATACATTGCGCATACCGAAGGCTCAGCAGCTCCCCTTTGAGAAAGCGCACAAACAAATACGGCAGCAAAATGCGGGGAAGCTTATGTATAATAATCAGATCGATCTTTCCGTCGTTGCAGAGCGCCTCGGGCGCCACGGGAAGCCCGCCGCCGCAATAACGGCCATTCGCAGCCGAAAGCATCATTGCGCGAAACTGCCTCTCCTCGCCGCCGTCCACACGCACCGTAAAATCCCGAAACGAGAAAGAAAACAGCGTAACGATCAGCGACAGATAATAGGAAAGCGAGCTTTTAACATGCTTTCGATAGCGGATCGAGCGGATCAGCAGCTCCACATCCAGCCCCGTTCCCGCAATATTCAGGCATCTGTTTCCGCCTCCGCACTCCAACAGATCAAGGCCGCAGGTACTGCCCTGCAAAATCACCTCAAGCGCTTCAAGCGGATCCTTCGGCAGCCCGACCGTTCTGATAAAATCGTTCCCGGTGCCGGCTGCAATAAAGCCCACCGTCGCCGTGCAGCTGCCAAGCCCCGTAACGACCTCCTGAAACGTGCCGTCCCCTCCAAGCGCCACAACAGCCTCGCAGCCTTGCTCCGCCGCCTCTTGCGCCAGCTTCACGGCATGCCCGCGATACTGCGTTCTTCTCAGCGAAAACGGAACCCCTTTTCCCCGAAGCGCCGCCTCCACGGCGGATGCGTATTTTTCTCCTGTTCCCCCGCCGGAGAGCGGATTGGCAATAATCATCATCATAGGCTTTTCCTGCTACGAATCTGTCAGCATGGCTGTCGTATTGCTTTATTATAGCAAAAAAAACGAAAAAAGAAAATACCTATGTCATGATTATACCAATAAAGCCTCCATTCGTCATATGAATTTTTTATTAACCGAAAAAATTCCTTTTTAAAACGACATATGCGATATATTCTTCAAATTTTCCCTCTGCAATCACATGCAACCCATTTTAAATAAACGCGCCTTCCTTTTGTTTACAAAATATCTTTTTTTCGCGCCGTTAAAAGACTTTTCTTTTCCCTCTAATTGCGATATAATAAATATTGTATATCGCTTTATAAAAGGTCCTGCAAAACATGAACGGACAGCAAGAAAGGACGTAGCATATCATGGGAAGACCGACGGCCGCCTATGTTGATCTGGCGGCGCTGAAACAAAACATACAAAGCATCGCGGCAGGCTCAAAAGCCGCTCATTTAATGGCAATGGTCAAGGCGGATGCCTACGGCCACGGAATTCTTCCCTGCGCCAAGGCCGCGCAGGAGGCCGGCGCGGATTATTTCGGCGTAGCCACCGTTGAGGAAGGCGAACAGCTGCGAAAAGCAGGCATTGCCGGAAACATCCTCTGCGTGGGCGCTCCGCAGTTTACTTCTTTAAAAAACGCCGTAGAAAACGATGTGATCCTGACCGTTTACGACTGCGAACCGCTGGAGCAGCTCGATCAGGCAGCCTGCCGTTCAGGGAAAACGGCGCGCGTTCATATCAAGCTTGAAACAGGCATGAACCGCTTGGGCGTTCAGAGCGAGCAGGCGCTTTCGGGGCTGCTTGCCGCGCTGAAGACTTGCCGGCATATCAAGCTTGAAGGCGCCTTTACGCACTTTGCCGCCTCAGACTGCGCCGATCTTACCTTTACCCGCGAACAGGCAGCTGTTTTTGAGCGGCACTGCGCGTTTATCAAATGCTCCGGCTGGCCTGCGCTGCTGATGCACGCGGGCAGCAGCGCCGTGGCGCTGACGCTTCCTGAATATCACTACGATATGATCCGCCCCGGCATCGCTATGTACGGCTATTATCCCTCTGCGGAAACGGCCGCGGCTTGCCGAATCTCTTTAAAACCGGTGCTTCGCTGGGAAACCCGCTTGACACAGGTAAAAACCATTCATGCCGGCGAAACCGTCGGCTACGGCAGAACCTTTACCGCCCCGCGCGAAATGCGCATCGGCATCGTGCCCGCAGGCTACGGCGACGGATATAAGCGCATCTTAAGCAACCGCGGCTATGTTCTGATCGGCGGCTCATGCGCGCCGGTGGTCGGCAGAGTCTGCATGGATCAGTTTATGATAGACGTTACCGATATCCCCTCCGCTTCCTCCGGCGCGCTCGTTACGCTGATCGGGCAGCAGGAGAACGTCAGTATATGGGCCGATAAAATGGCCGAGCTGGCCGAAACGATCCCTTATGAAATCACGCTTGGCATCACTGCGCGTGTGCCCAAGCATTACTGCGGCGCATGACGGTGCTGCGCGCGCAGTGCCGCGCAAAACGCGAAAGCATCTCTTCCGGCGACCGTCTGCGCGCTTCCGAAGCTGTCTGCGCGGCGATCATGCGGGAAGAAAAATATCTTTGCGCCAAAACCGTGCTGCTTTACAGCGCGCTCGGCGCAGAGCTGGACGTTTCTCCGCTGCTGCGGCACGCGCTGCAAAACGGCAAGCGCGCCGCGCTGCCGCGCGTGATCTCCGATACGCAAATGGAAGCGATCGCAGCGAACGGGCTTCTTAAAAAAGGCGCGTTCGGCATTTTGGAGCCTATCGGCGAGATCATCCCGCCGCAGGAGCTTGATCTGGTGATCGTTCCGCTTTTGGCGTTTACTCCCGACTGCTTCCGAATGGGCTGGGGGCGCGGGTACTACGACCGCTATCTGCTGCGGACAAGCCCAAACTGCGCGTTCTTCGGCGCGGCGTACTCCGAACAGCTCTGCAAAGCATTTGTGCCGCAGCCGCACGATCAGCGTCTGCATAAAATCTTTACGCCGGATCAAATCTATGAATCATAGCACGCA
>JAHAAN010000079.1 GCA_018376855.1 Clostridiales bacterium | reverse complement strand
AGGAAATGATTCAGGAAGGCGAGCTTTTGGAGCATGCGCAGATCTACAGCGGTCATTACTATGGCACGCCGAAAAAGTTTGTGCGTAAAACCTTGCAGGAGGGAAACGACCTTATTCTTGAAATTGATATTCAGGGAGCGCTTCAGGTTAAGGAACGTTTTGAAGAAGGAGTATTCATTTTTTTGGTGCCGCCGAGCATGGAAGAGCTTCACAGGCGTTTGGTTGAGCGCGGCAGAGAGACGCCGGAACTGATTATGGAGCGCTTTCGCAGCGCGTATGAGGAAATGAATTTTATCAACCGCTATAACTATGTGGTAACAAACGATCGGATTGAAGAGGCGGTTCAAAAAATTGAAGCGATTATTTTAGCAGAAAAGTGCCGTGTGAGCAGAAATGAACGGCTGCTTAACGAACTATTGAATGGAGGATTTTAAAGTGAAAAGCTCAAAACCTACTATGGAGAATTTGCTGGAGAAAACGGAGTGCAGGTATGAATTGGTTGCGGTGGTGTCAAAGCGTGCCAAGCAGCTGGTTGACGGCGCAGCGCCGCTTGTGGAATGCGGAAATGTCAAGCCTGTCATTCAGGCTACGAGCGAGCTGGGGGCATCGGCATACGGCTTTCATCATACGTCTCAGCAATCTGAATAGAATCGACAACCCTGCATTTTATGTGGGGTGTTTTTAAAAAGGGAGAAGCATGTACGCACAAATCATAACGGATATTGCGCATCAGGATGTAGATCGCGTTTTCACCTACCGCGTTCCGGAAGCTTTGCAGGATTTAATGCAGCCCGGAATGAGAGTCGTAGTGCCTTTTGGCAAACAGAAGGCGGTAGAGGGATATGTGCTTTCGGTTTCGCAGCATACGGAGCTGCCCGAGGAGATCCTGAAGGACGTGATCCGTTTTTGCGATCCATATCCGGTGATGAACGACGATCAGATCGCTCTGATCGATTGGATGAAAAAACAGTATCATACAACGGCCGTACAGGTGATCCGCCTGCTGCTGCCCGCGGAAATGCGCAGCGGGCGCGTCAATGAAAAGTATGTTGTTAAAGCGGTATTGGCTGTTGATGTTCAAAAGGCGGAGAAACTGCTTTCCTCGATCCGTTATGGCACAAAGCAATATCAGGTTATGGAATGGCTGATTGCAAACGGGTCGGCGGAAAAGGCGTTTTTAAACCAAACCTTCGGCGATGTTTCCGCGCCGCTCAGGGCGCTGTGCGCAAAAGGAGCGGTGCGGCTGGAAAAAGAGGAAACGCACAGAAGCCCTTATAAAGAGATGCAGGCGCAAACTCGCGATTGGCATTTGCTGAAAGAAGAGCAGCAGGCGGCGTTAGAGGCCATTACGGAGGCAGTGGAAAAAAAGCAGGGCAATATTTTGCTGCACGGCGTTACGGGCAGCGGAAAAACGGAAGTGTATATGCGGGCCATAGACCGCGTGCTTGAAAGCGGCGGGAGCGCAATTATGCTCATTCCTGAGATTTCGCTTACGCCGCAGACGGTGCTGCGCTTCAGAGAGCGCTTTGGGCAAAGGGTGGCTGTTCTTCACAGCGCTTTGAGCATGGGAGAACGCTTTGATGAATGGCGAAGGATTCGCAGCGGCGAAGCTGAGGTGGTCGTTGGTGCACGCTCTGCCGTGTTTGCACCGTGCAGAAACGTTCGCTTGATTATTATTGATGAAGCGCATGAAGGAAGCTACCGTGCGGATCAGCATCCGCAGTATGATGCGGTCGCGGTGGCGAACGAACGGGCAAGGCTTAACGGAGGCATTACGGTGTTAGGCAGCGCAACGCCTTCGGTTGAACAGTTTTTTGCGGCGCAAAAGGGGGAATATCGCCTTGTTAAACTGACGCAGCGCGTCAACGGGAAGCCGCTTCCGAGCATCGAAGTGGTGGATATGGCAAAAGAATTAGCCGCGGGGAACCGCTCGATTTTTTCCAGAACCTTGTATGCCGAAATGCAGAAAACGATTGCAGACGGCAAACAGGTAATTCTTTTTCTGAATCGTCGGGGGCATTCCACGGTGGTAACCTGCCGCGCCTGCGGGGAAACGGTGAAGTGCCCTAATTGCGAAGTGTCTATGACATTTCACAGCAGCGCAATTAACAGCCGAACGGGGGCGAACCGGCTTCGCTGCCATTATTGCGGGGAAGAGATCCCTTATCCGAAGGTGTGCCCTTCCTGCGGCAGCAAATATATTAAATATATGGGCGCCGGAACGGAAAAAGTGGAGGATGAATGCAGAAAGCTTTTTCCGGAAATCGGAATTTTGCGCATGGATAACGATACCACGGGGACAAAGGATGCGCATTTTCATATTTTAAGCAAGTTTGCTGCCGGAGAAGCGCAGGTGCTGATCGGCACGCAGATGATCGCTAAGGGGCTTGATTTTCCGGGTGTTGCGCTTGTCGGCATCGTTTCTGCGGATACGATGCTGCAGCTTCCGGATTACCGAAGCAGGGAGCGCACCTTTGGTTTGCTCACGCAGGTTTCGGGCCGCGCCGGGCGTGCGGATACTGCGGGAAAAGTAATTTTGCAGACCTATACGCCAAAGCATTATGCGATTTCAGACGCTGTCCGTTACAGCTACGAGGATTTCTATCGCAATGAGGTTGCGCAGCGGCAGGTCATGCAGTATCCGCCGTTTGCAAGATATATCCGCATTATTTTTATCGGTGCGGACGGCGATGAAGTAAAGCGCGCGTGTTATAATGAATATACGAAAATGCGCCAGACGCTGACCGCTGTTGAGCATTGGCGCGAAACGATGCTGCACTTTGGCATGATGGCGGCGCCGATCTTGCGTATTCGCGGTCAGTATCGCTATCAGATTTTGATTAAGCTGAAAAAGAACGGGTTTGAAAATGTGATCGAGCAGCGAATCTTTGAGCTTTACGATCAAATTAAATCAAAAACCGTTTATGTCAATATAGAGATTGATCCGGAAAATTTAACATGAGAGGAAAGAAAAGAAAATGGCGTTGAGACAAATTATTAAGGAGCCGGATGCGTTTTTAAGAAAAACGTGCAGGAAGGTTGAAAAGATAGACGAGCGAATTTTGACTCTTTTGGACGATATGGCGGAAACTATGTATGCGGCGGACGGCGTAGGTCTTGCCGCGCCTCAGGTGGGGATTCTGAAAAGAGTTGTTGTGATAGATGTAGGCGACGAGTCGGGGCTGATCGAATTGATCAATCCGGAAATTATTTCGGTTAAGGGCGAGCAGATCAACGACGAAGGCTGCCTCAGCGTAGTGGGGCGGCGCGGGACGGTCAAGAGGCCGGCAAAGGTGGTGGCGCGGGCGCTGGACCGCAGCGGAAATCTGATGGAATATACTGCGCGCGGGCTGTTGGCGGTGGCATTTTGCCATGAAATTGACCATTTGGACGGCATACTGTTTATTGATAAAATTGTAGAGGAGACAGAGAATGCTTAAAATCGCTTTCTTTGGGACGCCCGATTTTGCGGTTCCCTCTTTAAAAGCTTTGGTGGAGCGCGGATATGAAATCGTCGGCGTTTTTACGCAGCCGGACCGCTTAGCGGGGAGAGGAAATAAGACGGTAATGCCCGCGGTTAAAAGGTGCGCGCTGGAGTATGGGCTTCCTGTGTTTCAGTTTGAGAAGATTAAGTCGGCCGAGGGAGTTTCTGCTTTGCGGAAGGCTTCTCCGGATTTAATGGTTACGGCTGCTTTCGGGCAGCTCCTTTCTTCGGAGCTGCTTTCCGTTGCGAAATACGGCTGCATAAACGTTCATGCGTCGCTGCTGCCTAAGTATCGCGGTGCGGCCCCGATCCAATGGGCGGTCATCAATGGGGAAAAAGTAACGGGAATCACTACTATGTACACTGATATAGGCCTTGATACCGGGGATATTTTGCTTAAAAAGACGCTTGATATCCTGCCTGATGAAACGGCGGGGGAGCTGTTTGAGCGTTTGGCGCTGCTGGGAGCACAGACGCTTTTAAGGACTTTAGAGGCGCTGGAAAACGGAACGCTCGTCCGCACGCCGCAAAACGAGGCGGAGGCAAGCTATTTTCCGCTTATAAAAAAAGAGATGGCGCAAATCGATTTCGGAAAAACCGCGGAGGAGATTTGCTGTTTCGTTCGCGGCATGAATCCGTGGCCGGCGGCATTTGCTATAGCGGCCGGAGAAAAATTGAAGATCTACCGTGCCGAAAGCTCCTCTTTGCCGCGCGGGAATGCAAAAAACGGCGAAATTATCTGCGCGGACGGTAAGCGCGGGCTGCATGTGGCTTGCAGCGGCGGAGCGGTGCGCCTGTGCTCCGTGCAGGCGCCGGGCAGCAGGGTCATGCAGGATACGGAATATCTCCGCGGGCATGCCGTGGCGTGCGGGGAGATCATGGAGAGCGCGAAATGAATATTAGAGTTACGGCTTTTGAGATATTTACGGAGATCGTTCGCAAGGGCGGATATTCCAATTTGGTGATGGCTTCCAGACTGCCTGCCGAGATGTATGTAACGGATCGGGGCTTTATTACGGCTTTGGTATACGGCACGCTGGATAGAATGATCGAGCTTGATTATATTATTTCAAGCTATGCAAAAGGAAGATTGCAGCCGCGAGTGCAGGACGTTCTGCGCTTGAGCATTTATCAGCTGATTTATATGGATATTCCGGAATATACTGCCTGCGACGAGGCTGTGAAGCTTGTAAAAGCGGTTGGAAAAGGAGCGCTGAGCGGATATGTCAATGCCGTGATGCATACGGTGTTGAAAAATAAGGGGAACATTTCGTATCCGGATTTTAACAAGAATCCTGCTGAGGCTATAAGCATAAGATGTTCTTTTCCGTTGTTTTTAACGCAGGAGCTGATAGAGCAGTACGGAGCAGAGGAAACGCAGAAGATGCTGTCCTATCGTCTTGAGCCTGCCGTCGGAGTGCGCGTGAACACTGATAAAATGACGCCGGAGCATTTTTTACAGGAGCTTAAGAATAAAAAATATGAGGTTACGGTCGGAAAGTTATGTAAAAATGTCTTTTTAGTTAAGGGAAATCGAATTTTTAGCGACATTTTATTTACAAACGGCTTTTGCTCTATACAAAGCGAGCCTTCTGTGTTAATATGTAATATCATGGCGCCCAAGAGCGGGCAGCGCGTGCTGGATTGCTGCGCCGCGCCCGGTGGGAAGAGCGTTTATATGGCGGAGCTTATGCAAGAGGGGCAGATTATTGCGACCGATCTGCACGAGCATCGGGTGAATTTGATTCGGGCCAATGCGGACCGATGCGGGTGCGGCGGCAGGATCGAAGCGCTTTGCCGTGATGCGGCGGTATACGATCCTTCGCTTGGGGAGTTTGACTGCGTGCTTGTGGACGCCCCCTGCTCCGGGCTTGGGGTTGCGGATGCGAAGCCGGATATTAAAAACACGGTAACGCCGGAAGGGCTTGCGGAGTTAGAGCGCATTCAGGAGCAAATATTGCAGACGTCGGCGCGATATGTCGCCAAAAACGGAACGCTGGTATACAGCACCTGCACAATACGGCGGGCAGAAAATATTTCTCAAGTGGAGAGCTTTTTGAAAAAAAATCCGGATTTTGAGCTTGCGGCTCCCGAACCGATTCCGCCTTCGGCGGAGAAAGCGCTCTGCGGGGGATGTCTTCAATTTTTGCCGTACCGCGACGGTGTGGAAGGATTTTTTGTGGCGAAGATGATTCGCAAACGGTAAGAAAGGGATAAATGCAGTGGAAAAGCATCTGCTTGATCTGAATATAGAAGAGCTTGCGCAGGAGATGCAGAAGCTCGGTCAGCCGATGTTTAGGGCAAAGCAGCTTTTTTCGTGGCTGCACGGCGGCACGGAAATCGAAGGCATGACGAACCTGCCCAAGAGCCTTCGGCAGGAGCTTGCGCAAGAATATACGCTTGGCGGAGCGCAGATTTATCATACCTATATTTCTAAAATTGACGGTACGCGCAAATATCTGTTTTCTTTGGAGGATCGGCAGATCATTGAAGGCGTTTTGATGCAGTATCATTACGGCAATACAATCTGCATATCCTCACAGGTAGGGTGCCGCATGGGCTGCCGCTTTTGCGCCTCTACGTTAGAGGGCTTGGTTCGCAATCTTTCCCCGGGGGAAATGCTGGGGCAGGTGATCGCCGTGAACCGTGATCTTGAAGCGCAGCAGATGAAAAGAATCAGCAATATTGTTATGATGGGGAGCGGGGAACCGCTTGATAATTTTGAAAACGTGGTGAAGTTTTTGCAGCTGGTTCATAGCGAGCAGGGGCTTCATATCAGTATGAGAAATATTTCTGTTTCCACCTGCGGCTTGGTGGATAAAATATATGAACTGGAAAAACTGCATTTGGGCGTTACCTTGGCCGTTTCGCTGCATGCGTCCGACGACGAAACAAGAAAGCGAATCATGCCTGTTGCGAATCGGTTTTCCATTGCGGAAGTGATCGGCGCCGTAAAGCATTACACGGAGGCCACGGGGCGCAGAGCGGTGTTTGAGTATGCGCTTGCAGACGGCGTTAACGATTCGGTTAAGGACGCGCATAAGCTTTCCTGCCTGCTTAAGGGGCTGCTGTGCCATGTGAATCTGATCCCTTTAAACGAGGTGAAGGAACGGCAGATGCATACCTCTGCGGCAAGGACGGTTAAGTGTTTTCAGGAAGTCTTGACGCAAAACGGAATTTCCTGTACGGTTCGGCGTACAATGGGGAGCGACATTGCCGGCGCATGCGGTCAGCTGCGCAGGAGCGTCGTGCAGAAAGAGCAAGAAGAATCTTCTGAATAAAGAAAGCAGATATAGCGTGAAAAATAAAATTTTTCACGCTGGAATTTGAAACGCTTTCGACTTATAAGTCGAAAGTATTTTGCCGCAAAAAGCATAGCGGCAATTTCGGCCACAGCTCGGAACCGTCGCAAATTCAACAAGGATGGTGGTTAATATGCAATTTTATGCAAAGAGCGTAACCGGAAAGGTGCGCAGCAACAATCAGGACTGCTATCATATTCCGCTTGGCAGGGAGAACGAAGCGAAGCTTTTTGTTGTTTCGGACGGCATGGGCGGCACCAGAGGCGGAGAGGTGGCAAGCACGCTTTCAACCTCTGCGTTTGTTACGTTCATTCAGAGCAACAGCGAGCAAGAGGATAAGGCTTTATTGCTGCGGCGCGGTGCGGCGCGGGCAAACACCGAGGTTTACCGGGCGGCTCGCGCAGATGCCCGTTTTAAGGATATGGGAACGACTATGACGGCTGCGCTTGTCGAGGGTGAAAGCATTTATGTTCTTCAGATAGGAGACAGCCGTGCATATTTGTTGCGGGACTACGATTTAAAACAAATCACAACAGATCATTCTTATGTGCAGGAATTGGTAGAAAAAGGGTATATTACAGAAGAGGAGGCTGCGCATCATCCGGATAAAAATAAGATCACGCGCGCTTTGGGAACGGGGAGCTTCGTTAATGCGGATATTTATACGCTTTCGTGGCGGCCGGGGGATCTGCTGCTGCTCTGCTCCGACGGGCTGAGCAATATGCTTTCCAAAGCAGAAATCCGAAAGATCATGTGCTTATCGCAAGGCTGCGAAAAGTGTGCGGAAATGTTAGTGGAAAAAGCGCTGGAGGCCGGAGGCAGGGATAATATCACCGTGGTTTGTGTCCGGTTTTGTGATTCGGATGGCATTTCGGGATAAAAGGAGAAGAACATTGCATGGAAAATGTTATAGATAATAAATATCGCTTGGAACAAAAGATCGGAAGCGGCGGAACGAGCGTTGTCTATCGGGCGGTGAGGCTTGAGGATGGCAAAACGGTTGCGGTGAAGCTGCTTAAAGAAGAGTATTGCGATAATGAAGAACAGGTGCAGCGTTTTTTGAGAGAATCTAACGCATTGGCGCATCTTTCGCATGAAAATATCGTGAATATTTTAGATGTCGGGCAAACGGAGCAGGGAATCTATTATATTGTCATGGAGTATGTGGATAGACTGACCCTGAAGGAATATATTAAAGCACGGGGACGTCTTTCTTTTGATGAGATTATCGACGTCGTAACACAGATATGCGAGGGCTTGGGGCATGCGCATGAAAACGGCATCATTCACAGGGATATCAAACCGCAGAATATTCTTTTGGCCAGCGACGGAACGGTAAAAGTAGCGGATTTTGGAATTGCGCGGGTGCTGAATCAGAATACGCTGACGATGGCCGGCAAGGACGTTGTCGGTTCCGTTCACTATATTTCGCCGGAACAGGCGCGCGGTTCGCATATTGACAAACGGTCCGATATCTATTCGCTCGGCGTAGTGATGTACGAAATGGCAACGGGGCAGCTTCCTTTTGAAGGGGAGGAAGCGATCACGGTGGCAATGCGGCATATCAACCAGCTGCCTAAGAGGCCGATTGAGATCAATCCGGAAATCCCGGAATGCTTAAATAATATTATTCTTAAATGTATGGCAAAGGATCAGGCAAAGCGATATCAGAGCATTTCAGAGCTGCATTCCGATTTGCTTGATGCCGCGGAGAATCCTGACGGCTTTATTGTGGCAGGAAATTCCAGAGGAGACAGCGCGCTGAGGATAGGAGATGAGGAGAGGAGCGGCAACAGCGGCGGAAACAAGCGAAAGAGCGGCAAAAAAAATGCGAGGGACAGT
>JAHAAN010000078.1 GCA_018376855.1 Clostridiales bacterium | reverse complement strand
GCTGCTGCCGATGATGGAGCGGATCCGTCCGGGGTCGGTTCAGGCGATCGCCTCCTGTGCGGAGCTGCTTCGGCGGGATCAAAATGCGCTTGAGCAGCTTGCCCGCACGCTGTATGCAGATGCAGTCTCCGAGGGCGGCGGGTTTGTGCGAATAAGCCGCGAAAAGCTGGATGGGCAGCCGCAGGCGCTGGTTTCGCGGGTGCTTTTGCTGGCAATCTGTACGCTTCGGGGAAGTTCAGAGGATTATTTCAGCGTGCATATTGACAGTCTTGCTGCGATGCTGGGCAAGGAAGGAACGGGAGATGAGCTGTTTTTGCCGGGGGGGATCTCTGCACAGCGCTGCTACGATGAGCTGTGGCTTTTTTGCCGGGAGAGCTTATGCACGGAGGAAGCTGTTCTGCGCCTTGGGGCAAACCGCATCGGAAAACGGGAGGTGCACGCATCTTTATGTGCGCCGCCGCTTCCACCGCGTACCGGCGGGTGCGAGTATGTAGACGCCGGTACGCTTGCAGGCGAGCTTGTGCTGCGCACACGCAGAGAAGGCGACTGGCTGTTTCCGCTCGGCAGCGGCGGCAGAAAGAAGCTCAAGGATTATTTTATTGATAAAAAAGTGCCGCGCCCGCTGCGCAGCAGGATGCTCTTGCTGTGCTGCGGCAGCGAGGTGTTAGCAGTTTTGGGAATGTGCGTCAGCGACAGAGTGAAGGTTACGGAGCGCACAAAGGAAATGCTGTGCCTGAAATTCAGCGAATCGGAGAGGGGTTAAGGAAAATGCATCAGGATTGTGAAAGAATTTTGTGCGGCGAAGCTGAGCTTGCGCGCACGGTGGAGACTCTTGCAGAGCGAATCAACCGCGATTATGCGGATAAGACGGTGCTGGTGGTTGGGATTTTGAAGGGGGCGATTCTTTTTTATGCGGATCTTGTTCGCCGGCTGACAGTGGACGCCCGATTTGATTTTATGGCGGTTTCCTCTTACGGTGCTTCTACGCATTCCACCGGCGCAGTGCGGATCCTGAAGGATCTGGATCATTCCATCGAGGGGATGCATGTGCTGATCGTGGAGGACATCGTTGACTCAGGGCTGACAATGAATTATCTGCTTCGGAATCTGCGGGAAAGAAAGCCCGCCTCTGTGGAGGTCTGCGCGCTGATGGATAAACCGTCCCGCAGGAAGGCGGAGGTTTCCGTTAAGTATGCGGGCATGGAGATCCCCAATGCTTTTGTGGTGGGCTATGGACTGGACTATGCGGAGAGGTATAGAAATCTGCCGTATATCGGCGTGCTTAAAGAATCCGTATATCAAGGGAAGTAATAGTACAAGCGATTATTCAGCATATATTATTTGCGGAGAAAGACGCTAGCATAAGCGCCGCGAGTATAAGGAGGGGTGTTCATGCCGAATTTTACACAGAATGCGATCAAAGCATCCTTTATGAAGCTGCTTAATGAAAAACCGCTCAATAAGATCAGTGTGAAGAGTATTGTTGAGGATTGCGGCATCAATCGCAATTCATTTTATTATCATTTTCAGGATATTCCGTCGTTGATTGTAGAGATCGTTACAGAGGAGGCGGACCGCCTGATCGAGCAGTATCCTACGATCAATTCGTTGGAGGAGTGCTTTACCGTAGCGTTTCAATTCGCGCTTGAGAATAAGAAGGCCGTGCTGCATATCTATCAGTCCGTCAACCGCGATATTTATGAGCAGTATTTGATGAATATATGCGAGTATGTGATCACGACATATATTGATACCGTGCTTAAAGAAAATCCGGCAGAGCGGAAGATCAGCGAACGGGACAGAAGAATTTTGATCAGGTTCCTCAAATATGAATGCTTCGGCGCATGTGTTGAGTAAATTATTTGCCGCAGCCTTGAAACGGGAGAGAAAGAATAAAAAAGCTGCAGCGCTGAAAAATAGCCGCAGCTTTTTTTTGTATATTCATTCCTGCCAGCGAAAGCTTGACGAAAGCAGGGTAACGGCCTCCTTAGCGGCGGCGAGCAAGCCGCTTTTCGTGCTGCCGGTTTTTACGCTGCCGTCCTCAAGCTCAATGCAGCATTCGCACGGCTTTACGGAGGTGATGAAGGGAACATGGCCCGCCATAACGGCAAGGTCGCCCTCCGCGCCGCGCACGGAAAGCTTTACGGCCTCGCCGTCGTAAAGGCTGCCGTCCGGTGAGGAAATAACTAAGCGGAAGGTGTTCATGAGGACACCTTCTTTGCTTTTTCAACGGCTTCATCGATCGTTCCTACGAACAAGAAAGCCGATTCGGGCAGATCGTCGTGTTTGCCTTCAATGATCTCGCTGAAGCCGCGTATTGTTTCCGCAAGGGGAACGTAGACGCCGGGAATGCCGGTAAATTTTTCCGAAACGTCGAAGGGCTGAGAGAGAAAGCGCTGAATTTTTCTGGCTCGCTGAACCAGCAGCTTGTCTTCATCGGAAAGCTCATCCATACCCATGATGGCGATAATATCCATCAGCTCCTTATAGCGCTGAAGGATACGCTGCACTTCGCGAGCCACACGGTAGTGGTTCTCGCCTAAAATGTCGGGAGAGAGAATGCGGCTGGTGGATTCAAGCGGATCTACTGCCGGATAGATGCCCTGTGAAGCAATATTTCTGGAGAGAACCGTTGTTGCGTCCAAGTGTGCGAATGTGGTTGCCGGAGCGGGGTCGGTCAAGTCGTCGGCAGGAACATATACTGCCTGCACCGAGGTAATGGAACCTTTCCGCGTTGAAGTGATGCGCTCCTGAAGCGCGCCCATTTCGTTTGCAAGCGTGGGCTGATAGCCCACGGCGGAGGGCATACGCCCAAGCAGTGCGGAAACCTCGCTGCCCGCTTGCGTAAAGCGGAAAATATTATCAATAAAAAGCAAAACGTCCTGTCCGTCATGGTCGCGGAAATACTCCGCCATCGTAAGGCCGGAAAGCGCAACGCGCATTCTGGCGCCCGGCGGCTCGTTCATTTGTCCATAAACCAAAGCAGTGTTTTTCAACACGCCGGACTGCTTCATTTCATTATACAGGTCGTTTCCCTCTCTGGTGCGCTCTCCTACGCCTGTAAATACGGACAGACCGCCGTGCTGCTCGGCGATATTATTGATCAGTTCCATGATCAGAACGGTTTTTCCCACGCCTGCGCCGCCGAACAGACCGATCTTGCCGCCCTTGGAATAAGGGCAGATCAGGTCGATGACCTTGATGCCTGTTTCGAGGATCTCGGTGGAGGTGGAAAGCTCCTCATATTCCGGAGCGGGGCGGTGGATATCCCATCTTTCCTCGGTTTGCGGTTCGGGGCCGTTGTCCACTGCGCTGCCCAGCACATTGAAGATCCTGCCGAGCGTTTCTTTTCCCACCGGCACGCTGATTGCCTTGCCGGTATCGGTTACTTCAGAGTCTCGCTTTAAACCGTCCGTAGAGGACATGGCGATACATCTTGCCGTGTTATCTCCGATATGCTGCGCGACTTCAACGGTCAGCGCTCTGTCGCCGATCGGAATCGTTAAAGCGTTGTATATAGCCGGGAGCTCGCCCTTTTCAAAACGAACGTCCACAACAGGCCCCATGACCTGGCTTACCTTTCCTTTGTGAGAATCTGCCAACATTATCACTCCTTTTATGCGCCTGTGCCGGCAACAATTTCTGTAATTTCCTGTGTGATCGCGCCCTGTCTGGCACGGTTATAGGACAGCTGTAGGCTGTCGATCATTTGCTGTGCGTTTTTGCCGGCGGAGTCCATTGCCATTCTTCGGGCGGCAACTTCCGAGGCAAAGCTTTCGCGCAGAGCAGCAATCAAACGCCCTGCAAGATATTCCGGAACTGTTGCGTTCAAAATTGTTTCCTCATCGGGCTCAAAGACGGCGCCCGCGCTTCGGTTTTCTGTTTTTCGTTGCAGGGGAAGAAGCCATTGCACGGTTGCTTCCTGTGTCATTACGGAAACATATCGCGTGGAAATAATACCGAGCCGATCGAATTCTTCCGCTTTGAATGCTTCACAGAGCCGGTTCATAAGCGTTAAGGCTTCCGAGGCGGAGAAAAATTCGGAAGAACGGGTTTCGTGCCCGTAGCGATCGCAGGCTCTTTTGCCGATCGGGAAAATCTCAGCCTCGGGATATTCCTTTACCAAGCGGAAAACATTGGCGTTGTAGCCTCCGGCGAGGCCTCTGTCTCCGGCGATCAGAATCAGCTTGGTTCTTTCGCCGCTTTCACGCATGAAGGGACTTTTCCGGCATTCGGGGCATTCCGTCAGCAGGTCGATGATATTTTCAAAGGAAGCCGCATATTGCCGGCTCTTGAGCATGGCTTCGTTTGCCCGCCGAATCTTTGAAGAGGCCACAAGCCCCATCGCTTTGGTCAGGTGCAGTGTGGAATCCACGCTTTTAATGCGGATTCGCAAAGCCTTGGTGTCTGCTCCCATCGTTATAACCGTGGCTTTTGCACGAAAGCATGATACGCTTTTGCAAAAGCTTCCTTTCTTTCGGGATTATGACTGATTATTCCTGCATTTCTTTCAGAACGCCTGTCAGCTCTTCCACATCCGAATCTTCAAAAAAGCCTTGATCGAAACGGGCAAGCAGCTCCGGCTTTTCGGCCTTCAGCTTTTCATACAGGCACGCTTCATATTCGTGCACTTTGGCGACCGGCACGCTGTCCAAATAGCCGTGGATTACGGCATAGATGATGGAAACCTGACAGCCGACCGATAACGGTGAATTGCGTTTTTGCTTTAAAACCTCTACGATCCGTTCGCCCAGCGCAAGGCGCGCCTTGGTATCCGCATCAAGATCGCTGCCGAACTGTGCAAAGGACTGCAGCTCGCGGTATTGGGAGTACAGCAGCTTCAGCTCGCCGGAAACCTTTTTCATCGGCTTGAGCTGCGCCGAACCGCCTACACGGCTCACGGAGATGCCGGGGTTGATCGCGGGCATGATGCCGGCATGGAAAAGCTCTGTTTCAAGAAAGATCTGGCCGTCCGTGATCGAAATCACGTTCGTGGGGATATAAGCGGAAACGTCGCCCGCCTGCGTTTCGATGATCGGGAGCGCAGTAATGGAGCCGCCGCCGTATTCAGGAGCGACGCAGGCGGCGCGCTCAAGCAGGCGGGAGTGCAGGTAAAAGACGTCGCCGGGGTAAGCCTCGCGACCCGGAGGTCTGCGGATCAGCAGAGAAAGCGCGCGGTAGGCCACGGCGTGCTTGGAAAGATCGTCGTAAACGATCAGCACATCCTTTCCCTGTTCACGGAAATATTCCGCCATTGCGCAGCCCGCATAGGGCGCGATATACTGAAGCGGCGCGCTTTGGGAGGCGGACGCCGAAACGATGATGGTGTATTCCATTGCGCCTGCGCGGGTCAGTTCGTTTGCAAGCTGAACCACCGAGGTGCTTTTCTGGCCGATGGCTACATAAATGCAGAGCACGTCGCTGTTTTTTTGGTTGATGATCGTGTCGATCGCGATTTCGGTCTTGCCGGTTTGTCGGTCTCCGATAATCAGCTCGCGCTGCCCGCGGCCGATCGGGATCATGCCGTCAATCGCTTTAATACCGGTTTGCAGCGGCACTGATACGCTTTTTCGCTCGATGATTCCGGGCGCCTCCGCCTCAACGGGACGCATTCCCGCATAGGAAACAGGCCCTTTTCCGTCGATGGGGTTGCCCAGCGCATCGACTACGCGCCCTAAAAGGCCTTCGCCGACGGGAACGGAAAGCACTTGGCCGGTGCATTTTACCGCTGTGCCCTCCCGAATATCACTGCGGTCGGAAAGAATGGCAACGGAAACGGTTTCGTCCTCAAGGTTCTGCGCCATTCCGAAGCTGCCGTCTTCAAACTCCAACAGCTCCCCCGACATGCAGTTGCGAAGCCCGTAAACCCTTGCAATGCCGTCCCCGACCAAAATGACGGTGCCGGTTTCGGCCATTTGGATACGGCTGCGGTAGGTGCGGATCTGTTCTTTAATAATGCTGCTGATTTCTTCCGGATTTGTGTTCATTTGCCTATCACATCCTTTATTTCGTTTAGCTTGTGCTTCAGGCTTCCGTCCATAATTTTGCCGTCCATATAGATCATAACACCGCCCAGCAGCGTTTCATCGGTCTCATACTGTGCAAAAACGGAATGACCGCTAATTTTTTCTAGCTTTTCAAGCAACGCTGATTTTTCTGATTCTGTCAGCGGTACAGCGCTTACAATGCGTGCATTGGAAATAGCTTGAAAGGCTTTATAAAGCTCTTCATAGGACTTGACGCATTGAGAAAATTCCTGAATGTGCCCTTTTTGGCAGAGCAAAGCGGTGAAAGAAAGCACATGTTCCGGTACGCAGGCCGCGAAAGCCTGCTCCAGAAGCGAGATACGCTCCGAAATCGGAATATTGGGCGACGACAGAAGCAGAAGATAGTCCGGATGGGCGGAAAATTCCGAAAGAATCATGTGCAGCGCGTCGAAAAATTCCTTTTCGGAATGCTGTTCCTTTGCCAGTTCAAACAATGCGGCGGCGTATTCTTTATTTATTTCCGTCATCGTCTTCACCTATTTCTTGGATAAATGAATCAATTATTGCGCGGTGATCCTCCTCGCGAAGCTCGCGGCCGATCATTTTTTCTGTCAGTGCAGCGGAGACGTCAGCAATTTCCTTTTTAATGCCCGCCGCTGCTTTTTTGCGTTCCAGCTCCGCCTGATCTTCGGCCTGGCGTATGATTCCTTCCGCCTTTTCTTTCGCCTCGGATACGATCTGTTCGCCGCGCCTGTCAGCGGCGGCAGTCGCTTTTTTCAACAGATTATCCGCTTCCTCCTGCGCGCCGTGAAGCTTCTGCTCCCATTTGCTTCTGTTTTCTTCCGCGTCGGTCTGTGCCGAAGCGGCGGCGTCATACTGCTCCTGAAGCGCTGCCTGCCTTTGGGCAAGCACCTTTTTCACGGGCTTATACAGAAACCGCTTGATAATCAGAAACAGCAGCAGCAAATTGCACAGAGAAATCAAAATCTGCCACAAGTTGACGGATATAACCTCCAGCGATTGCGTATCGACGGACAGGACCTTCAACCATTGCATAAGCATTACCTCTTAACCGATGGTGTTCATCAGAATTTCAACAAAGCGGCCGGGCGCAAGGAAGATCAGCAGAATCGCGATAACCAAAGCGTAAAGACCGGTGGTTTCCGCAACGGCGCAGCCCATCAGCATGGTGGTGGTAACGCTTCCTTTGCATTCCGGCTGGCGGCCGATCGCCTCACACGCTTTTGCAACTGCATTTCCTTCACCGATACCGGGGCCGATGCCGGCGATCATCGCCACGCCTGCGCCGAGCGCGCAGCATCCCAAAATAATTCCGATAGCAAGTTCTAACATGTTCATTTCCCTCCGAATTTTTATTTAAATTGATTTGGATTTTAGTTTGCCTTTTTCTTTTTTCTTTGCCTGCCGCACAGCATAATCATCCGCAGGGAATCCGCCGGATATGTACAGCATTGTCAGCATGGCGAATATGAATGCTTGCAGGCAGCCGCTGAATACGTCGAAGTAGATAGACAGCACAGCGGGGATGCCGATCTGTAAAAACGGGATGTCCCCCAAAACGCCGGGAAGCCACCCGAGCAGCGATGCGGAAAGCCCCTGAAGCGCCGAGGCTACAAGCACCGAAATAACGGAGCCGGACAGAACGTTTCCGTAATGACGGAACGCCATGGAGATAGGCGTGGCGATCTCGCTGATGAGATTGATCGGCGTTAAAAACGCGACCGGTTCGGTGAAGCTTCTCAAATAGCGGATCGGCCCGCATTTAAATTTATAATAGGTGATCAGGAAGAAAACCAAAAGCGCCCACCCCGCCACAACGTTCATATCGGAAGTGGGGGGATAAAGCCCGATCAGCGTCAGCAGACTGGAGAATGCCGAGAGCGCCATGATCGCTGCAATGAAGGGCGCAAAGGCGTGAAAGTAATCGCCCATGTTTTCTTTTACGAGTGATTCCGATTTTTCAACGAGCCATTCCGCAAGATGCTGCCGCCGGCTTCCGCCCTTGGCGGTGATGCCGTGCGTCAGGTACAGGCACACGCCGAGCACGGAAAGAATGACGAGCCAGGAATTGACTTGCGATTCGGTGATAGGCAGATCCTGAAAGGGCGCCGAAACGGTAAAAAAGATCTTTGCGCCTGAAATTTCAATGCCGTTTGCAGGCGGGAAGAGCAGTACCTTTAAGGCGATCCCGCATAAAAGCGGCAGAACGATCAGCGTGATCAGGAGAGCGTCCGCAACCCGAAAACGAAGGCTTTTTTGATTCATTGTTTTGGCTCCTCCTGTTCTCTGCGGTTAAACAAAGGCCGCAGCGCGATGGCAATGCGCGGGAAAAACAACGGCACAAGGCCGGTTACTGTGTTGAAGCAGGAAAGCGCCACGCCGAGCGCGGCAGCGACGAACAGCAGCAGCGTTCGCAGAGTATGCGAGAGCTTTACAAAGCGCTTTCTTTCGCTTTCTTCCTTGTCAACAGCGGATTGAACCGTCAGCCCCATTAAAAAGAAGTTTCCCACGGCGGCAGCGGCGCTGAGCAGGTTGCCCAGCAGCACCGTATAATCCCATTTTCCTATAATGAGAAAGACCGCCTGCATCAAAACGCTGAGCAGAATGACGAACAATGCAATGTAGCCGGTTTCGCGCAATACGGTTTTATCCACCTTTTTCATCGGCTTCAAGCGTTCCTTTCTTGAAATATAAACACATTTTATCGTGAAGTGAACAATTTGTCAATGAACATGGAGCTGTGTAATGCCTAATTTTTAGGCAATTTGCTGCTGCTGTCTGTTTTTAAGGCAGAGGAGCTTGGGCTGTCTATTTGCAGAATGCAGCCGCTTTGCTATACTTTCTCGCGAAAGGATTCGTTTGAGGGATTCTGATCTTTTTTTGAAGGGAGGCGTAAACGATGCGTTCCGTAGCGCTTATGCGAGCGGCTAAGATCGGGTATATCGTGATATCAGCCGTGATGTGCGTATTTGGGATCTTGCTTGCGGCACAGCCGGATTTTTCGGTTTCTGCAATCGGCGTGATCTGCGGCGTTGTTTTAATTGTGTTCGGCGCAGCCAAATTAACCGGATTTTTTTCAAAAGATCTGTATCGCCTGGCGTTTCAGTACGATCTTGCGTTTGGGATTTTGGTGATCATTTTGGGAACCGTTATGCTGGCACGGCCGGAAAATACAATGAATTTTATCTGCGGTATGCTGGGAATTTCTATTCTTGCGGATGGACTGTTTAAAATCCAGATTGCCGTTGAATCCAAAAAATTCGGGATTGAAGCATGGTGGCTGATCCTTATGCTGGCCGTTGTGGCCGGTGCGCTTGGCCTGCTCCTGCTCCTGCGGCCGGCGGAAGGTGCTCACATTTTAGCGGTGCTGCTGGGGATTACAATGCTGGCCGATGGGATTCTCAATATGGGAACGGTGATCGCGGCGGTGAAGATCATTCGCCACCAGCAGCCCGATACGACGGAAACCGATTGCTATTACAGACAAAGAAAGGACTAAGACTGTTATGCGTTTTTCCAAAGCGGTGGTAAAATGCCGCGTTCCGATACTTATTATTACTCTTTTGCTGATGATCCCTTCCGTGCTGGGAATGGTCGGTACGAGGATCAATTACGATATGCTGGATTATCTTCCGGGCGATATGGACACGGTTATCGGGCAGGAGGTGCTGTTAGAGGACTTCGGCAAGGGCGCCTTTTCGCTGATTATCGTAGAGGATATGCCGCAGAAGGATGTTGCGAGGCTGACGGAAAAGATTGAAGAGGTCGATCATGTAGAGACGGTTTTATGGTACAGCACGCTTGCCGATCTTTCTGTTCCGATGGAGCTTCTGCCGGAAGAGATATACCGAGAGTTTAATACCGACCATTCCACCATGATGGCGGTGTTCTTTGACTCTTCTACCTCCGCCGATGTAACGATGGACGCGATCCGCCGAATCCGCTCGATCGCGGGGAAGCAGTGCTTTGTTTCGGGCCTGTCCGCCATGGTAACGGATCTGAAGGACCTGTGCGAGGCGGAGGAGCCGATTTATGTCGGCCTTGCGGTGCTGCTTGCCTGCGCCGCTATGATGATCTTCTTGGACGGCTGGCTGATTCCGTTTGTGTTTTTGGCGTCGATCGGCGCGATGATTCTGCTGAATATGGGTACCAATTATTTCTTCGGGGAGATCTCCTATATAACAAAAGCGCTTTCTGCGGTGCTTCAGCTCGCCGTAACGATGGATTATTCCATTTTTCTCTGGCACAGCTATAACGAGCAGCGTGAGAATTTCAGCGACAATAAAGAGGCGATGGCGGCGGCGATTCAGAAAACGCTGGCCTCTGTTGTCGGCAGCTCGGTTACAACGGTCGCAGGTTTTGCGGCGCTTTGCTTTATGAACTTTACTTTGGGGCGCGATCTCGGGATCGTGATGGCAAAGGGCGTGATTTTGGGCGTGCTCGGCTGCGTCGAATATGACGAAGTTTTCCAAGGGCGTAACAAAGGCGTTTCCGGTATTTTTGGTTATTTTCGCTTTGCTGATCCCGCCGGCATATTACGGCTATGATAAAACCAATCGGGAGGTTTATTACGATTTGGGGCAGTGCCTGCCGGAGGACATGGAGTATGTGATCGCAAATTCCAAGCTGTCCGAAGATTTTAATATTGCCTCTACGCACATGCTGCTGGTGGATGCGGCGCTTCCGCCAAAATCTGTGCGGAGCATGGCGGAGGAAATGGAGCAGGTGGACGGCGTGAAATATGTTCTCGGAATGGAATCGGTGATCGGCTCGCGCGTTCCGGAGGAGATTCTGCCGGAAAGCATTAAAGAAATCGTAAAGAGCGATCGCTGGGAGCTGCTGCTTATCAATTCCGAATACAGAGTGGCCAGCGATGCGGTGAACGGGCAGGTCGATCAGCTCAACGCGATCCTGAAAAAATACGATCAGAACGGAATGCTCATCGGCGAGGCGCCCTGCATGAAGGATATGATCGAAACGACGGATCACGATTTCAAGGTCGTCAACGCAGTATCCATTCTTGCGATCTTTGTTATTATCGCGCTTGTGGAAAAGAGCATTTCACTGCCGTTTATCCTCATTGCCGTGATCGAGCTTGCGATCTTCATTAATTTGGGGCTGCCGCATTATTTCGGCCAATCGCTTCCGTTTATCGCGCCGATCTGCATCAGCACGATTCAGCTTGGCGCTACGGTGGACTATGCCATTTTGATGACGACAAGATATAAAGCGGAGCGCATGGCGGGAAGGGATAAGCGTCAGGCTGTCGGCACGGCGCTTGCGGCTTCGATTCCATCGATCCTTGTCAGCGGTATGGGGCTGTTTGCGGCGACGTTCGGCGTAGCGCTCTATTCGGATATCGATATCATCAGCTCGCTGTGCATGCTCATGGCAAGGGGCGCCGTTGTCAGTATGCTGTGCGTGATCCTGATTCTGCCCGCGCTGCTTATGCTCTGCGACGGGGTGATCAGGCATACGACATTGGGAATGAAATCCCGCAAAAATAAAAATCCGGAGGTATCACAATCATGAAAAAACGTTTTGTAAAACCGATCGCCGCTGCGGTCTGCGCGGTCGTGTTGGCCGGCGGCGCGGGAAGCGCCGTATATGCGCGCAGCAGTGTGAAAAATGAGACGGAGGTTCGCGGCGCGGGCTATTCTGCGCCCATTGCCGGC
>JAHAAN010000077.1 GCA_018376855.1 Clostridiales bacterium | reverse complement strand
CACGGTGATGAACGGCGGCACGATCAAAACCAAAAAAAGCGTAAACCTTCCGGGCATCAAGCTTTCTATGCCGTATCTTTCCGCGAGAGACGAGGCGGATATTCTTTTCGGGATCGAACAGGGCGTGGATTATATTGCGGCAAGCTTTGTTACCTGCGCTTCGGATGTTTCGAGTATCCGCCGGGTTTTGGAACGCAATCACGCAGGAAGGATTCAGATTATTGCAAAGATTGAAAACATGGAAGGCGTTCAAAATATTGAGGAGATCCTTGCAGTGAGCGACGGCATTATGGTTGCCCGCGGCGATATGGGGGTTGAAATCTCCTATGACGAGCTGCCGAGAATCCAAAAGCATTTGATTAAACGGGCTTACTGCGCGGGCAAGCGCGCCATTACGGCCACGCAAATGCTGGAATCCATGATCCATAACCCCAGACCTACCCGTGCAGAGGTCAGCGACGTGGCCAATGCCGTGTTTGACGGCACAAGCGCGATCATGCTTTCGGGTGAAACGGCGGTGGGCAAGCACCCCGTGGAGAGCGTGAAAGCCATGCATTCCATAGCGTTCAAGGCAGAGCAGAGCATTAATTATAAAAAACGCTTTGCATCGGCGGACAGCGAGGCGCTTACCGGCACGATCACGGACGCTATCAGCCATGCTACCTGCACTACGGCGCATGATCTCGGCGCCGCGGCGATTGTAACCGTAACCAAAACGGGCACTACAGCGCGCATGATCTCTAAATTTCGCCCGGCCTGCGACATTATTACGCTTACGACCGATCCCATCGTGTACAGGCAGCTGGCGCTTTCTTGGGGCGTGATTCCGGTGATGGCGGAGGAGAAGAAAACCACCGACGAGCTGTTTGATCATGCCGTAGAACGCTCTGCGGCGACGGGACTGGTGAAAAACGGAGATCTGATCGTCATTACGCTGGGCGTTCCGGTGGGAGTCAGCGGAAGTACGAACACGCTTAAAGTCCATGTCATGGGCAACGTTTTGGTTTCAGGCAGAGGCCATATCAATAACAGAAGAGTCTGCGGAACCGTTTGTGTATGCCGCAGCGAGGCGGAAGCGCGTGAGAAGTTCAAGCCGGGAGATATTTTGGTCATTCCCGAAACCTCAAATAAAATGATAGACGTGCTGCGCAGCGCAAAGGCGATCGTTACGGCGGCAGACGGATTGGATTCTCATGCCGCAATCGTCGGTTATACACTTGATATTCCGGTGATTGTCGGTGCGCCGAATGCTATTTCTGTGCTGAAAACGGGAAATTTGGTTACGGTGGACGCCGCAAGAGGGATCATTTATGGTGGTAACGTAGGCGATCATATTTGATCTTGACACCGATTTTTTCAAAACAGTCTTTTTTGGAAAGGCTGTTTTTTTAATTTTGGAGTTGTTGTTATTGAATTTGAATATAGAATATAGAATATAGACTATAGAATAGTCGGGAGTTTGCCGCCGTTTTGTTGAAGAGCGGGAAACGCGCGGGGCGACTTCCGTGAATGGAACGCCTACTGCCGCTCGCTTTGCTCCCGGCGCGGTGTCCCATTCTCTTCCGCCGCCCCGTCGCTCGGTTTTTTCTGAAAAATATAAAAAACTGCTTGCATTTTTTATGGAAAGTGTTATAATACGAATAGTCAAAGAAAGTCAAAGTCAAAAAGGAGGTGGCGAAATGTCTGCAATCAGTGATACGATTGAACGTTTTATCCTTGAACTGATGGGGGATGATAAAAATGTGGAAATTCAGCGTAATGAGCTTGCAGAATACTTCTCCTGCGCGCCTTCGCAAATCAATTATGTGTTGGCAACGCGGTTTAATATGAACCGAGGCTATATGATTGAGTCCAAACGGGGCGGCGGCGGATATATCCGCGTGTTTCGCATCGGCGGCGATGAAAATGACATTTGCCGTTTGGCGTGGGAGCAGATCGGCCAAAGCATTACGGCTTCGCAGGCGCGCGACATTATCAGCCTGCTGCGGTCGGCGGGGGCGTTTACAGACCGTGAGCTTCGGCTGATGCTTGCGGCGGTTTCGGATGAAGCCATTCGCGTGCCGGCGTCAGTCAAAAACAAGGTCAGGGCTGATATTTTGAAAAATATGCTGCTTCAGGGTATGAGGCCGGAATAGAATAATAAGAACGAATATCATAATAAAAGAAGGGTGATTTTTTATGATCTGTCAGGAATGTAATTTGAATGAAGCAACGGTAACGCTGAATACAAATATTAACGGGGTAAAATCCACGCGTCATCTGTGCCCTTCCTGTGCTGCAAAGTACGGTATCGGGCAGGCGAGCGGGATCGGCGAGATGTTTTCCGGCCTGTTCGGGAATGTGCTCGGCATGTTCAGCGAAGCGCCGCAGGAGCTTTCCTGTAAGGGCTGTGGATACACGCTTTCGCAGTATAACCGCACCGGCCTGCTGGGGTGCGAGCAGTGTTACGACAGCTTCCGCCAGCAGCTTTTGCCGTTTATCAAGCGTGTGCACGGCAATGTTGTCAATAAGCCCGATGAGATCAAGCCTGATTCTAAGCAGGAACAGCAGGATGAGATCTCTAAGCTCAAGAAGGAGCTGCAAGAGGCTATACAGGCAGAGGAATATGAAAAGGCTGCGCAGCTGCGGGATCGCATTAAGCTGATGGAAAAGGAGGAGGAAGCATGAAAAATTCCGCTTACGAAGAGATGGTTCTTTCCTCGCGGATCCGGTTTGCGAGAAATCTTTCCGGGCGGCCGTTCGTCAATAATGCCTCGCTTGCCATTCAGCGGGATATTCGGGATAAAACCGCGGCAGTGTTGGAGCAGGACGGTTACGGCACCATGAATATGGACGGCATTACTGCGGTAGAGCGGCAAATGCTGGTGGAAAAGCATATGATCAGCCGCGAGCTGGCAGCCAACAGCCAAAGCGGCGCGGTGTGCCTTTCAAGGGATAAGCACGTGGCGATCATGATTAACGAGGAGGATCACATCCGCATTCAGGTGATTAACGACGGCCTGAAGCTGGAGGAGGAATTAGAGGCTGCAAACGCCGCGGATACTTATATGCAGCAGAACGGACTGACGTTTGCGCATCATAACGATTTGGGCTATCTTACCTGCTGCCCCACTAATGTGGGAACGGGTATGCGCGCTTCCGCGATGATCCATCTGCCGGCGTTGGTGATGAGCAATAAAATACAAAGCGTGATCGAAAGCGTTTCAAAGCTTGGGATCACCGTGCGCGGCATGTACGGGGAAGGCTCTAAGGCGGAGGGGAATATCTTTCAAATTTCCAATCGCGTAACTTTGGGCGTAACGCAGAAGGAAATTCTTGCAACCGTAAAAAATATGTGCGATCAGATTGTAGGCATGGAAACGGAAATGCGCGAGCTGCTGCTTAAGAGCAACCGCGCGTATGTTTCCGACCGCGTGTTCCGTGCATACGGAACGCTCACCAATGCCTATATGCTCAAGCAAGAGGAGGCCATGCAGCTGCTTTCAGATCTCAAGCTTGGAATCGGGCTGGAGCTGCTCTCGGTGGGAGAGGAGCATCAGATCAGCAGCATTAACGGGCTGATCGAAAACAGCCGCACTGCGGTTCTGCTCAGCGGCAACGACGAGCTGAAAACGCAGGAGGAACAGGATATTATGCGTGCAAAAATTATCAGGGAAGGGTTGGAGGGTATTTCAGCCGTTCGCTAATGCTTATGAAACGAGGTGTTTTTTATGATGTTCGGAGGTTTTACGGACAGCGCTCAAAAGGCGCTGAGATTAGCGCAGGAGTATGCGCAGGAGCAGGGCTTTAACTATGTGGGCACTGAACATATTTTAATGGGGCTTTCACAAAGCGACGGCGTCGCCGGTCAGGTGCTCCGCGATCACGGCTTGACGGTGCAGGAAATCATTCAGTGCGCTGAGCAGGCAGTCGGCAAGGGCGATTATAATATTAACGAGTCCTTTGATTTTACACCCAGATCCAAACGGATTTTGGAGATGAGCATGCAGCAGGCGCGCGAAATGGGGCAAAACTATGTGGGCACGGAGCATATCCTGCTTGCGCTTTTGCGGGAAAGAGAAGGCGTTGCGGCGCATATCGTCGCTCAGCTAGCTAAGCCGGAGGAGATCGTGCAGGGGCTTCGCGAAAAGCTTGCGCAGGGCGGTGAAGCAGCCCAAAGCGCAGGCGCAAAGGGCGGAAAGAAGAACAGCAGTACGCCGACATTGGATCAGTACGGCAGAGATCTGACACAGGCCGCGCGCGGCCATGAGCTGGATCCGGTGATCGGGCGCGACAACGAGGTGGAAAGGATCATCCAGATCCTTTCCAGGCGCACGAAGAACAACCCGCTGCTGCTGGGCGAGCCGGGCGTGGGCAAGTCGGCCGTGGTAGAAGGCTTGGCGCAGCGCATCGTGGAGGGTAATATTCCCGAAACGCTCCGCGACAAACGGCTGATTGCGCTGGATCTGACGGGTATGCTTGCAGGGGCAAAATACCGCGGCGAGTTTGAGGAGCGCTTTAAGAATGCGATCAGCGAGCTTAAGAAGAATGGGAACATCATTCTGTTTATTGACGAGGTGCATACGCTGGTCGGCGCCGGCGCGGCGGAGGGCGCGATCGACGCGGCCAATATTCTCAAGCCTATGCTGGCAAGAGGAGAGGTGCAGACGATCGGCGCGACAACGCTCAACGAGTACAGAAAGTATATTGAAAAGGACGCCGCTTTGGAACGCAGATTCCAGCCCGTTACCATCAATCCTCCTTCGTGCGAGGAGGCGGTCAGTATTTTAATGGGGCTGCGGGATAAGTATGAGGCGCATCATAAGGTGAGTATCACCGATGATGCGATCAAGGCGGCGGTAACGCTTTCAGACCGTTATATCAGCGACCGATTCCTGCCCGATAAGGCGATCGATTTGATGGATGAGGCGGCAAGCCGCAAGCGCATTCAAAGCTTTACTGTTCCGGAAAACGTAAAGGAGCTGGAGAAGAAGCTGGAGGATCTTGTTAAGGAAAAAGAAGAGGCTGTTTCTCAGCAGAACTTTGAGCGCGCCGCAAGTCTGCGGGACGAGGAAAAAGCTCTCCGCACGCAGGTAGAGCAGACTAAGAAGGAGTGGAACAAAGCGGTCAGCAGTGAAAAGCTTTCTGTTACCGAGGAGGATATCGCGCAGATTGTTTCTTCTTGGACGGGCATTCCCGTTACGAAGCTCACTGAGGCGGAGGCGGATCGGCTGCTGAATTTGGAATCGGTGCTGCATCAGCGCGTGGTGGGGCAGAGCGAGGCCGTGGAAGCCGTTGCCAAAGCCGTTCGCAGAGCGTATGCGGGCTTGAAGGATCCTAAACGTCCGATCGGTTCGTTTATGTTTCTCGGCCCTACGGGCGTGGGAAAAACCGAACTGTGCAAAGCGCTGGCCGAAGCGCTGTTTGGGGACGCCAACGCCATGATCCGCATTGATATGAGCGAGTATTTGGAAAAGCATACCGTTTCGCGCTTGATCGGAGCGCCTCCGGGCTATGTGGGATTTGAAGAGGGCGGCCAGCTTACGGAAAAGGTTCGCCGCAAGCCGTATTCGGTTGTGCTGCTTGATGAAATCGAAAAAGCGCATCCCGATGTATTTAATACCCTGCTTCAGATTTTGGAGGACGGACGTTTGACCGACGGAAAGGGCCGCACGGTGGATTTCAAAAATACCGTGATTATTATGACAAGCAATATCGGCGCGCAGGATGTCATGAGCCATAAATCCCTTGGTTTCGGCGCAAAGGCGGAGAATGCAGGCGGCTTTGAATATGCAGAAATGCGCGAGATTATGATGCAGGAACTGAAAAAGGCCTTTAGACCTGAATTCCTGAACCGTTTGGATGAGATTATCGTGTTCCATCCGCTTATGGAGGAGGATATTCAAAAGATTGCTTCGCTCATGCTTAAAGACGTTTGCAAACGCCTGGAGGATCGGCAGGTATATCTTACGGTGTCGGATCGTGCGGTGGCGCATCTGGCGAAAACCGGCTACGATCCTGTGTACGGCGCTCGCCCGCTGCGCAGAGCGATCCAGCAAACGGTGGAGGATCGGCTCAGCGAGGAGCTGCTGGCGGGCAAGATTCATTTGAGCGAGCATGTGCTGTTAGATATGGATGCCGATGGGAAGAATATTGTCATTACGCGCAGTGAGGATGCAAAATAAAGAGGTCGGTGTGAAAAATAAACTTTTTATGCCGAAACCATCATAAATGATATAACCGGCAGGAATCCTGCCGGTTTTTATGAATTTTGTTAGCTTTAGATAAGCGGAATGCGCCGAAACCGTTATGCTGAGGTATTTTTTCTGCTGAAAAAAAGTCGGCCGCTTCGGGAGATTTGTAGTATAATGTAAAAAAACGAACCGTTAGGAGAAAGAGCGCGTATGATTAACGACATGACGGAAGGCAAGCCTGCGAAGCAGCTGATCTTTTTTTCTTTGCCCATGCTGCTTAGCTCGGTGTTTCAGCAGCTTTATAATATGGCGGACAGCGTGATTGCCGGCCAGTTTGCCGGGAAGGATGCGCTTTCAGCTGTCGGGGCGTCTTTTCCGGTTACAATGATCTTTATGGCGATTGCTACGGGCGCGAATATCGGCTGCTGCGTGATCGTTTCTCAGCTGTTCGGCGCAAAGGAAACCGTGCGCATGAAAACGGCGATCATGACTTCTTTGCTTGCAGTCTGTGCGCTCAGTGTGCTGCTCACGGTGGTCGGTTTCATTTCTTGCTCCGGTATTATGACGCTGCTTAATACGCCGCCCGAGATTTTTTCCGATTCGCTTCTTTATCTTCAGGTGTATATTGGCGGATTATTTTTTCTCTTTCTGTATAATATCTGCACGGGGATTTTTACTGCGCTGGGCGATTCCCGAACGCCGCTGTATTTTCTGATTGCATCTTCTCTTGGGAATATTTTGTTGGATCTGTTTTTTGTGGCTGTGCTTCATATGGGCGTGAGCGGTGTGGCGTGGGCCACCTTTATCGCGCAGGGAGCGGCTTCGCTGCTGTCTGCCGCCGTGCTGTTTAAGCGCCTGAAAGCAATTCAAACGCCGGAAAAAGCGCCTGTTTTTTCGTGGCGCACGTTGGGGAATATCAGTGTGGTCGCCGTTCCGAGCATATTGCAGCAGAGCTTTATTTCCGTGGGAAACCTGTTCATTCAGGGTCTTGTCAACGGTTATGGATCGGATGTTATTGCCGGCTACAGCGCTGCTATTCGGCTTAATACCTTTGCCATTACCAGCTTTACCACGCTTGCCAACGGCGTTTCCAGCTTTACGGCACAGAATGTCGGCGCGCGCAAGCTGGGAAGGATTCGCGCAGGTTTTAGAACCGGCGTGGGGATGGTGATTTGCTCGGTTTTGCCGTTTGCGCTGCTCTTTGTGTTTTTCGGTCAAGAAATGATCGGTTTGTTTGTTTCCGCCGAGGATTTGGCGGCGGTGGCGCCCACCGGTATTCAATTTCTTCAAATCGTTTCTCCGTTTTATTTTGTCGTGGCGTTAAAGCTGGTGGCGGACGGCGTTTTGCGCGGCTCCGGTTCTATGGTTCTTTTTATGATTACTACCTTTACCGATCTGATTCTGCGTGTGGTTTTGGCCTTTGTGATGGCGCCTGCTTTCGGAGCTGCCGGAATTTGGTGGTCATGGCCTGTCGGATGGGCGGTTGCCTCCGCGCTTTCCGTTGTGTTTTACTTTGTGCTGACACGGCGGCTGCACCGCCGTTTTGGGGAGCAGGAGGAACAGCCTGCAAAATTCGTCGGTGAGTGCTGAAAAAGACAAAAATCTCTTGACAAATAGATTAGTCGGTGTTAACATTATAGACGGTTAGCAAATGCTAATCCATTTGTTACCCTGAGGGTTAGTTTTGACTTACTGTTAAGGAGGATATGTCTATGATGCCGTTAACGTTGATGACTCCGGGAGAAGAAACCATGATCCGCAGGATCGGAGGAAATCCCGATGTGCGGACGCACTTGGAAACAATGGGGTTTGTTCCGGGCGGAAATGTTACCGTGATCTCTACGATTGGCGGAAACCTGATCGTCAATGTCAAGGAATCGCGCGTGGCGATCAGCAAGGAAATGGCTTGTAAAATCATGGTGTAATGAAAAGCGCCGGATCATTTATAAAAGGAGTGGGAAAAATATGAAAACGCTGAAGCAGGCAAAGATCGGTGAGACGGTTAAGGTCGTCAAGCTCCATGGAGAGGGCGCTGTTAAGCGCAGGATCATGGATATGGGAATCACAAAGGGAGTTGATATTTATATTCGCAAGGTAGCGCCGTTAGGAGATCCGGTGGAGATTACGGTTCGCGGCTATGAGTTATCCATCCGCAAAGGCGATGCGGAAAATATTTTAGTGGAATAAGCGCTGGCAAAAATGTCCCGCGTTTTTTTCGGGAATAAGGTTAGCTATTACTAACTTTTGATTTTGAGTTGATAGCACAACCGTTTTCAGCGGCGAAAGGAGTTTTAGGAGTATGGCGATTAAAATTGCGCTTGCAGGAAATCCCAACTGCGGCAAGACGACCATGTTCAACGACCTGACAGGTTCCAATCAGTTTGTCGGCAACTGGCCTGGTGTTACCGTAGAGAAAAAAGAGGGCAAGCTCAAAGGGCATAAAGATGTCATCATCACTGATCTGCCCGGTATTTATTCTTTATCCCCCTACACATTGGAGGAGGTAGTAACCAGAAATTACCTCATCCAGGAGAAACCCGACGTCATTTTGAATCTGGTAGAT
>JAHAAN010000076.1 GCA_018376855.1 Clostridiales bacterium | reverse complement strand
CTTCGTTTTGCAATCCGTGAGGGCGGCAGAACGGTAGGCTCCGGCGTTGTTGCAAAGATTCTGAAATAATAAAGAACACAGATAGAAAGCCGCTGCAAGAAATTGCAGCGGCTTTTTTGTATATAGCATGCGCTAAAAAAGACCCTTCTTCCCCAAACTCTCAGCAGTTCCAAAAAGCTTTTGGCTTTACACAGAAAATTGGTCCAAACCTATTAAAACGCCAGTTGATTAACCAATAAAAACAATTGTTATATTAACAGTTTTTATGAATCTTTGTTTTAATATAATTTTTGGGAGACAAACCAAACTTTTTCTTAAATGCATTTGAAAAATACAATGGGTCTTCATATCCCACGGAATAAGAGATAAGCTGTATCGAAGTAACTCCTCGCTCCATCATTTGTACTGCGTTTTTCATTCTTACATCGATGATAAACTGTTTCGGAGATATGCCCTCTATCTCCATAAACATACGGTAAAGATACGAACGCTCCACTCCCACAGCCTGTGCCAGCTCATTCACTCCGAAATTCTGTCGCTGATAGCCTGCATCAATACACTGATACGCATAATTTATATGATCAAGCGTGCACTCCATTCTGTGGGCAGGATATATCCGTATATATTCCGCAAGCAGGATCTGCAGCATCCCGTTGTTGTAAACCTGTGCGTACCGGTATTTTTCATTTGTTAAAAATTTTTCATAAATGCCGGAAAGTTCCTTCGCACTATGACATATCGGATACTCAGAGAACGCAGTCATGGCAATAATGTTCTTTGCACTGTAACTCATAAAGTTGACCCAACAGTATTCCCATGGATCGTCAGTATCCGGATAGTATTTCACTATCTGTTCAGGATATATTATAAAGCTTTCTCCGGTGTTTATTTTGTACCGTTTTCCGTTGGTTTCGAAAAAACCACGTCCTTTTTTTACATAATGTATAACGTATAAACCTTGAATTCCCGGTCCCCACCGATAGTTTTCATTTTCGTTATACGGCCCGAATTGGCAAAAATGAAGCGTTGGGTTCCTCTCCATTTTATCACCCCTAAATACAACAAAATTATATGTTTGTGCAATATTATATCATGTACAATTTGATTTGTGAATAGTAAAATAAAAACAAATCTAAAGAATAGGAGAATTGTCATGAGAAAAACAATTATTCGCATTTGTGCCGTCCTGCTTTTGTGCAGCATCCTATGCAGTTGTAAACCTGATGAAAACAAAGGAATCATGACCTGCTTAAAAAGCGGTAACAGTGTGATGGTAAATATCACTCTTTCCGAGTGCGCAGGGAAAGAAGTGTCATTGCTGGCGCTTTCCAACCCGCAGTATCAGTACACATGGTCAGAAAATATGGAAACATGTCTGTCTGATATAAGCCAGATCGCTCTTGACAAAGACGGAAAAGGAACGCTGGAGATTAAGCTGAAAAGCAGCAGTGAGACGGCGTACATCATACTGACCGCCGAAGTTGGAAATTACATAGCAGAGGTGAAATAATATGAAAGCATTTGGAAAGAAACTGTACAGAAAAGTGGCCGGACTTCTGTCGCTGACCCTTATGAGCGGAATGTTGCCGCTCGTGTTCCCCACTGTCTCCTTTGCCGAAGATGCGTCGGCAAAAACTAAAGTGGAATCCCGCAGGACCCCCATCATGGGTTGGGCATCCTGGAACGCCTATCGCACCGATATTTCCGAAGAAACCATACTATCTCAAGCGAAAAGGCTTAAAGAACTGGGACTTTACGATTTGGGCTATATGTTTGTCAACGTGGACGATGGTTGGCAGAACGGCAGAGGAAAGGACGGCTATGTTAATATAAACACCAACCGTTTTCCCTCAGGCATGAAAAATCTTGCTGACGCCCTTCACTCAATGGGATTTAAAGCAGGTATTTACACCGACGCCGGTGCGGCTACCTGCGGATGGTTGTGTGATAATGAGACGACCAACGATGATGTCGGTCTGTACGGACACGACGAGGAGGATCTAAACCGCTATCTTGCGGAATGGGGCTATGATTTCATTAAGGTCGACTGGTGCGGAAGTATGCGTTTAAATCTCAATCAAAAAGAACGGTACACAGCTATCAGCCGCGTGATCGCGGATATTGAGGCAAAGACCGGCGAGGATAAGATATACAACGTATGCTGCTGGGTATTTCCCGGCGAGTGGGTCGTTGATATTGCCGACTCCTGGCGCACGGGTGCTGATATCAATAACACCTTTGAATCCATTCTCTATCAAATCGACACCATCAAACCCCTTGCAAAATACAACGGGCCGGGACACATCAACGACCTTGATATGCTTCAGGTAGGTAACGGAATGACCTACGAAGAAGACAAATCCCACTTTGCGATGTGGTGCATGATGTCCACTCCCCTAATGCTTGGAATGGATCTTAACAATATTTCGAATGAGACTCTTTCCATCATATCCAACAAGGAACTGATAGCGATAAATCAAGACCCCGCCTGCATTCAGGCGACCGTTGCCGCAAATTACGGTTCTGTTGAAGCATGGACCAAGGATCTCGGTTCTGCGGGATCGGGCAAAAAAGCCATTGCGCTGCTTAACCGTGCCAACGCCAAGACAACGGTGACCGTTTCCTTCAGCGACCTTGGGCTGGCTGATGTAAGCATTGTACATGACCTGTGGACACATGAAAACATCTCCACTTCTGACGCCTTTACTGTGACCATCCCCGCACACGGAACAATGATGCTTACCGCTGAAGGTACACCTCTCTCCCCTGACGATCATTTGAAGGATATTCTTACAGAGGACGGTTCTGTTGCCACTGCCGAAATGGAAATTTCGGCAAAGCCCTCCTCCGTTAATCTGACAAACCTTGGAAAGTACGATTGGGTTCATTACGCAAACAATCGCACCACTATGAAGGACGGCTCCGGGGAAATCAGTCTTTATTACGACGGCCGTTATGTTTCATACGATAACGCCGCCGCCTGATACACATGGACAAACGGCGACGGAGATAGGCAGAGCGGATCGTCCACACTTGGCGTAGGAGTCACCAATGTAGGGGCGTATATGGTAATATCTACTCCGTGCGATCAAAACGTGCGCACGCTGTATGCAGCAATTGGTTCCTACTCGGCAGATATGCGAGTCGAGTTGATCGTAGGCGGCAAGATAATAGCTTCTGAGGACATTTCCGGCAGACGCTCACAAAAAGTGGATAAGCTTGTAGCTATGACCTATTCCAGCGACATTCCCACGAGAGCATATCTAAGATGGACTGTGACACGCAAGCGCGGCAATGACGAGAGCGTCAATGTTGAAGGAGTTGCCCTTGACATTAGTGTCAAAACCGATACTCTTTCTTCCCCCACACTGAAAAAGGACAAAGACGGGGTGAAGGCTATCATAAACGCCACTGTTGCAAGCGAGGACACCTTTCTTCACACCGTTATGAAGGATCGCAACGGAAATATCGCCTTTATAAACTCCAAAGCTCTGAAAGCAAGCGAAAGTGCAATCAGAGAGGAAATAGTGCCGGAAGTCCCCGCGGGATTTGTGGGCAAGCTGCAGTTCTACCTCTGGAATAGTGAGAATTTACCGCTGACGCCAATGCGGGAGATTGACGTCAACATTTCCTCGGTGTCCGATTATAACATAGGACCAATGACTGCAAAATCCCTTGTTACAAAGGGCGCTGCTCTGCTTGATGTGCGCACTCCCGAGGAATTTGCAGCCGGCCACCTTGACGGTGCAGTCAATTTGGATTATTCCAAAGTAGCAGACGAGATTGGAAATCTAATCCCCGACAAAAATCAGCCGATCGTTGTCTACTGCTCTGCGGCAAAACGCTCAGCGCAGGCGCTTAGCACCCTATTAAGACTCGGTTATACCGCTGTATATAATCTCGGCAGCATGGACAATTACTACAGCGAACCGCTGATAACCTTTACCGCTGCCACTTGCAAAGTCATCACCACAGGCAACAAGGTGGATGTCAGCTTCACCGCAAGTCCATACGATGCACCTTCCGTATATGTTTCGGCAGGTAAAAACTCAACCCTTGAGGATGCTATTCCGCTGAGCGAGTTTGAGGTGCCGGTTTCTACCCACTACTATCTCACGCTCAAAGCATATCTCGTTCAGGACGGCATCTGCTACGCCGAAACCGAAGAAAGATTTATTTACTGGTCTAAAGATACTGTGAACACATTCGCCACCGATATTGATTGGACAAAAGCAACCACCGGATGGGGTGAAATACGTAAGAATAAATCGATCGATGGCAACGCATTGCGTCTTGGCGGAAGAAGATTCTCTCACGGTATCGGCACTCACGCTACCTCTGACATCATCATGAACATCCCGGAAGGAGCACAAAAGTTCCTTGCGGCGGCGGGTTGCGACATGGAAAAGACAGGCGGTCAAACCATGATGTTCTATATTTATATCGACGGTGTAGAAGTTGACCGCTCTTCCCTCATCAAAACCGGTCAGCACTATGTGTTTGATATAGACATTCCAGAAGGAGCAAAGGAAATACGCCTGTATGTCTACGAAGGCCGCTGCGACGGCAATATCAACGACCATGCCGATTGGACAGTCGCGGGATTCTTCAATGAGTATACCGAAGGTTGATAAAAGCCGTAAAATTAAATCCGTTATTTTAATGTTTTTTTCATCATTAGAAGGATGTATAATAAAAAGCATCAAAAAGAGGCTGGTGATTACCGGCAATTCCATTGTGTACGCGCTAAACTTTCTGTGTCAAATTTCACGACCTCATCTCCCTTGATTTTTGTTTTGGTTGGCAGATCTTCTCTATCATAAATCAAAAAAGTTCCTTTTTCCAATCATAACTTAAGCTTTTGGGAACATCCTGTGTTGCTGATGCTTTTCTCCGGACAATAAACAAACCCGATTCCATTCTTGGAATCGGGTTTGTTGTACATTTATAAAAAATGATTTATAAGTGTGCTGATTTCTTTACTCATTCAACAGCGCTGTAAGCGTTGCCAAATGTTCTTGGCTGACCGGTTCAAAGCGCTTTTGCTTCTTTATGCCAAGCTGTTCTCCTTTTGCCCGCCCTAAGCTGTGATAAGAGAATAAACGCCACTGCGAACAATGCTTCAGCATTCTTTTATACTTTTGAAGCAGCCGAATATCACCGGGACTGTCGTTTACGCCGGCAATGATAATGGAACGTACTTGATATTCGATGCCTGATTGATCCAAACGAAGCAAAACTTCTGTAAGCCGCTCTAAATCTTGCCCTGTGTTGCGGCGCAGCCGCGCAGCGTTTCCGTCCTTAAAATCCAGCAAAACATGATCGGTGTAGGGCGCAATACGTTCAAGATACGCCGCGTCAAACGCACCGCTGGTCTCAAGGCATGTATTAAGCCCATGCTCCTTGCTTTGCCGTAGCAGCTCGGCACAAAAATCCGCCTGCATAGTAGGCTCGCCGCCGGAAAGCGTAATCCCCCCCTTGTTTCCATAGAACGGAGCATCCTCCAGCGCCGCCGCAACAAGCTCCTGAGCATCCGCTGTGCGCCCCCAAACACGCAACGCGCCGTAAGCGCAGCTATTAACACATTTCATGCACGAAACACAGCCGCGGCTATTAAACAAGTGCTCCTTTTCTGTTACCGCATGACGCCCGCAAACAGCCGCGCAGGCGCCGCACAGCACGCACTGCGTGCGGCTCAGCTGCGGCTGAAGCGTACTCCGCTGCGTTTCGGGATTATGGCACCATTGGCACCTCAGAGGACATCCCTTAAAAAAAACCGTTGTGCGGATGCCCGGGCCATCGTGCACGCAAAAGCGCTGAACATCCGTAATGATTCCCTGCATTACAGCTCCTTCTGCGTGGTACGTTCAATAATCGTATCCTGCCATTCTTTATTCAAAGTAATGAATCGCGCCGACCAACCTGACACGCGCACATTAAGCGAACGGTATGCATCCGGATTTTCCTGCGCCTTTCGCAGCAGTTCATTGTCCACCGTGTCGATTTGCATGAAAAATCCGCCTAATGTCCTGAAGCCGTCAATCAGCGGACGCACGACCTCCTCGCATTGCGTATCCTTAAACACGGATGGATCCAGCTTGATATCCAACGCCGTGCTGCCACCCATACGGGTAAGATCAAGCTTACAGTGCGCTCTGATGACTGCCGTAGCCCCGGCAAGGTCTGTACCCGGCGTAGGACCGCCGTTCGCACTGAGGATCTCGCCCTGCTTCATGCCGAACGCATGCGCACAGCGATCGTTCCGCCAATCCGTCTGCCGCCCAAAGGTGCTTATTCCGGCCGGACACAATGCTGAGTTTACAAGCTTTTCATTTTCTTTTACGCATACATCAACATAATCGTGATACAAGCTCTGCGCAAGCGCATCAGCCGGTGCGGAATCGTTCCCCCAATAGCTCAGGGAAAGAGCCTGCCGCCGTTCCGCCTCAAAGCCCTCCCAGTTTTGGCGAAGCATATTGACATACTCGGAAAGCGAATATTCTTGCCGGTCATACACAAACGTTTTAATCGCCAACAACGCATTGACTACATCCGCAAAGCCGCCGAAATGAGGCGACTGCACATTATATTTCGGCCCCAGTTCATAATATCCTTTTGCTTTTTCCAAGCAGCCCTCCTCCAAAAGCTCCGTAAACGGAGAGGGTGGGCCCGGAAGCGCAGCGCATTGATCGTAATTTTGATCAATACTGTGAATCAGCTCCGTTAAACGGGAAATGTATGCTTCATACAGCTTCTCAAAGCTCTCATACAACGGCGTCTGTTCTTCACCAAGACGCAGCACGTCCTTTTGCAGCAAAGCATAGCCGTCAAAGGGCGTATAAGTAAAATAAGTTTTCCCCGGCACCTGTACCTCCCAGCAGCCGTCGTTGGCAAAGCGCACGGCATCCTCAAGAGGATAGCCGTATTGCTGCAGCATTTTCAGCACAACGCTTTCGTTATAAACCGCTACCACGCCGCCGCCCAAAGAAGTGTTTAACGCGATCAGACGGTATATATCCTCCGGTGTTTGCTCATTGACACGCACCGCAATCGGAAAGTCACTGATAGGAAGTTCCGCCACGATTTCCAACACCATGCGCGTAAGCGGATTGCTGATATCCTTCCCTGACGCATCAACACCGCCCAACAGAATATTCTGATAATGCTGAGAATCACCGGTGCCAGCGCCCTTCCATTCCAGATTCACCCATTCGCAGCCCTTGATAAAGAAATGCGCCAAATGCTCCTTGGCTTCCGCCTCCGTCGTGCGTCCGCACGCGAGATCCTCCTTCAGATAAGGCCACAGATATTCGTCAATCCGCCCCAATCCCGGCCATGAAGCGACAAGGCGCGCATATGCAAACAGAAACCACAAGCCCTGCAAGGCCTGATAAAAGGTTTGCGGCGGCGCAAACGGAACTCGCGACAAATTCTCATAGATCTTTTGCAGGCGTTCATCGTTCGGCTCCTGCCGCATCTGCTCTTCCAGCGCGGCCATATACCGCCCATGCCACACGCGAAGCGATTCAAGGCAGCTCTTCAGGCTCCGAAGCATATCAAGCTGCTCCGCATCGGTTACTTCTTTAAGCCTATTTTCCACTCTTTCTTCATAAGCCGCCATTCCCTCCTTGAGCGCTCCATCAAACCCCAAGGTCAAATGGTTAGTGCCCCATCCGAACATACTCTCTCCTTTATACCGTGCCGGAAAAACCGGAAGAATGGCATCCCCCAGCGAAGCGCTGCCTACAATAAGCTCGCCGTCGTTCAAATAAACCGGACATTCTTTCACAATTCTGTCAAGCGCAAGACTGTATTTTTCACGAGGCGTCATTTGCTCAAAGCCTTCCGGAACCTCCGTTAATTCAACATGCGAATTCCTCAGCGCGCGCCGCCCGAAAAAGCCGTCAAGCGCCTTTGCGCAAAGCTCCCTTGTGCTTTCGCACAGCGAAACAGGGAGTTTCCCCGCAACAGACGAAAAATTTACCATAATTTTTATCATTCCTTTATACCGTTTTATGCCTGTTATTATAAGTCCAAAAGAATAAAAAACAATTGCCAATCCTCTCAGTTTTTAGTACAATACTCCCAAAAGGAACGGTGATCGTATGAAAATCAGCTTTGATTATCTCTTCTCCTGGCACGGGAGCAACGCCCCTGACGGGCTTCACCATATAAAGCGGTTAGAATGGCTGTCCGTAGTAGAATGCTTAAAGGGAAAATATATTTTTTCCTATGACGGCGGTCCTACCGTGGAGATCGGCCCAAAGGAATTTTATATTGCGCCCTCCGGCGTATTGCAGGATATCGTTCACCGCACCGATGAAAACGGCGAATTTGCCTGCCAATATGTATTTCTCACCGCAGTGATGGACGGCATTCAACGACTTGACGACATTTATGATTTTCCGCCCAAGCTTCCCGAGCAGTATAATAATACCATGCACGATGCACTCAGCGAGCTTGAAACGCTTGGCGAAACGGAATACTGCCTGCACTACGCCTGCGCTTATCGCATCACAGACCTGCTTCTGCGCTGCGCCACCCCCAAAAAGCATGCGCGCCTGCCGGAAAAAGCCGTGCAGTATATTGCGGAACACCTTACCGAACCGATCTCTATTCAGGCTCTCTGCCGCGCGGCTTCGCTATCGGAAAGTGAGTTGTTCCGCCAGTTTGCGGCTGCCGGAAGCACACCTATAAAATACATTAACGCCCGCCGCCTTACCTTAGCCTGCACCTTATTGACGCATGAGCAGATGAGCATAGAAAAAGCCGCACAAGCTTGCGGTTTTGAAAATCAATCTTATTTCACCCGCATTTTTCGCAAAAAAACCGGCATGACGCCGAATCAATATCGCAAACAATACTGCGGCTATAACGCGTTCGGAA
>JAHAAN010000075.1 GCA_018376855.1 Clostridiales bacterium | reverse complement strand
TGGGACTTGGATCACGATAGGCAACACCGTATTTGTCCACATGCTTAAGCAAAATATGCCCTAACTCATGTGCGCAAGTAAACTTTTGTCGCAACGGCGAATCATCTTCGTTAATTATAATAGCCGGAGCACCGTTCAAAATTTTGCTTTTCCCGGCTTCATCCATTTTGCACAACTTGACCGGCACACCCAGTTGCGCTGTCAGTTTGCCCATTCTTACGGGCAGTTCCGTGATTCCCTCGTGGATTAAAATTTCCCATGCGAGGTCTCGGCTTGCTTGATAGTCTGTATATAACATACAACACACCTCCGAGTGCATTGTATGTCGTAATTTGTCGCATGTATACTGGATAGTTATGGATGGTAAATAGTTGGCAAAAATAAAAAGAGCGATTAAATCGCCCTTTCATTCTTGCTTTTTAGCAGTCTTTTAATAAACGCTAAAATGATTTTGAGTTCATCGGCACTTGCTTTTTCAATCATACCACATATCGTTTCTTTCATCTCAAATTCCTCCAATCATTTTGGACAGTTATTCTAATTTTATATATATTTACCTCCTTTGCAGATCAATTATAACATAAGTATAGTCCCTAAAATCGTACTTTTAAAATTTTACTAAAAATACAAATTACGGAAAAGAGGTAGCAATCAAATGGCAACAGCAAAAAAGCTGCCATCAGGCAGATGGCGCTGCATTATCTATATAGGGAAAGATGAAAACGGAAAAAGAAAATATAAATCCATAACAGGAGACACGAAGAAAGAAGCAGAATATGCGGCCTTGGAGTACGCAAACAATGCGCATATACAAGCTGAAAATGCAAATAAGCTTACTTTTGCGCAGGCTGCGGCTGCCTATGTCGCACAAAAAGATGCAGTGCTATCTCCCAGCACGGTGAAAGAATATCGCCGCTTAGTCAAGCGGGGCTTTAACCACTTTAGCGATTTATTTGTAAATGATATTGCACAAACCGAAATAAACGATCTTGTCAACTCATGGGCAGCAGAAGGCCTCTCTCCCAAAACAATCTGTAACCGACACGGCTTTGTGTCGGCCGTATTGGGCGCATATAACCCATCGCTATCTATCCACACCAAACTCCCCCAAAAAATAAAAACAGATTTCTATATCCCTGACGCCGAGCAAATCCAACGCATATATACCTTTGTAAACGGAACTGATTTTGAATTACCTTTTCTTCTGACCTCACAGCTCGGTTTGAGATCAAGCGAGATCGCAGGACTACAGGTGCAGCATATTGATTTTAAGAACAATACGGTAACAATTAGTCAGGCTATGGTAGCAGCGGAAAACGGAACAGCGATCAAGCCCCCGAAATCCTTCGCCGGAAATCGGGAAATTCCATTTGGAGAGACCGTCGCCGCTGTATTAAAAAAACACTGTGCAGACAAACCCCCCTCCGATTTTGTTTATCCATGCAATTCAAATATCATCACTAAAAGATGGCAACACATTCTGCAGAAAAATGACGAACAGCATTTTAACTTTTATGCGCTCCGCCATTTCTTTGCATCGCAAGCCCTGTTGAAGGGCATTCCGCAGCGGTACATTGCCGAGCTGATGGGGCATTCTTCAGAAAAAATGATAGAAACTGTTTACCAACATACCTTTAAAAATGCTAAACAAAACTTTGCAAATATGATGGCAAAAAACTCGGATTCTCTGCTTAAAAAACACCAAAATGCAACACAAAATGCAACATGAATAATTAAAACCACCTATTTTAGGCGGTTTTCTGGTGGAGGCGACGGGAGTTGAACCCGTGTCCGAAGGTGCAGCCATACGGCCTTCTACGAGCGTAGTTGATGTTTTAGGCTTCCCCGGTCGCAGCGCCCGTCAACAGGCTCTGCGCTTCGGTAGCTTCATTTTTGCGTTCTGCCCGCAAAGCTTAAGGCAGTAACGTTCCCTGCAAAATTGACGCCGGTATTCCGGCCTGCAGGCAGCCGGAGCCGACGGCAGCTGCAATTAAGCAGCTACAGCAAGTTTATTATTATCAGCGTTTATATTTACGCCCGACTGTTTTATGTGGTGGCCGGAACCACAGCTCGCTTACCGTACCTCTGAACGCCCCCGTCAAAACCGGAACGCCCCCATATACATAAAATAATCATTAAAAAATTTGTTCAAGCCATTGCAGGCTCAGCTCCAACCAGCTTTCGCAGCTTGGTTCGACAGCCCACGGGCACTGCGGCGCAGCCGTAAGCCCATTGCACAGGCTCAAGCCATGCGCGCCATGCGGATAGATATGCAGCGCATACGGAACGCCTGCCGCGCTCATACTCTGCGCAAGGAGCAAGCTGTTCTGAACCGGAACGCAGTTATCGTCCGCTGTGTGCCACAAAAACGCGGGCGGCGTGCAGGGTCGAACCTGTTTTTCCAGCGAAACCAGCTCCAACAATTCTTTTCTTCCGCCTGTAAGCGCATCAAACGATCCGCGATGCGCATATTCTCCCGAAGTAATCACCGGGTAACACAAAAGCATAGCATCCGGCCGCGCTTCCTGCGGCGCAACGCCAATGGGAACAAGCGCTTCCTCCCGGTCGAACAAGCAGCCTGCGCTTGCCGCCAAATGGCCGCCTGCCGAAAAACCCATGACAGCCACCGCATCTTTGCGGCAATGCCACGCCTCGGCATTGCGGCGCACAAGCGCCACAGCCAGCAGAACCTCGCCAAGCTGCTGCGGATATTGGCACGGCGCTACACTGTAATCAAGCACAAAAACATTATATCCGCGCGCCAAATATTGCAGCGCAACAGGTTCAGCTTCCCGCTCCGAACAAAAACAATAGCCCCCGCCCGGGCAGATAATGATGCTCTTGCGCTGAATATCCGGCTGGATCTCAGCGCTTGCATGGGCAATATAGGCCGTTAGGGTAGGCTGCTGCGGGCTTTTACGCTCCCCGAGATAGTCGTTGAGCTGAATGACAAAGTGCTGCATAAAAAATTTCCTCTGCTATTATGCTCATTTTACATGAAATAATAACGGCAAAGGCTCCGCGGCGGAACAACGCAACGGAGCCCTACCCGTTATGTATCGGAACGCTTAGTCCTGAGCCGGAGCTCCAACGGGACAAACATCCGCACACGAACCGCACTCGATGCAGGTATCTGCGTCAATCTCATATTTGGAATCGCCCTCAGAAATCGCACTGACCGGGCATTCGGCAGCACATGCACCGCATTTGATGCAATCGTCGCTGATCTTATATGCCATATTTGTTCACCACCCTTTCTCTGTGTGCTTGATTATACCACGAATCGGCATAAAGTCAAAGACTTTATAAAAAACAGCTGCAAAACAAACAAAAAACATCCGCACAGCTATTTTTTATCCTATGACTCGGCCTCCCCGCAAAAAAAACGGTTTAAAGCATTCAATTTACTGCAAAACACGCAAGCCTGAAAAATGCTTACAGCTGCGGATTGCAATGAAGACGCTCCATATTCCAAGCCGCTCCCTCGCAATCAGTATATGATAACCGAAACGTACTATGCCAAATATAATCATTGCTTATATTTATTATATCACAGCTTTGCGGCTATGCCAATACACAAATTTCCCGCAGCACATAAAATTTCAGCGTGCTTTCCGCCAAGCTACACATTTTCCCCGTTCTGCGGCTTGCCTCCCTGCGCTGCCGGCCTTTCAGAACCGGCGGAAGGATTCTTTTTCCGCTTGCGGCGAGGTCTTGGCTTGCTGTGCCCCTCTTGCTTTGCGTCGCTGCCGCCGGAAGCAGCCTTTGGCTCGCCTTCCTTCTTCTTAGCGTTTTCCTGCGCTGCTTTATCGGGCTTAGGCGATGCAGGCCTTGCTTTACCGCGGTTTTCGCGCTGCTTATTGTTCTTTTCCTCACTTCTCTCGCTGCCTGACTGAGACGGCGTGTTCTCCGCCTTTACCTTTAGCCGAGCCTCCTCGCGCGGCGCATTCTCCCCATCTTTAGTGGCTTCTACGTCTTGATAGGAATAGGTGCGAATATCGTTTTCTTCCTCCGTATTGAGCATTCTGACCTTGACGGCCTCCTTCAGCACGCACTGTTCGCAGACCTTGCCCAAGCCGTCCGGCGTGCGCACATTTGCCCCAACCTTCGGAAGCAGCTTACGGATGCTTTCATAAGTGGACTGTTCATATTGCAGGCAGCACATCAGCCGCCCGCACAGACCGCTGATCTTTGTTGGGTTCAAAGAAAGTCCCTGCTCCTTTGCCATTTTGATGGACACCGGCGTAAAATCATTTAAAAACCGGTTGCAGCAGCAAGGCTGACCGCACATGCCTAAGCCGCCGAGCAGCTTAGTCTCATCCCGCGCACCGATCTGCCGAAGCTCAATTCTTGTTTTGAAAGCCTGCGCAAGATCCTTAACCAGCTCGCGGAAATCCACACGCCCGTCGCTTGTGAAAAAGAAAACGATCTTAGAACCGTCAAAAGCATATTCCACGCGAACCAGCTTCATTTCCAGCTTATGTGCGGCAATTTTGCTTTCAGCAGCTGCAAACGCCAAAGCCTCTTTTTCCCGCTGCTGCTTTGCCTGCCGAATGTCTGCCTGTGTTGCAACGCGCACAATTCCTTTAAGCGGCGCAACGATCTCGCTGTCCGCTACCTCCCGCGTGCCGATCACAACGTCTGCATACTCTATTCCCTGCACCGTTTCCACAATAACGGCTGAATTTTCTTTAATAATGTACCGCCCCGGATCAAAATAGTAGATTTTGCCGGCGTTGCGAAAACGCACGCCTATGATTTTTGCCATACTGTTTCTCCCTTAATTAATGCAATAGCCAGCATATCGGCCGCTAAAGCAAAGTTGATATTCCCCTTGAGCTGAAGCTGCATCCGCTCCGCCGCATACAAACGCGCCAGCGTTTCCGCAGACGGCTGCTGTGAAAGCTGCTGCGAAAGCAGAGAACAAAGCAATTCCAAAAGCGGTGCAATCCGTTCCTTTTGCGCATTGAGCAGCGCCGAAACCTGCGCCGGCGCCGCGCCCTCACGGCACATGCGCAAAATCTCCTGCGCAGCGGCAAACTGCGCTTCATACTCCTTGCTGCCAAGCAATGCGATAGCACGGCCGATCACGCCCATGCTGCCCGCAGCCGCCCGCCTTGCCTCCTCCGGCATTGCACCACGCAGCCGCAGCTGCTGTTCGATCTCTTCAGCCGTGAATTCCGGAATCCTCACCGGACAGCAGCGGGAACGTATCGTGCTGAGCATCTGCTGCGCGTTCTGCGCCAACAGCAAAAAGACCGTTCCCTCCTCCGGCTCCTCAAGCGTTTTCAAAAGCGCATTCTGTGCCTGCGCCGTCATGGTATCAGCCTGCTCGATCACAAACATGCGCCTTCCGCCTTCATAAGAGCTCAGCGCTGCCTCCTCCGAAAATGTACGAATCTCCTGCACGGATATACTCTTTTTTGAAGGACGCAGCACATGAATATCCGCGTGAGCGCCTGTCAAAGCACGCCTGCAGTCATTGCATTGCAGGCAGGGCTTGTCCGCCTCTCTGCACAAAAAAGCCGCGCACATAAGGCGCGCAAGGCTTTTCTTTCCTGCTCCGTCAGGCGCAAGGATCAAATAAGCATGAACGACTCTCCCGTGATTCACCGCATGGGAAAGATCCGCGAACACACGCGAATGCAGCAGTAAATTGTAATCCTTATTCTCCATACCGATCAATACTTCTGAAACTGCTGCACATCCAGCACAAATACCGTCGCGCCGCCAACCATGATCTCAATATTGGAAGGAAGCCCCATGCCCATAGCCGGATCCAGCGAAGTCATATTTGAATTAACAAACTGCCGGCGGCTCTTGCAGATCTTTTCGATATGCCCCAGCGCCGTCGAAAGCTTTTCATCCTCTACACCAAGCAGAAGCGTGGTATTGCCCGCACGCAGAAATCCGCCCGTTGTTGCAAGCTTTGTTACGCCGTAGCCTTTTTCCATAAGCGCGCTGACCAAACGCCCTGCATCCTCATCCTGAACGATTGCAATAATCAATTTCATTTTCAAAACCCCTTTTATTTAAAATAAAGAATGCCGATTCGCTCCGCAGCGCTCCGCTTTAAAACGGCTTAGCTTATTATACCCCAAATTGCCGCTCTTCGCAATAGCCAACTTGCTTAGAAACACCGCTGCCCGCCGAATCGCCTCTGCACATCATTTAAAATAAGTTAAAATTATCTGAAGCTTGCAACAGCGCGTCGAAGCAACCGCTTCGCCGAGCTGTGAAAAAGTCCGCAGGCTTTTTCGCAGTTCGGGATGAAGCCGTCCCTGGAAGGGGGCGGGGCATCACGCGCAATGTTTAAAGCAGAACAAAATCGTCTGAAAGCTTGCTTGCACGCGATTTTGTGATCGCTTGCAACAGCGCGTCGAAGCAACCGCTTCGCCGAGCTGTGAAAAAGTCCGCAGGCTTTTTCGCAGTTCGGGATGAAGCCGTCCCCGGAAGGGAACGGGGGCATCACGCGCAATGTTATAATATGCAAATTTCCCGCCTGCGGCATCAAGCCTTTGCACTTTCAAGAGCAAAACATCATAATTTCAATGAATTTTTATAAAATGTTCATATGCTCAATCGTGCATAATATAGAAATGGGTATGCATTTAATGCAAAACCGGTTTCTATCTTTCAAATCATCCGCAAGCTCTTCCGAAATAAAAAAAATTCCCAAATCCGTTCAAGCTATGCTCTTTGAAAAAAGAACTTTCAGCTTTGGTTTTGAGAATAATATGATTCGTAATCCTGCGGCGCCTGCATTTATTTCAAATATAACGGCGTTCCTTATCCCAGCCGCTTCCGAATCAATGCAGCTCCGCGGCGCGCGCATCACTATCCTGCGGCGCAGGCTCGAATAACCCATGCTGAGAGAATCCGAAGGTTTTCTCCCCTGCCGCAATAATGTGATCTATCACCGGAATATCCACGCCTGCAAGCGCATTAACAATGATTTGTGTTACATTAACATCCGCCTTGCTCGGCGTTGGATCGCCGCTCGGATGATTATGCGCGAGCAGCACACTGTGCGTATTAAGGTTGAGCGCGCGTTCCACCACGATTCGGGGATAAATCTGCACCTCCGACAAGCTTCCTCGCGCCAATTCCACAGGCTGAATCAAGCCGTACTTCGCATCAAGACAGATCATATAAAAAACCTCATACCGCTCGCCGTAAAAAAGCGTTTTGATATAAAGCGAAGCCGCCTCAAAGCTTTTCAGTTTCAACGCCTCGCGGCCATGAGCTGCCGCATACCGTTTTGCCAAAGGTGCAATCAGGCTAAGCAACACCGCCGCATTTTCACCGATTCCCTCTACCCGCATAAGATCCTCGATCGGCGCATGCGCTACATCTGCAAACGTTCCATAACGACTGAGCAGCATATGCGCCAGTTCATTGACATCCCTCCGCGGAATTGCATACGTTAAAAGCAGCTCCAGCACTTCATGGTCTGCAAACGCATCTAAGCCGCACTCGCAGTACCGTGCCCGAAGCCTTGCGCGATGTCCCATATGTGCTTGCGTATCCCTCTGTGCCATAAATCACTCTCCCCAAAACCGTTTCGTCATGATTCGACAATATTATAACACATATCACTGTAAAGACAAGTATCTTTTTCAAAATTGATCATCTCGATAATTTTTGCACCTGTTTTTATTTACCTTTTTAGATTTTTCCGCTTACAACATATACCTATTTGGTTACTATTGTGCGAATGCATATTAGTTTTGTGCATTTACTCTCAAAATCTCTTATGATAAGATTACCATATACTTATAAAGGAGTGATGGAGATAATGAAAAAACTGACTGCAATTTTTTTCGTGCTGCTTTTGACAATCGGTTCTTTTGCAGCGTTTGCAGAATCGGAATACGGCGTCAATCCGTGGACGGATTCTGCTTCCAAAATCCATGTATTTGAGGACTATTCCGGCGATTTCAGCGGAGACGATATATCCCAATATTCCGGATATTTTTCCTTTGCTATGGCTATCGGCCAAAACCCCGTCAAAGCGCAGGTAAAGAACGGCGCTCTGACTATGGACGCTGACACAGAAGGCTTGGGTCTAACGGACGCTTTCTTTTTTGATTTAACCACGCCTGTATCAGGCGACATGTTTGCTGCTGCGGAGGGCATCGGTTTTTATGTAAAGAACGATACGCTGATGGATATCAGCGTGGCTCCTTACGGCACAGGCTCAAGCGGCGGGGATCTGCTGCTTATGATGAAGGACGATGCCGAAGGCGCCGTAATGACAGACATGAAAGGCGTGCTGGAAGAAACTGACCCATACACTGCCCCCGGACATCTGTGCATTCCCAGCGGCTATGAAGGCTATGTGATGATCCCTATGACAGCTATGTTCAACGGTCGCGATAGCTCCGACGTTGCAGGTAAGCAGCTTGCCTTGGAGCAGATCGGCGTGCGCATCAACGGCTTAATGATCTACGAGCCGGAGGTGTTTCTGATCGACGATTTCTTCTTCTACGGCACAAATCTTCCCGAGGAGAAGATCGGAGACGTAAAAGTGGTTACTTCCTCCGATAATCCCACAGACGTCCCTTCCGCTCCTGTTTCGGAAAACCCGACCGATGAGCCTACGTCCGCTTCCACTGCCGGAACCTCTGCAACCGCAGGAAGCACAGCCGGAACAACGCCGCAGAGCGGAACTCCTTGGGGGCTGATCATTGGGATCGCCGCTGCGGTCATCGTCGTTGCGGTAGTTATCGTTGTGATCGTATCCAAAAACAAGAAGTCTAAAGCAGAATAATAAAAGCTGCAGCTTTCAGCTCTCCGCACATTTTGGTGCGGAGAGCTTTTCTTTGTCTCCAAAAACGCTCAAATAGGCATAAATCCGGTTATTTTTGTGTGAAATAATATGAATTTTGTGCATTTACTTCATGTTCAGTCCGTGATAAGATATTTTTGTAAAAAGA
>JAHAAN010000074.1 GCA_018376855.1 Clostridiales bacterium | reverse complement strand
TGCGCCGATCACGGTGTCGTACCCGTCGGGCAGACGCATAATAAATTCATGCGCGCTCGCCGCTCTTGCCGCCGCAAGCACCTCCCACGGCTCCGCCTCCGGCTTCGCATAAGCGATATTTTCGTAAATCGTCCCCATAAATATATAGGTTTCCTGCGAAACCATCGCCACGCTCTGCCGCAGCTGCCTAAGCGGCAGCTTCCGCACGTCCACGCCGTCCAACAGCACCTCGCCGCCGCTTACGTCATACAGCCTTGAAATCAGATTCACGATCGTGGATTTGCCTGCGCCGCTATGCCCCACGATTCCCAGCATCTGCCCACTCTCCGCCGTAAAGCTGACGCCTTTTAAGATCTCCTTGCCCGCCTCGTAGCTGAAGCACACGTTTTCAAAGCTCACCCGCCCCTTGATTTCAGGCAAGGCCACGGGCGATTCCGCCTCCGTAATCTCAGGAACGGCGTCAAGGATTTCAAAAATGCGCTGCGCGCTGTTCATGCTGTTGGACCATTCCCGAAACGCATAGCTCAAAAAATCCATAGGATTGCTCAGCCCCGACGCATAGCCCACAAAGCTGACAAGCATTCCGTAGCCAATCCTGCCGCTACCGAGCAACATCATGGAACCGACGCCCCAAACCAGCAGCAGCGCCAGCTGCTCCACCGCCACATACATTGCATAAAATCGGTTATCAAACTTTACCAAGTCCAATTCCGATTCCCTTACCCGGCGATTGACCTTTTCAAAGCGGCGCAGCTCCTGCTTCTCCTTGCCAAACGCCTTCACCACGCGCGCGCCGGTAAGGTTATCGTTCATGCGTGCGTTAAGCTCTCTGGAGGCGCGCCACCTGCGCCCGTAATAGCTCCAGAGCACCGGCATCAGCCGAAAGCTGATGACAAACAGCACCGGAAACAAAGCCACGGACACGAGCGCCAGCTTCCAGTCCATGCAGAACATCATAACACCGGAAATCAAAATCGTAAGCAGATTCGTTACCATAAACGGCAGGCAATCGATAAAAAAATACATCACGTTCGTCGCGTCGTTATTGATGCGCGTCATCAGCCCGCCCGTCTGCCGCCTTGCAAAAAATGAAACGGAAAGCCTGCCGACCGCGTCAAAGATTCCCGATTTAATATCCAGCATCATGTTGGGCACGATCTTTGCAACCATGCGCCCCTGAAGCACCGTCAGTCCCGTTTGCAGCAGCCGCATCACCACCAGCAGCACGCACAGGATCACCAGCGCAAGCGCAAAATCACCGCCCGCCCCCAGCAGCTGCGCGGCGCTTTCACTGCGGGCAAGCACGCCGTCAAACAGCACGGTTCCGCTTAGGTACGGCAGCATAAGCCCCGCGGCAGTGGAAAGAAGCATGCACGCCAGCATAACCGCCGCCTGCTTGCGGTAAGGCTTGAAATATCCGAGTATCCGCATGAAGATAGAGCGCTTGTCCATGCAATGCGGGCAAATCCGCCTTTCCTTTTCGGGGTAAAGCATTCCGCACTTGGGGCATCGCTCTTCCTGCTCCGTTTCCTCCGGCTTCCATTCGCTGCCGTCGATCCGATGCCTGAGGCAGTCGATCAGGCGAAGCAGATCCTGCCTTACCGACGCGCTGAATGCGCAGACACACTTTTCCGCCCCGTTTTCCTTGAGCAAAAAAAGCCCGCCCGCAACCAACGCCTCTCCCTTTGGCTCCGAAAGCGCAGCAATATCCAACAGCTGCACCTGCTGCGGCGTTTTTCCTTCAAACTGTGCCATTCTTCGCCGCATCCGCCCGCCAGCATAATAGCCGCGCAGCGTAACCGCCGGCCTTTCCGCCGCCGGCATGACCGCCACCGCAAGCTGCCGATCCGTTACCGCAAGATAGGTATCCCGATATTCACAGGCAGCGTCCATATCCGCCCGCGCCCATACGATCACGCTTTCTTCCGAAATGCCCGCCTCAGCCAGCGCTTCTTTGATCTCCTTAGGCAAAGCATGTATTTTTTCCATCCGAACCCTCCTTCAAGCTCTGCGCTCCGAAAAACAAAAACCCCGCCGGAAAACCGACAGGGGCCGCAAGTGCTTTACTTACCCGATCCCGGAGGCTCCGCAATTCCGATATAAGCATAATTTTTTGTCATTGACAAAACCTCCCTTCTCAAGTTTATGAATAAAGTGTAACATATCTTAGGTTCCATTGCAAGATAAAATTTTTTATCCGAATAAAAAACAAAAGCTCCCCTCCGGCTTTTGCACAAAAACCGAAAGAGAGCTTTCCCTCTTTGCTCTGTATCTGATTAAACAAGCAGCGCCGTTTTACACAAAATACTCGCTTTCTTCCTGCTCCAAGCACAGCTTGGCGGTGCTCACCTCATATGCAATGCGCGTTTCCACCGTTTCCGCGTCGATCCGTTTTTGATATTCCCTGCTCTGCAACCTGCCGTTTATGCTCATAAACTGCGAGATTTCCAGATCCCTGCAATATCTTGCGTTTCTTCCCCAGCAAATGCAGGGAATATAATCGCTCTTTCCGTATGCGCGGTTAACAGCCAGCAGCACGTCGGCGATCTCTCTGGAAAACGGCGTTACGCGATAAATCGGAGTTTTGCAGATATAACCCCTGAGATACACGCTGTTTTCATCCGGCAGCCCCTCCTCGGCAAAGCAGATTTCCTTTGCAAAAACCTGAAGCACAAGCCTGCTGCGCCCCTGTGTCATCATGTTATAGCTTCTGAGCTGCCCGTCAACGCAGACTCTTACACCGTCGGTGATCTCCACATCCAAAAGCAGTCTTTCCGAAACAATGACCGGCAGAATATCCTCCTGCCCGCTCAGCCGGATCACGCCGAGCATAAACGAGTAAAAGCGCTCCGAAAAAATTGAATGGCTGTACTGCGCCTCCCCCCGAACGGTTCCGCAAAAATGCGCAATGTTATTGATTTCCGTACTCATATCTCCCCGCGCCGTATACCGGCGCGCTCCTTTCTGAAGTTTATCCGGCCTTATGCTGAATCCCCTGCCGATCAACCGTATAATTTTCCGTATAGATCAGTTCTCCCACCGGAACGATCTCATATTTTTTTTGCAGCTCCTTCAGAATGCCCGGCAGCGCGTCAAGAATATATTTGGAGTTATTGTGGAACAAAACGATGCTTCCTTCCTTAACGTTTTTCAGCACCCGATCCGTCATCTCCTTAACGCCCAGCTCTTTCCAATCCAAGCTATCCACCGACCACTGGATGCAGTGCATTCCCAGCTCATTCACAGTGGTTACAAGCGTGTCGTTATAATCGCCGAACGGCGGGCGAAACAGTGCGGTCTCCTTGCCCGTAAGCTCCTTGAGCTTTGCATTGACTTCTTTCAGCTCCGTCGTCATCTGCTCCTTTGTCAGCTGCGGCATATGCGGGTGGTTGAGCGAATGATTGCCGATCTCATAGCCTCGCTGCGCGATCGTTTTAACCATATCGGGATACTTATCAATCCAAAAACCCACTAAAAAGAAAGTTGCCTTTACATTATGCTGATCCAAAATATCCATGATCCCGGCCGTCTTATCGGCTCCCCACGCAGCGTCAAAGCTGATCGCGATCTTTTTTTCCTTTGTTTCCACGCTGTAGATCGGCTTGATATCGCCGCCCGTCAGCGCGGCTGCCTCCTCCGCGGGCGAAATCGAACTGACAATAGCAACGGCGGCCAACACTGCCACGCAAGCGATCGACGCAAAAATACGCGATCTTCTGAAATAAAAGATTTTCATACTCCTCTCCTCTTTACCATAAACTTTCCCATCCGGATAGTTCATTGTATTGGCTTGCGCCCCGTTTTATGTTGCCTTGATAAAAATTTTTTGCTATGATAAAAAAAGAAAAAAAAACAGCCGCAGGGAAAAAAGGCGGCAAGCTAAGAAAACGGAGTGATTTTTATGAAGAAGCGCTTGATCCCTCTCATCTGCATATTGACATGCGCCGTGCTGACGGCCGTATCCTGCCTTCTGCTGCTGCGCCGCCCCAACGAAGCGCTGATCCGCCCCGAGGGAATGACGGTCGAGACTCGCTTCGCCGCGCCGGAGGGCTATGAACGCGTGCCTGTGCCGGAGGGCAGCTTTGCCGCTTTTCTCCGCAGCCTTCCCCTGCGGCGCGACCGAAGTCTCGTGCATGACTACACCGGAAAACCGATCCTCAACACCCGCCACGACGCCGTGCTTGCTTGGGACATTCCCTCCGTCGATATAGAGCAATGCGCCGATGTCGTCATGCATCTGCGCGCGGAATACCTTTATTCCTCCGGCCGGTATGACCGAATCGGCTTTCATTTTGTCAGCGGTTTTTACTGTGATTTTTCCACATGGTCGCAGGGATACCGTGTCAGCGTGAACGGAAACGACGTAAAATGGATCCGTTCCGCTCAGCCCGACGCCTCCCGCGCAAGCTTTGAAAAGTATCTGCATACTGTCTTCCAGTACGCCAGCACCCTTTCCCTTGAAAAAGAATTGCTTCCGGCAGACAAAGACGATCTTCAAATCGGCGACTGCTTTATCATTGCAGGAAGCCCGGGGCATGTGGTTATCATAGCGGATATAATCCGAAATATTTCCACGGGCGAGCTGCGCTTTCTTGTTTTGCAGGGCAATATGCCCTCCGTACAAGCGCATATTCTGCAAAATGCAGAAGAAAAAGCGCTCAGCCCATGGCAGAGCGCCTCGTTTGAAGGCGGCGTATTCACTGCGCCCGGCGGCTGGCAATGCCCCGTGGAAAACCTGAAGCGCTTTCCGGAGGCTTGATCCAAATCGCCTAACAAAAGCTTCTCATTCCCGCCGCTGCTGTAAGGTGCGCTTATGCGCACCTTTTCATATTTTGACAGTCATTTAAAATAACGGTGTATGGCACAGCCCGTTCCGTCTGAAAGAATTCTTTTTCCAAGCTCTGTCCTCTCCATATAATGTCTCACAGCCGTCAGCCCCATATGGCGAAGCCTGAAAAAGGTGCGCACCGAGCAATGCAGCGCTTCCGCGCATTCCAGCGCCGACAGATCCCGCTGATAACGAAAGTAAAGCGCTCGGCCTACCGGACGCTCCATTTGGCTCATGACCCGCCGAAGCCCTATCATCCACTCGCTCAGCTCCTTTTCCTTATGCTTTAAATATACGATTCTATCCGCCAATTCCAGCGCGCTCATCTTGCAGCGTCCCACTGTGTTCGTGCATTCCAATGAGCAGCACAGATACCCCGTCGGCGCTCCCCACGATGCCGTGATATGAATCTCTCTTCTGACCTTTTTAATTCCTGCCGCAATATCGTCTAACGCCCGCAGCAGCTCCTCCGTTCTGTTCTCCGCAGCTTGTCTCCTACTAATCTCTACATCGCTCATCCACTTTCCTCCATTAATTTTTCTTCTGTTTTCAACGACGGAATACGACAATATCCCCTAAAAATTTCTGCAATTTAAGTAAATTTTTTCCATCTGTTTTTATTATATGCGCCGTTTCATGTCGGAACAAGGAAATATGCCAAGAAAAACGTTGTGCAGGTTGCACGAATTTTAAGAATGAAAAAAGAACCCTTGTCCGCAAACAAAGATTCCCACTTTTTAATTATTTATATTAAATTATATTACTCCTTTGGACACACCGTAAATACGGCCATATTACCGGAAGCAGCGAGCGCCGTAACGTACTGCGGAGTTGTACCATCCAGCATATCCTGATGCCAAAAATGCAGGTGCCCCGTTACCACTGCCCGCACAGGCGTACCCGGCGTCGCAGCAAGCCGGCGCACCGCGCGATAATTCTCATTTTTGCAGATTCCTTCTCCGCCGATGGTAATATCCTTCCCCCACCAATAGGCTGCCGTATCCTCATGCAGCGTTTCGGCATAAAGCGGAATGTGCATGCAAAGAAGCACGTTCTTCTCCTCCTTGAGCAAGGCTTCCAGCCTTTCCGCGCACCCGTCCTCAAACCTTTCATCGCTGTTATCCACGCCAATCAGCGTCAATTCCCCGAAACGCATTGCCTGAATAGACGTATCGCCGCCGCATAAAGCCGCAAACTTCGGCTTTTCGTTTTGGACGGAAGCCTCCGTGTGATAATCGTCAAAATACGCCCAATCATGGTTCCCCAGCACATACATCACCGGCACGGACAGCTTTCCAAGCTGCTCGCGCAGATACTTCAAATTCAGTGCGGATGGAAAATCCAAAATATCTCCCGTCATAATCACGGCGTCCAGCTCCTGCGCATGCTCGCGAACATACTGCATAAGCATTTCAAATCGCTGCTCGCTGCGGATTCCGTTTTCCGAAAACAGCCCCACTCTCGGCTCCGCATATGCAGCGCGCTCTGGCGTTTCCGTTTCGTCATAAAGCAACAGGTGCGCGTCCGTAATATGCGCAAAACGGTACGTCTTCTGCAAGCCCTCCACAGGAATTTTAAAATGCTTTACACAAAGCTCCTCCATATAAAAAGCCCTCTTTCATTTTTCTGCCTTTACAGCCCTTTACTCAGCCGCTTATCCAGCCACTGATACCTTTGCTTCAGGAAGTCCCGCAAATAATCGACCGATCCTGCAAAGGTCTTGACCGCCGCCGTCTTTTTGGAAGAATAGCCCGCCGCCGGCCTGCCGGCAAGCACCTTCCAGCGTTCAAAATTCTTCTGCTAAGCGCCCTCCAGCAATCTTTCGGATTCGTCAATCGCCTCAAGCCCCTTTTCCAAAAGCCGCTCCTTTACCTGATTCCAGCGCGCCGCATACCGTGCGTAAAAGCTCGGGTCGCTGAGCAGATAGTTCATCCATGTAAGAACAACGTAATAATCGTCATACGAATATGTATTATACTGCATTCCCGCAAGCTTTTCATAATCAAGCAGATCCTCAACGCCCGGCCCTACCGTCGCCAGATCGTTGTATTTCTGATTATCCTTGCTGAAATTTCCCAAAGCCAGATCAAAATCCCAAACCGGACCCATTTTAAGCTTCCCGCCGGCGTCCTTTGTCATATAACAGCTTCGCCGGTAGCACGAATCAATATTATATGTAAGCTCATGCAGAATTCCCCAATCAATAAAGGAATCTACATCAATATACTGCTCGTATCCGTCATGTGCAACGATGGCGTCGTTCGCAGCCTGCACATATGAAATAATATAATCCAGCTGCTCCTGCGAGATCACTTTCGTGTCAGGCGCTTTAATGGCGATCTGGCGCGCAAACCCCGCCATAAAATAATCACGGTTCAGCACATCGTGATCGCTTCCCGCATCGCGCCCGCCGATTTCCAGCAGATAACCCGTATCCGCCGCATCGCTTTCCGTAATATCAACGCGGTTTTTATGCACCTGTATCTGCTCGCTGAGCGTATAGACTCCCATATATTTGCCGTTAAGGTACAGCTCGACATGCGCCTGCCCGGGCGTATAATCCAAGCCCTCCAAAATCTGCGCCATCGACATGGCAACATAGTTGCGCGAAAGCGATTTATCCGCATAATTTGCAAGAAGCACCCACTGCTTCGCTTTAGGCATACCGCAAAGGGAAACCGCCTTATCGAACTTGATCTTATAGGGCTTCTTTTCCCACTTCCATGTAGAATGGCCTCTGCCGCGGATCTGCGCCGCAGCAGCCAGTTGCGAATCCCATCCGCTCCCTCTTGCGTCTACGGAAATCTGCGCCGCAAGATACTCCTCCGTGGAAGTAACCTCCTGCCCGCCCTTCACTTCAACATACAACGCAGGGATTTTTAACGACGCCTGCGTGGGCGAAGCGGAAACCTCCGGCGTGGACGGCGCCGTTTCCTGCGGCGTCTGCACGTCCGTAACCGGCGCATCCGTGCTGCGCGATTCCGTCGGCTCCGCCGTTCCGGCTTCCGATGCAGTCGGCACCGGAAGCGTACTGCCCGCCGTGCCCGTAATCTCTGCCGTTTGGCATCCCGCGCACAGAAAAACCGCCAAACACAAACAAAGCATCGTTCTTTTCATATCTCCGCCGCCTTTCCGCTTCCGCATTTCGGCCTATCTGGGCATAATATCCGCCATTTCAAGCCCTTTATTGTTTTCCGCCGCCCAGCGAACAGACCAATCGTTCTCAAAAAGAATTACCGGCCGGTCTTTACTGTCGCATGCCAGCCTGCATGAAGAGGATAGCTTGACCGTCGCAGGATCTATCCCCTCGTTAAGAATCCACCTGACATAGCGGAAGGGCAGATTCGTTACGCGCAGCTCCACGCCGTACTCGTGCTTCAGCCGGTGCGCCAGCACCTCCAGCTGAAGCATGCCCACCACGCCGACGATCAGCTCCTCCACGCCGATATTGTTTTCCTTAAACGTCTGAATCGCGCCCTCCTGCGAAAGCTGTTGAATTCCCTTGAGGAACTGCTTGCGCTTCATCGTATCCACCGCCGAAACGCGCGCGAAGATTTCCGGCGCGAACATCGGAATCGCGTCGTATTCAAAGCGTTCGCCCGTGCAGACGGTATCTCCGATCCCAAAGATTCCCGGATCAAACAACCCAATAATGTCGCCGGGATAGGCCTCCTCCACCATTTCGCGCTCCTGCGCCATAAACTGCTGCGGCTGGGCAAGCTTTATATCCTTTTGGGCGTTAACATGATGCACCGTCATGCCCTTCGCAAACTTGCCTGAACATATGCGCAGAAATGCAATTCTGTCGCGGTGAGCGGGATTCATATTCGCTTGTATCTTAAAAATAAACCCTGAAAACGCCTCGGAATCCGGCTCAACGATTCGGTCTCCCGCCCTGCGCGCGGAAGGCGGCATGGTGAATTCCAAAAACTTTTCCAAAAAGGATTCCACGCCGAAGTTGTTCATGGCGCTTCCGAAGAACATCGGCGTCAGCTCTCCGGCGGCGACCTTCTGCATATCCAGCTCGTCTCCGGCAGCGTCCAGCAGCTCGATCTCCTCTTTGAGGCGGCTGTGATAGTGCTCGCCCAGCAGCTCCGCAAACGCCGGGTCGTCCACCGTGCCGCTTACGGACTCCACCTTGCTTTGGCCGTGATTTCCG
>JAHAAN010000073.1 GCA_018376855.1 Clostridiales bacterium | reverse complement strand
TTATATCAAAACTTTAAGATAAACAAAAACTTCAAAAGTAACGAATCGCTTGGAGGATGCATATGAAAAACATCGTTGGACTGATAAGAAAAATGGACGGGCTTGGGAGAGTTACGATTCCAAAAGAACTAAGGAATATTTTTGATCTTAATGTTCATGAATATGCTGAAATTTATGCCGCCGAGCAGGGAATATTTATCCGAAATCCTGCTATTGAAATAAAACGTATAAAAGGTCTTAACATTACAGTCCCAATCCCTCTTGCTTCTGATGGTTCATACGATCTTGAAAAACAGCGGGAAATTGCAGATAGATTCAAACAAATAGATGAAATAAAGCGGGGACTAATTAACAAAATTACCCAGCTAACATCAATAAGCGTTGTGCCAGAGATAACAGAGTAATAATTAAAAAACAGAGTAAATTTTCGTTTAATATATGCATATTATATTGACAACAGACGAATAATGAATTATAATAAGTGTAGAATAAGAGTGGAGGTGTTTTTATGGAGACTACTAATCTTAATATTCGTACTGATAAAGAAGTTAAAGCCGCCGCCGAAATGATTTTTGAGGAATTAGGGTTGACTATGACTACTGCTGTCAACATCTTTTTAAGACAGACCATCCGTGAAAACGGAATTCCTTTTGAATTAAAACTGAACATTCCCAACGATATTACTGCTGCCGCTATTGCCGAAGGCAAAGCATTGGCTCGTGACACAGCTAAAAAAGGCTACAGCAATATGGATGATTTAAAGGCGGCGCTTGCGGTATGAAGTACGAAGTAAAGTTTACCAACCAGTTTAAAAAAGATTTAAAGCTGGCTAAGAAGCAAGGTAAGGATACCGACAAGCTATTTGAGGTAATCGAAAAACTTGCTAACGGAGAACCGCTTGAAGAAAAGTATCGTGATCACGACTTAACCGGAGAATACAAAGGTTGCCGTGAATGTCACGTAGAATCGGATTGGCTTTTGATTTACGAAGTTATGGAAGATGTGATTGTACTTCTTTTATATCGTGTCGGGAGTCACTCAGAGTTGTTTCGCTAAGTGATAGCTATTTGATAGCAGAAGTCAATATACCTCATAGAATAGAGATAATCTATATCAAATCATAGCATATCAAGTCAAATCTCCAAAACAAAATCGTTTAAGGCTGGTCTTGTGCTTTGGATTCCCGTTAAAAAGAATCGCTTTATCATCTGTTACTTGAATGTTCACTTCATCATCGGGCATAACCCCTAAGTAATTTCTTGCGTCAATTGGAATTACAATTCTCCCAAGTTTGTCTAATTTTCTAATAGCGTTCATTATTTATACGTCCTTTCTAAAATTTTATTTTCAAGTATTTTAATTAACAAATTAGATTTTAATATTAATCATATTTACCTACAGAGAATATTGTTATCTACAGGGAATTATGCAATTTTGCATTATTCGTCTATATTAATAGCATATTTAATATTTGCTATGAGTGGAGGAAATATAAGCAATGAATAAGGCCAGAATGGGAGCGCGTATCAAAGAAGCAAGAAAAAACAGAAGGCTTACGCAAGATCAATTAGCAGCAGAAGTGAACATCGGACCAACCTATATTTCAGACATTGAACGCGGAGCGAAATTTCCAAGCTTGAGTTTGTTTATTAAAATTGTTAATGCTTTAAATGTTTCGGCGGATTTTATTTTATATGGTCAGCTGACGCCGGTAAAAAAGTTCCTTTATAATGGTTTAACACAAAAAACTTGAACAGCTTACACCCGCGCAAAAAGAAAATGTTTGCACCATGATTGATGCTTATATCAAAACTTTAAGATAAATAAAAACTTTAAGAGTAACAGATTATTTTATGAAAAATATCGTTAGAAATGATTGACGATATACAAAATGAATCATAACATATCCCCTTTATTCTACGGATTAAAAATCCGTAGTTTTTTATTTTTCGCATTATCTATAATCCACATCGCAAGCCAATAGTAAAAGCAACGGTTTTGTTATAATTTTCTAAAATTGCAACATAAATGAGCGATTTGCGCACAGCCCTTCGTCACGGAGGGTGCATATGCCTTTATTCCGCTTGAAAAAAGCGGCGTTATCGTGTACAATGTGGAAAACCGCACTGCGGGCTGAATAAGGACTGTGATTTTTTTGATCGTTCTGGATCTTAAACAAGTGAAAATTGCTTTCGGGGCGGAAACGCTTCTTGAAAATATCTCGATTTCCGTGGGAGAGGGAGAGCGTCTGGGCTTGATCGGAGCCAACGGCGCAGGCAAGACCACTCTGTTCAAAGCCATTTTAGGCCGGCAGCCGATTGAATCGGGCAGTATTACCACAGCAAAAGGCGTTTCGGTGGGATATTTGGCGCAAATGCAGCAGCCGTGCGGTTCGCGCACTGTGCTGGAGGAAGTTTTGGATGTTTTTGCGCCCATATTTGAAATGGAAAACGAGCTGCGCCGTATGGAGGAGCAGATGGCGCAAAGCCATGAGGATTACGAAACCCTTTCAGACCGTTACAGCGCGCTGCGCGACCGTTATGAGCAGGCGGACGGCTACAGCGTGCAAAGCAGGGCAACCGGCGTGCTGCGCGGGCTTGGCTTGGGGGACGCTTATTTTAACCGGCCGGCCGACACGCTTTCCGGCGGAGAGCGCACGCGCCTTTCCATTGCGCGCCTGCTGCTGGAAAACCACGATATTCTCATGCTGGACGAGCCGACCAATCATCTTGATCTTTCGGCTGTGCAATGGCTTACGGATTTTCTCTGCGCAAGCAAAAGCACTATTATCATTATTTCCCACGACCGTTATTTGCTCGATAAGCTCTGCACACAAATCGCAGAAATCGAAAACGGACATTTATACAGCTACAAAGGGAACTATACTGCCTATAGGCAAAAGCGCGCGGAGCAAAAGCGCATAGAACAGAAAACCTACGACGAACAGCAAAAGGAGATCGCGCGGCAGGAGGAAATTATTCAGCGGTATCGCTCCTTTAACCGTGAAAAAAGCATTCGGGCCGCCGAAAGCAGAGAAAAGGCGTTGGAGCGCATGGAACGTGTGGAGGCACCCGAGCAAACGGAGAACATGCGCCTTGCCTTCTCGCCTGCGCGCAGAAGCGGCACTGAGGTGCTTACGGCTTCTGATCTCTCCAAACGCTATGGGGAAAAAACACTGTTTTGCGGCTTGAGCTTTTCCATTCGTTCCGGGCAGCGGATCGCGCTGATCGGCCCTAACGGAGCGGGAAAAACCACGCTGTTCAAGCTGCTGCTGAATTTGGAAGCGCCCGACACAGGCGCTTTAAAATGGGGAGCGCAGGTAGATGCAGGCTATTATGCGCAGCAGCAGGAGGGGCTTGACCCTAAGAATTCCGTAATGGATGAGATCTGGCTGGCTGATCGCCGCCTCTCGCAAACGCAGATCCGCAACACAGCCGCTTCCATGCTGTTCAAGGGCGAAGAGGTTTTTAAGCCGATCGCCCTGCTCAGCGGCGGAGAAAAAGCGCGCGTTTCTCTGTGCAAGCTTTCTTTGGGCGGTTATAATTTTCTGCTGCTGGACGAGCCGACCAACCATCTGGACATGGATTCCCGCGAGATTCTTGAAGATGCGTTAAGCCGCTTTGAAGGAACGTTTTTTGTTATTTCGCATGACCGTTATTTCATTAACCGAACAGCCGACGCCGTATGGGAGCTGAAGGACGGCGCGCTTACCTGCTACGAGGGCAATTACGACGCTTACCGGGAGGCTTCCGCGCCCCGAGCGGAAGAAAACAGCGCGCCGGCCATAACTAAAACCGCCGAAGCGAAGCTGCGGGCAAAAGAGCGGCAGTCCCGAACGGAGGCAAAAGCGAAGGCGCAGGCGCTGCGCGAAACGGAGCGTGAAATTGAGCGTACCGAGGAAGAGATCGCCGCCATGCAGGAACGCTTTGCAGATCAGGCCACCTATTCCGACGCCTCCGCCATGCTTGCTTTGCAGCAGGAATATAAAAGTGCCGAGCAAAAGCTTGCTGCGCTTTACGAACGGTGGGAGATTCTTTCCGAGCAAGCGTAAATAAATAAGTGCTTTATCCGTTATGCGGCTTTGATTTTACGGATGTTCTGCGGAGCAATCAGCAGGCGCGGAGTGGCGCCGCCCCTGAATGGGGCCGCCGGCATGCCTCCGCAGGAGGCTGCCGGTGCGTGCGCCTCGCGCCCTGCTTGCCGCTATTGGTTTTGTGCCTGCCGCCGATATTCGCGTGGCGACAGCCCCGTATGCTTTAGAAAGCTTCTGGAAAAATGACACGCATCCGAAAAGCCGCATGAATACAGAATTTCCGTTACTGTAAGATTCGAATTTTTTAAAAGAGCTTCCGCCTGTTGCATCCGAATTTGAAGAAGACATTGCTGCGGTGCAATTCCTCTGTACTTTTTAAACAGCCGAAACAGCTGGCTGCGATCTACCCCTAAATATTTCGCTGCTTCTGTGATTCTGCATGTTGTATTGGAATAATTCCTGCGGAAATACTCTTCCGCCGCTTTTACCAGCTCCTCATTGGTGATCATATCCTCTTTTTCTGTCAGCAACGAAAACAGTTCATAGATTTTTGCTTTGCTCGCAAAGGGATTTCTTCGTTCTTCGTTAAATACGGTAAGCTCCCGAACGCAGCGCTGCACCTGTATCGTATCTTGAACCGATATAATAGGAAGTTTCCGCGAAAACCCCAGCTGTTCGGGAATGCGCTCGCTCTCTCCGCCATGAAAGCCGATCCATCCGTATTCCCACGGTTCCTGCTTATCGGCCGTATATACAGTAAGCTGGCTTGGCGCGATCAAAAAAGCCTGCCCTCCGTGAAGCTGAAAGGTTGCTTCCTTTGTTTGAAAAACGCCTTTTCCGCGGTAAACAATATGAATTAAATAATGATCCCTCACTGCGGGGCCGTAGCTGTGCCCCGGCTCGCATATCTCCCAGCCTGCATGATAGAAGCTCAGGCTGCTGTTCTCAGGCCAAAACTCTTCTATTTCAACTTTTTTCATTTTTGCCACGCTCCGTTTTCAAGCTTTAGTATATCATATTGGCAACATAAAATCAAGTTTCTGCAACCATACTCTCTTTTCTTTTGGCCAAAACCCATTATAATGTAAGCATAAGTTTTGAAAGGAAGGATCTGTTGATGAAAATAACTTTTATCGGTGCAGGAAGCACTGTATTTGTAAAGAATGTGATCGGGGACTGTATTCTCACCCCCGAGCTGGGAGCATTCGACGTATGCCTGTTTGATATAGATCCCAAGCGGTTGGAGGAATCATATCAGCTGCTCAACAACATTAACACAACTGCGAACGGAAAGGCGCACATCACGCGCACACTGGATCGCACCGAGGCCTTTACAGGGGCTGACTTTGTAGTCAACGCCGTGCAGGTAGGCGGCTATGACCCTTGTACGATCACTGATTTTGAAATCCCCAAAAAATACGGCCTGCGCCAAACGATCGCAGATACGCTCGGCATCGGCGGAATTTTCCGCGCCCTGCGCACGATTCCGGTTATGAAGGATTATGCCAACGACATGGAGCGCCTTTGTCCCAACGCCCTGCTGCTGAACTACACTAACCCTATGGCTATGCTCACAGGCTATTTGCAGCGTTATACCCGCATTAAAACCGTCGGTCTGTGCCATTCGGTTCAAGTCTGCGCAAACGGACTTTTAAATGTTGTAGGTATGAATGAATACGAAAACAACTGCCGATGGGAAATTGCAGGCATCAATCACCAGGCGTGGCTGCTTAAGATTACAGATCTTGCAGGCAACGACCTTTACCCGGAAATCAAACGCCGCGCCTGCTCGCCGGATTATAATAAGGACGGCAACGATCTTGTCCGCCTGGAAATAATGAAACGCTTTGGTTATTATATAACAGAATCCAGTGAACATACCTCCGAGTATACTCCGTGGTTTATTAAAGAGCGCTATCCGGAGCTTATTGACCGCTTTAAAATTCCGCTTGACGAGTATCCGCGCCGTTGTATTGCACAAATTAAATGGTGGAACGATACGAGCGATAGCTTAGTAAATAATCCTCATATTGAACACCAAAAAACGCATGAATTTGCTTCGTATATCATAAAAGCCATATTGACGGACGAACCCTACCGCATTCACGGAAACGTGCTCAACACCGGCTTAATTACAAATCTGCCGCAGAACGCCTGCGTAGAGGTGCCGGTCATGGTAGACCGCAACGGTTTAAATCCCTGCTTTGTGGGTGATCTGCCGGAACAGTGCGCTGCAATTAACCGTACCAATATTAACCCGCAGCTGCTGACCATTCAGGCGGCCGAATCGCTGCGCAAAGAGGATGTTTATATGGCTGCCGCGCTTGATCCGCACACCGCCGCAGAGCTTTCGTTAGACGATATTGTTTCTATGTGCAACGATCTATTTGAGGCGCACAAAGGCTGGATGCCGGAATATCACTGATCCTGCTTATACAAAAAAGAACTGCATCTGTAAAAATGCAGTTCTTTTTCTTATAACTTTCTTATTTTTTCTTATTGATAACGGCAATGATAACGCCCGTTATGGCTGCAATCGCTGTAACGCCGATGACAATGATCGCCCATTCGGGGAAACCGGCTTCGGGATTTTCCGTGGTTCCGGGTGTTCCGGACGGACCAGCCTGTTCGTTTTGTACGGTCAGTGTGATCACAGGCGAGTAGTTATAAACCGTTTTTCTGTTCAGTGTGGAAGCAACGCGGCAGAATACCTTTACTTCGCCTTCTCCGGTTACGGTTATAGTGTTTCCTTCCACGGTCGCAATATCTTCACCCTGTAAAAACACAAGCTTGGCTTCGCTTCCCAATGCCGTCTCTTTATCGGTATAGGTTACGGATGAGAAATCCAGCGAGACCTGCTCGCCCGGTTTGAGCGTTCTCTTTTCTGTTTTGCAGACGACAGATTTGATCATATTGGACGCCATCTGCGAATTGTTTGTTGTTAGCCCGTTCAAGCCCATTAAGTAGCAGTTGGCAAACGCGGCGAGATTATCCCCAAAGGTCCACGGCCAAATCGTAATTCCGCGATAGGAGGCCTGCGCAACAAAGGCAGGCGTCAAGCCGTCAAGGCTTTGGTTAAAGGTGGAGCCGTTGCTCTGCACCGCGCTTAAAACCTTCTCCAGATCCTTTAAAGCCTGCGAGGCCGTTGTTGTCAGCCCTCCGCACAAATAACCCACGGAAATTTCGGGGTATTCCGAATGCAGCTTTTTCAATGCGGAAGGATGAAAGGAAATGATCGAAACTTGATCCGCCATGTCATACTTGCGAATCAGCCGCGCAGTTTCAATGGCGGTCTTGGCGGCAGCCTCTTTGATCTCGATAAAGATTTGCTTTCCGTTGCCTTTAAAGGCTTTAAAATAGTCCTCCAGCGTTGGGATCTTGATATCTTTATAAGCCGAATGCGTATTGATTACATATTGCTGAAGCTCTTCATACGTCATTTTTGCTATTTGACCGGTTCCGTTCGTTACGCGGTCAATCGTGCCGTCGTGCATTACGACCGCTACGCCGTCCGCAGTCAGTTGAACGTCGTTTTCCACAATATCGGCGCCCCGCTCATAAGCCTTCTGCGAGCCTTCCACCGTGTTTTCCGGCATCAGCGAAGGAACGCCGCGATGACCGATGATAAGGATCTGGCGGGTGAAGGAATAGCCGTCCTCCGGAAAATATTTCGTGAAGCAAGCTTCCACTGTTCTTCGATTGCGCGTTAAGATTCCGTGTGCGCCGGAAAGGATCAGTTCCATTGCGGCTGCTTCGCTCTCCTGCGCGGGAGCGGCGGCCCATACGGTGATCAGCCGCTTTTGCAGGTAATCAACCGCTTCCTTTGTAACCGCCTCCGCCGGCAGGATCGCAATGTGCGAACCGGTTGCATTGACCGTGCCGCGAACTGCGAGCCATGCTTCCGGCGTTGCTTCTACCGAATCAAAGATCACGCCGCCGCGGACCATGCTGTATTTTTTGCGTGCTTTAGTGACGGCCTCTGCATTTTTGGAGAAAATGCAAACGTCTTTGATCTTATTTTCCTTCAGCTTGGCAGCCAGCTTTTCCGCGCAGGCTTCAGTTTCCACCACAAAGCACGGAATGATTTTTCCGTCCAGCGCTTTGATCGCACCGTCAAAATCCGTTATGACGCTCCCATTGGGAGCAACTGCGTTCAAATCATCGTTTATAGTAAAAACTGCGTTAGAAGGCGAGTCCTGCCCTATGGATTCCAAATCCTCCTTGCTTTCTACATACGAAAGGATTGCCGGCGTAGTGGAAAGATAGCTTTCCGGCACGCGAACATTGGCTACCGCGTCGCTGGTTTCTACTTCCGCCGGCTTGATTGCAGGCGCGCTTTGCTGAAGAGAAACCTTAATGCTGCTGACCTCCAGCGCGCAGCCGTTTACCTGAAGGCCGATAGCGCCAGCGGAATAATCCTCCGCATCGCTTAATGCAATCAGCTCCGTTCCGTTAATGCTCTCTGTTACAATGTTATCGTAGGCCGTTACTGTAAGGGTATAGGTTTTGGAAGCGTCAATGCTTTCCGAAAAGGCGCTTTTATAGCGCACATCCCAAGCGTCGGAGGGTGTTCTTACTGCAAATTCCACACCGTTTGCCGCTGTTGCGCCCTGGCGTACTGCCATTTGATAATATGGGAAGTTATAATCTTGAATGCGATACATCACCGAAGCCCAGCGAGTCGCCTCGTTGGCGTTCTTGATCGTACACTGCACGTCGATGCGGTAATTGCCGACGCAAGACAGATACTTCGGCAGCAGCACGCGCTCTGCCGCTGTAGTGATCGTCAGCTTGCCGTCCGCAACGGAAATTCCGCTTGTTCCGCCCTTGAGCGCAGTCAAGCTTGAAAGTGGATCCGCGCCGGTAAAATCGTTGTAGTACAGCACATAGTCTTTATCGGAAGTATTCTTGGCAGAAATCAGGAGCGTATAGCTTTTTCCGTCCTTCTCTCCCGTCAACACCGAGCAGCCGGCTTCTGTTGCGGTAAAGGTGCCCTCCA
>JAHAAN010000072.1 GCA_018376855.1 Clostridiales bacterium | reverse complement strand
GATTTTTGCGAGCTGAATATTGTTTTGTGCGGGAAAGGAACGCACTGCTTGGGTATGGGCAAGTATGAAATTACGGCGGGAGATGTGTTCGTTATTCCGCCGGGCGTGAGCCACAGTTACTCTGCGGCGCAGCAGTTGGACATTTATCATTTGCTGATCCACAGCGATTTTTTTCAGCGCTATACCGCGGAGCTGGGCGTGCTGCCGGGATATACTATGCTTTTCACCGTTGAACCGCAGCTTCGCATGGAGCCGCGTTTTGCCGAGCAGGCTCCGCGGCGCTTTCTGCGTTTGGATCAGAAGCGCTTGGATGAGCTGATGCCGGTGTTGATGTTGATCTCAGGGCTGTATTACGATGAAAGGCCGGAGAAAAATATCATGGCGAATGCGCTGGCGCTGTATGCCGTGGTGTTTCTTTGCCAAAGATATAGGGAGCAGTATTTAAACGATCAGCAGAGCAGAAGCGTCTATTTCAATGCCGTGGCGGAGTGCTTGGAGGATATAGACGTTCATCTTTCCGAAGAAATTCGCGTTGAGGAGCTGGCGCGCAAGAACGGAATGTCGCGCTCCACTTTTCTTCGGGCCTTTAAATGCCTTACGGGGCAGACGCCCGCAAAATATATTTTGCGCAGGCGCATGGCGCAGGCCAAGCTGCTGCTGCTTCAAAGCGAAAAAAAGATTTCCGAAATTGCCGCCGACTGCGGTTTTTATGACAGCGCTCATTTTATCCGCCTGTTTGAGAGAGAAGAAGGAAGGACTCCATCGGAGTTCAGAAAACGTGTATGAAAATTTATGAAAACAGAAATAAGGGGTTGACTTTTGCAAACGGTATGGTAACATATAAACCGAAAATGTAAACGATTTCATAGGAGCGGGCATGGCAACGATTAAGGATGTGGCAAAGCGGGCAGGCGTGTCTATCGCATCGGTTTCGCGTTACTTCAACAATAAAGCGCTGCTCAGTGCAGATAAATGCGCTGCGATAGAAAACGTGGTGCAGGAGCTGAACTACAGCCCCAGCTCTTTCGGCAGAGGGCTTCGTCTTTCGCGATCGGGAAAGGTGCTGGTGTTGCTGCCGACGATGTCCAACCCCATTTACCAGAAGGTGCTTTCTTCTATTGAGGAGGAAAGCGTTCATTACGGCATTACCGTGTTGACATGCGCGACCAACAACGATCCCTATACGGAGCGGCATCTGCTGCAAATGCTGCAGAACCATTATGTGGACGGAGCTATTTTCTTTGCATCGTCGCTGCCGGCTGCGGAGCTGAATGCGCTTTCGCGGCGTTATCCGCTTGTGCAGTGCATCGAGTTCGTTCGCGGTGCGCAACTGCCGAGCGTTTCGGTGGATAATCATATTGCCGCGTGCGACGCGGTGGAGCATTTGATCGCGTGCGGACATAAGCGCATTGCCATGATCTCAGGCCAGCGGCATTACGGCTCCACGATGGAACGCGAGGAAGGGTATCATGATGCGCTGCGTCATCACGGAATCGCAGCAAGAAAGGAATATTTAGTCAATACAATGTATGGCTATCACAGCGGCATGAAGGCGGCGGCGGAGCTTTTGGCGCTGCCGGAGCCGCCCACTGCGATCTTTTCCGTGAGTGATGCGATTGCAATCGGCGCGGTGAAGGAAGCGCTGAACCGAGGAATGCGCGTGGGCAGGAACGGTTTGGCCGTGGTTGGGTTTGACGATTCTACAATAGCGTCTATGTACACGCCTACGCTTACAAGCGTCCATCAGCCCAGAGGGCAGATGGGAAAGATGGCGGTGGAGCTGTTTATGCACCGAGCGGAAACGCTCCGCAGCAGCGAGCCGGTTCGGCAGGTGATTCTGCCGCATACATTGGTTCGGCGTCAGTCTACAATATAAAAAGAGATGTTTATGCGCTTAGGCGCTTAAATATAAAACAAAATCATGACGAGGTGTTAATTATGAGTAAGATTAAAGCCGGTATCATCGGATGCGGCGGAATTGGAAACGGAAAGCATTTGCCTGCGTTGGCAGCCTGCAAGGATCGCGTGGAGGTCGTGGGTTTCTGTGATATTATTAAGGAGCGTGCCGAGCAGGCATGCGCGCAGTACGGCGCGGAGGGCGCTAAGGTTTATACGGATTATAAAGAGATGCTCAAGGACGAAAGCATTCAAACGATCCATGTCTGCACACCAAATCGCTCTCACAGCTTTATTTCGATTGACGCAATGGAGGCCGGCAAGCATGTAATCTGCGAAAAGCCGATGGCCAAGACCTATGCAGAAGCAAAGGCCATGGTAGAGTGCGCAAAGCGTACCGGCCAGATCCTTACGATCGGCTATCAGAACCGTTACCGGAGCGATTCGATGTACCTCAAGACGCTGTGCAATGCGGGTGAGCTTGGGGAGATCTATTATGCGAAGGGTCATGCGGTTCGCCGCAGAGCGGTTCCCACATGGGGTGTGTTCTTGGACGAGTATGAGCAGGGCGGCGGTCCGCTGATCGACATCGGAACGCATGCGCTGGATTTGACGCTTTGGTGCATGGATAACTATAAGCCGAAGCTGGTGGTCGGTTCCGTGTTTAAAAAGCTCCGCGACCAGAAGGAGAACGCCAACGCATGGCAGAATTGGGATCCTGAAAAGTTCACCGTGGAGGACAGCGCGTTCGGCTACATTGTCATGGAAAACGGCGCGACGATCGTGCTGGAGAGCAGCTGGGCGCTCAACACATTGGATGTGCGCGAGGCACAGACCACGCTTTGCGGCACGAAAGCCGGCGCCGATATGCAGGACGGCCTGCGTATCAACGGTGTAAAATGCAATAAGCAGTACGTCATGAAGCCTGATCTGAGCGGCGGCGGCGTAGCCTTCTTTGAAGGGGCGGGCGATAATCCCTCCGTCAACGAGCTGATTACCTTCCTTAATGCTGTAGAAAAAGGAACGGAGCTTGTTGTAAAACCCGAGCAGGCAATGGTCGTTACGCAGATTTTGGAGGCCATTTATGAGTCCTCCAGAACGGGCAAGGCAGTCGAATGCAACTGAGATAAATAGGGCGGAAACGGGTGTTTCTGCCCTATTTTCCACGGAAAGGAAGTTGAGAATATGAATATTCTGATTTATAATGAAGGCGAGCACGACAAGCACGATTGGATGAAAAAGGTTTATCCCGCCGGCATTCACGGCGCATTGAAGGAAGCGCTGGAAAGCCCGGAAAATCAGATCAGCATTGTTACGCTGGACACCATCAATGAAGGGATCACTCCGGAAATTCTGGCAAAGACAGACGTAATGCTTTGGTGGGGGCATGCGCTTCACCACATGGTGCCCGATGCGATCAGCGACATGGTCAAGGAAGCCGTGCAGATGGGAATGGGGATTATTTTCCTGCATTCCGCGCATATGTCAAAGCCGTTCAGAGCGCTTTTGGGCACCTCCTGCACACTGAATTGGCGCGATAACGATCGTGAACGCCTGTGGGTTGCGGCGCCGGCGCATCCGATCGCACAGGGACTGCCGCCGTATATCGAGATCGAGCATGAGGAGATGTACGGCGAACCATTTGACATTCCCACGCCTGACGACGTTGTGTTTATGGGCTGGTTTGCGGGCGGCGAGGTGTTCCGAAGCGGCGTAACCTATCACCGCGGATACGGAAAGGTTTTCTACTTCCAGCCCGGTCATGAGGAATATGCGAACTATTATAATCCGTATATCGTAAAGATCTTGCAGAATGCCGTGAAATGGGCGGCACCGGTTGCGCGTGCTTCGGTGCTGACCTGCCCGAATCCCGCTCCGGCAGAAAAGCAATAAGAAAGGAAGATGTGTTATGAAGCTTGGCGTTTTGACGGTTGCGCTTCAGGATATGCCGCTTGACAGCGCGTTGGGCTTTTTGAAGGATCAGGGCGTTGAAACGGTGGAGATCGGGTGCGGCGGCTGCCCCGGAACGGCGCATTGCGACCCTGAAGTGCTGCTGAAGGATGATTTGGCGCTGGAGGAGTTCAAGGCAACGTTTAAAAAGCACGGTTTGGAAATTTCCGCGCTTTCTACGCATTGCAACCCCGTGCATCCGAATAAGGAGCAGGCTGCGAAGGCGGATTATGATCTGCACCGCGCGCTGCGTATGGCGCAGAAGCTGGGCGTAAATGTGATTAACACCTTCTCCGGCTGCCCGGGCGATTGCCCCGAATCCAAGTATCCGAACTGGGTTACATGCGCGTGGCCGGAGGATTATTTGGCGGTGTTGAAATATCAGTGGGAGGAGTGCCTGATTCCGTATTGGCGCGGCTTTGTGCCGGAAGCAAAGAGGTGCGGCGTGGATAAAATCGCATTTGAGCCGCATCCGGGCTTCTGTGTGTATAATCCCGAAACCGTTTTGAAGATCCGTGCGGCTGTTGGGCCGGAGATCGGCGCGAATCTTGATCCGAGTCATTTGATTTGGCAGGGGATCGATCCTGTTCAGGCGATTCGGACGCTGGGTAAGGAAAATGCGATTTTCCATTTCCATGCCAAGGACACTAAGGTGGATGCTTACAATACGGCGGTGAACGGCGTGCTGGATACAAAGCATTACAGCGACGAGCTGAATCGCTCGTGGATTTTCCGCACGATCGGCTACGGTAACGATACCGCATATTGGAAAGCGATCATCAGCGCGCTGCGCATGGTCGGCTATGATTATGCAGTCAGCATCGAGCATGAGGACGGACTGATGAGCAGCAAGGAAGGTCTTATCAAGGCGATCCGTTTTCTTAAAGACGTGCTGATCAGCGAGCCCGTGGGCGAAATGTTCTGGGCGTAGAATGCTTTTAGGAGAGGAATGAAATAAAATGAAACACAGAGTATGCGTTGTAGGCTATGGCGGCATGGGCGGTTGGCATTGCCATTCTATCCGCAATTATGTCAGCGAGCTGGAATTAGCGGGCATAGTGGATATACGCCCCGAAAGAATGGAGGCCGCGGAAAAGGACGGGATTCATGCGTTTGCGTCCTTTGAGGAAATGCTTGCGGATTCCACGGTGGAAATGGTGATTTTGGCCGTTCCTAACAATTTTCATAAACCGCTGGCGATTCAAGCGCTCAGAGCGGGAAAGAATGTGGTGCTGGAAAAGCCCGCAACGATGAACGCACAGGAGTTTGTGGATGTAATGGCTGTTGCCAAGGAAACGGGCAAGCTGCTCAGCGTGCACCAAAATCGCCGGTGGGATCGTGATTATAACATGGTCAAGGAGATTCTGCGCAGCAAGCAGCTGGGCGAAGTCTATATGCTGGAAAGCCGTGTGCAGGGCTCCAGACAGGTGCTCAACGGCTGGCGCGGCTGCAAGGAAAACGGCGGCGGTATGGTGTATGATTGGGGCGTTCATTTGATCGACCAATATCTGAATATGATCGACAGCCCGGTTACAGAGGTGTATGCGCATTTGTTCGGGATCTATACTGATGAGGTGGACGATAACTTCAAGGCCATGCTGCGTTTTGAAAACGGCGTTTCCGCGTTGATTGAGATCTCTATGAACTGCTTTATTCTTCACCCGCGTTGGCATGTCGGCTGTACGGAGGGAACGGCTGTCATCAACGATTGGGAATGCAACGGAAAAATGGTGCGCCTGACTGATGATAAGGAAATGGTGTGGGATGAGAAGATCGTGTATACGCCTGCCGGGCCGACACGCTCTATGGCGCCGCGTCCCGTGGAAACCACAAAGGAGCTGCCCTTGCCGGATGTGCATACGGACGCCTGCGATTTCTACCGCAATTTTGCCGCGGCAATGGAAGGCAAAGCAGAGCTTGCGGTTCAGCCGGAAAGCGTGCTCAGAACGTTGAAGGTTATGGATGCGATCTTTGAATCGCAGGAAAAGCACAGCAGCATTTCCTGTAAAATCTGATGAGCTTAAAAGCTTTTATGAAGCACAACGGCAGAACGTCTTTTCGGCGGTCTGCCGCTTTTTTTGTTTTGAAAATGCTGCGGCAATGATGGCAGGAGTCTTGGTTGTATGGACTTCTCTGCTTGATAGTTTACAGATCTGTTTGCCGAAATTGAAAAGGAGGCAGCGAAACTAAGCTGTGAAGAGCGATGCGGGGATTTTGCGTCTTTGAAAAGGAGCAAAATCCAATAAAATGGGATTATTTAATTTGTGAGCATATGAACATTTTAATAAATTTTCGCTGTGCTGCTGTTTTTGCGAGAGGCTTGCGGCAAAAGCGAATGACAGAAGCGATCAAATGCAATATAATATAAACGCATCATCAAAAGCTGAAAGCAAAACAGCTATCTTTTTTTGTGTTGATGATTCTGCACGCCGGTACTATTACCGAGTGTTTCTTATGTTCTGCGGGTATGCTTGATAAAATCAAACTGATAAATTGGTTTTGGAGGGCAGACTATAGTGTAAGAAAGGTTGGAAATATCGGCGGATTTAGCGGCGCTGCTTTGGGAAAGGCATTCTGTCAGGGCGCCGAAGAATGAATTTTCTCAAATTGTTTCTAAAAGAAGCTCTTAATTTTTTTGAAATTTGAAAGAGATTTGGCTTTGCGCAGTATCAGCTGAGATATAATTATGTGGAAGGCAGGATTGTCTCCTTAGGCGCTTTAACAAAAGGAAAAAAGAAGAAAAATCTGCACAGGCATGGCGGAGGGATATATGCAATTTTCAGCGGAGCTTTGGATCGGGGATTATGAGAAAGCTGTTAAGGAATTATTCGGCGAGCGTATTTGGTTTATTGGCTTACAGGGCAGTTACGGTCGAGGAGAGGCCGCGCCGGAGAGCGATATTGACGTTGTTTTGATTTTGGACCGTCTGTCGGAAAAAGATATATTGGCATATAGCGCTATGCTGGACAGGCTGTCTCATAGGGATAAAGCCTGCGGTTTTATTTCCGGAAAGGAAGAGCTGCTTTGCTGGGAGCCATCGGATTTGTTTCAATTTTATTATGACACGGCGCCCATCATGGGTTCTTTGAATGAATTGGCAGAGAAGATCCGCAAGGAGGATGTTGCACGTGCGGTGCGCGTAGGAGCCTGCAATGCGTATCACATGTGCGTGCATAATTTGGTGCATGAGAAGAGCATGGAAATCCTCAAAGGCGCATATAAGTCCGCCGTCTTTATGCTTCATGCCATTGCTTTTTTAGAGACGGGGAAATATGTCAAAAATAAGTCGGAGCTAAGGCTTTTACTAAGCAGGGAGGAGCAGACGGTTTTGAAGGCAGGCCTTGAAATAAAACCGAAGGCCGCTCTTGCGCCGGAGGAGTTTATAAAGCTTTCTGCTTTGTTGATCGATTGGTCGTCCCAATGGCTGATAAAATGCGGAAATGATAAATGGGAGGAGTTTTATGAATGAAAACAGATTTGATGGGAAAGCAGAGGCTTACGCCGCTTCGCGGCCTCGGTATCCAGGCAGCCTGTTTGAATATCTAAAGGAACACAAAATCATTACGGATGGGAGCACGGTTGCGGATATCGGCTCCGGAACAGGCATTTTTTCCGTGCAGATGGCCTCCGTTGTAAAGAAAGTTTTTGCCGTTGAGCCAGACGACGGCATGCGTGCGGCCGCTTGTTTGAATTTTAAAAAGCATAAGAATATCGTTTCGGTAAATGCGGCAGCTGAAAATACCATGCTTGGCAGTCATTCTGTTGACTGTGTTACGGCAGCGCAGGCGTTTCACTGGTTTGATCCAAACGCATTCAAAACGGAATGCGGCCGCATTTTAAAGCCGGCCGGCCATGTTGTTCTCGTGTGGAACGATCGGAAGAAGGACAGCGAGATCATCAAAAGAAATGCGGAGATAAACGTCAAATACTGCGTGGGATATCAGGGGTATTCTTCCGGCATGAATGCTGTTGCCCCTGAGCAGCTTTCAAATTTTTTTGAAGGCAGATATGATATAATAACTTTTGAAAACACAATACTTTGCGACCGGAATACTTTTATCGGTCGGAGTCTTTCCTCCTCGTATGCGCCCAAAGAGGGGGATGCGGGCTTTGAGAACTATGTTATAGAGCTGACGAAGCTGTTTGATGAGTTGAGTCATAACGGAACCGTGCTGTATCCGTACATAACCTACTGCTATATCGGAACACCGTAAGTTTTATACGGCTGTCGGTTTTATTGTTTCGCTGCTTGAAAAACAGCTTGAGTTTTCGGAGATATTTTACTATACTAAAGCTATGTAATAGGGAGGGAAGCGTTGTGAAAAAGCGAGTGGCGGTTCTGCTTTTATTTTTGTGCGGTTTCGGTTTTGCCGCAGGCTGCGCGAAGGAGGAAAAGACAGTTGCTTCTTATGTGGAGGAACATCGGGAGATCTTTTCGGAAATGCAGGCGTCTATGGCGGAGGGCATGACCTTGGAGGTTTCTGCCCGCGGGAACTCTCTGGCTTATGTGTATCAGTATACCGCGCTTACGGACGCGCAGGAGATTCAAAAGCTCTGTTCGGCAATGGAGAAGGTGTGGGAGCGGCAGAGCGAAAGCGCAAGGATTGTGCTGGCGTCGCTTCGCGCAGAGGTTCCGGCAGCGGAATCGGTCATCTTTGAATATTTGGACGGAACAGGAAACATCATTTTTTCGAGGGAGTATAAACAGTAATCGTTATACGCATGGAAAATGCACATGGTAAAGGGGCGGACAGGATGTTCGCCCCTTTAAATTTTAAAAACCGGCAGGCGGGGAAATGCCGGCCATTATTTTTTCGTTTGCTTCCAATGATTCAGGTTTGGCAGCTGCGCGTCAAAGAAGGTTCTTGCCTGTTCCGGGGGCCAGTTTTCGTTTGACATATGCCCGACAAGAAAATCGGTTAATTCTTCAAGGCTTGTGTAAACAAATTTTCCGTCATGATAGCACCACTTGCAGTATTCTTCATTGAAGGCGCCGTCCGGCTCCTTGCTGGTTGAAGAATCGTCAAGAGGCATGCCGCAGCATTGACAGATCAGCGTCCGCGGAGAGCCTAAAAGCGTATTGATGGAAACGTCGAACAGCTTTGACAGCAGCTTCAGCGTTTCGGTGTTCGGTACGGTTTCACCTGTTTCCCAGCGGGATACCGCCTGCCGGGTAACGTGGATCTTTTCTGCCAGCCCATCCTGCGATAACCCGTTTTGAGTTCGGAGTTTCAATAGAATATC
>JAHAAN010000071.1 GCA_018376855.1 Clostridiales bacterium | reverse complement strand
AATGGTTTGCTGATTTGCATATGCGTCTTGGGCTTCTTCGTCGTTTTCAACAGCCGGTTCACCGGCTTCGTCAAATGCGTCGTTGAATTCTTCCACGGTGTAGCGTGTGCGTTTCGGCGCATCGGAAGTGTTGCTTGGCGCATCGGCTGTTTCATAATCCAAGTATTCCCGAATGTGTTCACCGCGAGTCCGCCGCCGCGCGCTGTCGGCGGGCGGCTGCTTAGAATTGTGTGCGGTTTCTACGACGGGCATGGAAGCGGATTCTTCCGAAAAAGCCTCCTCAGCGGAGTATGTAGCGCGTTTTTTGGAGGGCGCGCGGCGGGCGGAAGAGGAGGCGGAAATATCGTTCTCTGTGTCTGTTAAAGAAGCGCCGCAGCTTTTGCATACGGCAGCGTTGTTTTTATTATTGGCAAAGCAGTTCGGACAAATCATTTTATCGGAATCCTCCTTTGTTTTTTAATCATTATAACACATTATAGCATATATTTTTTAGTTTTTCCATACATGAAACAATTATGTTTTGAAAAAGTCGTAGTTTTTTAATATTTTGCAAACGGTTGATAAAGGCCGACAAATGTGATAAAATAAATCAAATATTTCGGCGGAATGAGAAAGAGGTTATAGCGAATGAATGATAATGAACAGTGTGTCAGGAAAGAAAACAATACGCCCGGTAAGATCCTGTATTTTATGTGTTGGGCGATTGTAGCGCTTTCGGCTGTTACGGGAATCATGGCGCTTATGGTTTTAATTGAAGGCGGGCTTGTGCAGGGCGTAGTCCAGCTCACGGTTTCACTGGCGGCGTTTATTGCGTGTTTTGTTATGAAGGATCGGTGGCTGCTGGAATATGATTACGGCTATTATGACGGAAAACTCAGTATTGCCAAGGTTTATAATCAAAAAAGCAGAAAAGAGTTTATGCAGATCAGCTTGGAGGAAATCGAGTATATTGCGCCGGTCTATGACGAGCAGTATAAGCGCTTATCCGCTGCACCGGACGTAAAAACATATAAGGCTTATCTCAATGATCCGGATAAATGCTATTTTATTTTTTTCAAGCGGCTTGGCGCGGCGGGGATTCTTCTGTGGGAGCCTAAGGAGCAGCTGCTTAAATGCATTAAAAGCGATAAAAGCAGTGTGGTAAGATTATGATTTATTTGGATAATTGCGCGACAACGCGCGCTTTTGACGAAGCTGTGTCTGCTTCGGCGCGCTTTCAGGCAGAGTGCTATTATAATGCGTCTGCGCCGTATTCTGCCGCGTTAAACGCTGAAAAGGAAATGAAAAAGGCTGCGGCGGTTTTGGCGGCTTCGGTAGGGCTGCGCGCGGAAGAAGTGTTTTTCACCAGCGGGGGGACAGAATCGGATAACTGGGCGGTCTTCGGCGCGGCGGCTGCGCGCGGCGCGGGCAGGATCATCTGTTCGGCAGGAGAGCATCCGGCGGTTTATGAAGCAGTAATGCATTTGAAGAAGGCCGGGTATGATGCGGTGGTCGCTCCGCTTCGGCCGGACGGATGCGTGGACGAGCAGGCGCTGCTTTCTTTGGTTACGGAAAATACAGTATTGGTAAGCGTGATGCATGTCAATAACGAAACTGGCGCTTTAAATGATATTGCCGCTTTGGCGCAGCGAGTGAAGGAGCGTAACCCTGCGTGCCTGTTTCACAGCGACGGAGTGCAGGCGCATATGCGCGTTCTGTTGAAGCTTTCCGAAACAAAGGTGGATTTATACTCTGCAAGCGCGCATAAGGTTCACGGCGGTAAAGGCATGGGGTGTCTGTTTGTGAAAAAGGAGGTTCGCCTTAAACCGCTGCTGTACGGAGGCGGGCAGCAGAACGGGTTTCGCTCCGGCACGCTGAATCTGCCGGGAATAGCGGCCTATGCGGAGGCGGCGCGTAAGTTTGAGGAAGAGGGAATTGCCCAAAGAATTGCGAAGGTTTTGCAGGTATATCGCCGGAGGCTGGGCTTAATAGGCGTTATTCACGGCAGAGAGGAAGCGTCGGCAAGGCATATGCTGGCAGTCGGCTTTGAGGGCGTGCAGGCGTCTACGCTTCAAAATGCATTGGAGGAGCAGAATGTGATCGTCGGCAAGGGCAGCGCTTGCTCTTCGCGAAACGCGCGGATTTCCCGTGTGTTAGAGCAAATGCGGGTTCCACAGGGCCTTGCCGCGGGCACGATCCGAATCGGAGTCGGCGCGTTTAATACGGAACAGGAAGCGGAGCAGGCCTGTGACATTATTAAGCAAACGGTTGGAAGATTAAAAAAGTTCAGGAGGAAATAACAGTGCACGTGATATTGGTTAAAGTGGGGGAGATCCATTTAAAAGGACAAAACAGACCTTATTTTGAAAATAAACTGATTCGTAATATGAAAGCAGCGTTGGCGGGAATGAAAGTGAGAGTCAGCATTGCGCAGAGTCGTATTTATGTTTATGATGTAGAGGAGAGCATGCTGGAGCAGGCTTTGGAGAGACTCAGCAGGGTTTTTGGCATTCATGCGCTTTCGCCCGCTCGCGAGATCGAAAAGAACATGGAGACCATTTTTGCCACTGCGGTTGAAATGATGAAGCAGGCCGGAATCACATCGGGCAGCTTTAAGATCAAGGCGCGCAGAGCCGATAAGCGTTTTCCGCTGGAATCGCCGGAAATTGCGGCTCAAGTGGGGGAAGCGGTGCTCAAAGCATTTCCCGATATGCGAGTGGATCTCCACAAGCCGGAGCATGTGATCGAAGTCGAGGTTCGTGAAAAGGCGTATGTCTATGTTGAGCAAGTGCCGGCAGTCGGAGGAATGCCGGTTGGAACGAACGGAAAAGCCATGCTGCTGCTTTCCGGCGGGATCGACAGCCCGGTAGCGGGATATATGATCGCAAAGCGCGGCGTATGCGTTGAGGCGGTTCATTTTCACAGCTTTCCGCATACCTCCGAACGGGCAAAGGAAAAGGTGCTGGAGCTTGCGGCAATTTTAGCGCGCTATTGCGGGCAGATCAAGGTTCATGTAGTGCCCTTTACACAGCTGCAGGAGGCGATTTATGAGCATTGCCCGGATCGTACGCTGACGGTTGTTATGCGGCGTTATATGATGCGTATTGCGGAGGCGATTGCGGTGAAAAACGGCGCGCAGGCGCTGATTACCGGCGAGAGCATCGGGCAGGTTGCAAGCCAGACGATGGAGAGCCTGTGCTGCACGGATGCCGTTGTGTCTATGCCGGTATTCAGGCCGCTGATCGGCAACGATAAGCTGGAGATCATGGAGATCGCGCAGCGTATCGGAACCTTCGAAACCTCCATTCTTCCTTATGAGGATTGCTGTACAGTGTTTACCCCGAAGCATCCGGCAACGCATCCGGGCATGGATATGATCCAGGAGGCTGAAGCTTGCTTTAATGCGGAAGAGATGGTGAGGAAAGCGATTGAAGAAACGGAAACGGTTTTGGTTTCCGCAAAAGAATAAAGCGGATTTTGCTTGCAAAGCCTGCTTGTTTGTGCTAAAATAAAACAAATTTATATTACAAATGCAGTGAGGAAGGAAAGTACCCTTCGGCAGGCTGTCCCAGAGAGCGCTTTGTTTGGTGTGAGAAGCGTGCAGAACCGGCGGCGAAGTTCCCTTCGGAGCAGTTTTCCTGAAAGCAAGTAGGGAAAACCGGCGCACGCCGTTATCCAAAAAGGCTCTTGACAGAGAGCGAATTAGGGTGGTACCGCGGCTTTCGTCCCTTGGGATGAAGGCTTTTTATATTTATAGAAGGAGAGATTTATATGCTCGATCAATTGGAAACGATCCGAAAAGAAGCTGCTGAAGCGATCAAAGGCATTTCCGTTCCGCAGGAGCTGGAAGCGCTTAAAGTTCGCCTGACAGGCAAGAAGGGAAGATTAACGGAAATTTTGCGTTCCATGGGTTCGCTTCCGGCAGAGGAAAGGCCGAAAATGGGGCAGCGGGTGAACGAGCTGCGCCGGCAGCTGGAGGAAAGCTTTTCCCTCAAGGAGCAGGAACTTAAAGCGGCGCTTTTGGAACGCCGTTTGCTTGCGGAAACGCTGGATGTAACCCTGCCTGTTCTGCAGCCGGAAAAAGGAACGCTGCATCCGCTCAATATTGTAAAAAACGAGTTGATTGATATTTTTGTTTCTATGGGCTTCGACGTGGCTGAAGGACCGGAGATCGAGACGGATTACTATAATTTTCAGGCGCTTAATTTGCCGCTTGACCATCCGGCGCGCGATATGCAGGATACCTTTTATATTTCCGAAAATCTGCTTTTAAGAACGCAGACGTCCGCAATGCAGATCCGCACCATGGAACAAAAGAAACCGCCGATCCGCATTATTTGCCCGGGGCGTGTGTTCAGGGCGGACGAGGTGGATGCCACGCACTCTCCGGTGTTTCACCAAATGGAGGGGCTTGTGGTGGATAAAGGCATTACCATGTGCGATCTTAAAGGTATGCTGGATACCTTTGCCAAACGTGTGTACGGTCAGGACACCAAGACAAAGCTCAGACCTTCTTTCTTTCCGTTTACGGAGCCGAGCGTTGAGGTGGATGTAACATGCAGCGAATGCGGCGGCAAGGGGTGCAGAATGTGTAAAGGCAGCGGCTGGGTGGAGATCCTCGGCGCAGGCATGGTCAACCCGAACGTGCTGCGCAATTGCGGTGTGGATCCCGAGGAGTATTCGGGCTTTGCATTCGGATTGGGCATTGACAGAGTTGCGCTGACACGCTATAAGATCTCCGATATGCGGCTGATGTTTGAAAACGACGTGCGCTTTTTAGAGCAGTTCAAATAAGGGGGAAATAAAAATGCTGGTTTCACTGAATTGGTTAAAACGGTATGTAGACATAAAGGTATCACCGCAGGAGCTTTGTGAAAAAATGACAATGGCGGGCTTTGAAATCGAAAGCATGGAGGATCTTTCCCAGAGCATGCGCAATGTTGTTGTAGGAAGGATCGAAAAACTTGAAAAGCATCCGGATGCGAATAAGCTGCAAATTTGTCAAATCAATATCGGCACAGAAATCGTGCAGATCGTTACGGGTGCGCAGAACGTGTTTGAGGGCGCGCTCGTTCCCGCGGCGCTGGATCATTCGCTGCTGCCTACAGGGCAGGCGATCAAGGCGGGAAAGCTGCGCGGCGTTGCGTCAAACGGCATGCTTTGTTCGGGCGAGGAGCTTTGCGTTACGGAGGAAGAGTATCCGGGCGCGGGGGTTTACGGCATTCTGATCTTTAAAGAGGATTATCCGTTAGGAACGGATGTGCGCGATATTTTCGGCAGAAACGACTGCGTGATCGATTTTAAAATCACGCCGAACCGCCCAGACTGCTTGAGCGTGTTAGGGATCGCAAGAGAGGTCGCGGCGGTTTTAAAGGAGAAATTTACCGTGCCGGATGTAGTCTTTTCATGCGGCGATGAGAAAATTCAGGCTTATGCCGCCGTACAGGTGCATGACAGCGAGCTGTGCCCCAGATATATGGCGATGGGCGTGAAAAATATCAAAATTGCGCCTTCTCCGAAATGGATGTGCGATTGCCTGATCGCGGCGGGAATGCGCCCGATCAATAATATTGTGGATATTACGAATTTTGTGATGCTGGAAACGGGGCATCCGATGCACGCTTTCGATATGCGCGATATCAGCGGGAGAACCATTCATGTTCGCCGCGCGAATGATGGGGAACAGCTTGTAACGCTGGATGAAAAGGAGCATGCGCTTACAAGCGATATGCTGGTTATTGCTGATGAAGAACGGGCGATCGGCCTTGCAGGCATTATGGGCGGCTTGAACAGTGAGATTAAAGAGGATACCTCGGAGCTTTTGTTTGAGGTGGCAAAGTTTAAGCGCGATAATATCCGCAAAACGGCAAAAGCGCTCGGAATGCGCACGGAAGCCAGCTCCCGTTTTGAAAAGGGCGTGGACATTGCGGGCGTGGAGTATGCCATGAAGCGAGCGGTGTCGCTTGTGCAGGAGCTTGGCGCAGGAGAGATCGTCGGCGGTGCGATTGACGTCAGCGTTCCTTTTCAGGAGACGCGCACGATGCAGGTAAGCGTTTCCCGAATCAATCAACTGTTGGGAATTGGGATCCCGGCGGAGGATATGGTGGATATCTTTAACCGCTTAGAGCTTTGTGCGAGTGAAGAAGACGGGGTGATCACCTGCCAAATTCCGGCGTTTCGGGAAGATATCGAGGGCGCGGCGGATCTTGCGGAGGAAGCAATTCGCATCTACGGCTATGAGCATATTGAAGGCACGCCGCTCAGGGGCTTTATTGTGCCCGGAGAAATGCCTGCCCTGATGCGGAATGTCGATAAAATCAAAGAACAGCTGGTGCGGGATCGGTTTTGTGAGATCACTACATTTTCGTTTATCTCTGCCAAAGCGTTTGAACAGCTTCGTTTGGCGCCGGATGACAAACGGCGCACAGCCGTGCAGCTGCTTAATCCGCTTGGGGAGGATTACAGCGTGATGCGCACGCAGCTGTATCACAGCATGATGAATGTGATTGCCCTTAATATTAACCGCGGGAATGAAAAAGCAAGACTGTTTGAATGCTCACGCCTGCATTTCCCCAAAGCGCTGCCGGTTGTTGAGCAGCCGGAGGAGATCATGCACCTGTGCATGGGAGAGTATGGAGAGGGTACGGATTTCTTCACGCTTAAAAGCAGTGTGGAGGGCGTGCTGGCGTTGTTCGGTCTTTCGGCGCAGTATGTGCCTTCGGCGGAACCTTTTATGCATCCGGGCAGGCAGGCGGATATCTGCGTCGGCGGGAAAAAGGTTGGCACTTTAGGGCAGGTGCATCCGCTTGTTTGCGAGGCTTACGGTGCGGAAGGCGAGATCTATTGCGCGCAGCTTAACGTTGAGCTGCTGGCTTCCCTGCCGGGAAAGGCGTTTCGTTTCAGAAATCTTCCGAAATATCCGGCAGTGTACCGAGATTTGGCTGTGGTTATGGAGGAGGCCGTTCCTGCGGGAGAGGCGCTGGCCTGCATTGAAAAAGCGGGTGGGGCGCTGCTGCAAAAGGCGGAGCTTTTTGACGTATACCGTTCCGAACTGCTGGGCGGCGGAAAAAAGAGCATGGCGTTCTCCTTGGAATTCCGTTCCGACGAACGCACGCTTACGGTTGATGAGGTCGCAAAAGCGTTCGATAAAATCGTGCGCTCCTTGGAGTATAAGCTGGGCGCTAAGCTTAGATAACGGGACATTTGCATAGCTGTAAAGAGCCGAAGCTTGATTGTTTTGGCTCTTTATGTTATGATGAAAATAAATATGTGCGGTCTTGGCAGATCGGGAAGAAGAGAGGGATTTGCAATGCCGGAATTGCTTGCGCCGGTCGGAAGCGAAGAAAGCTTGAAAATGGCTGTGCTCAACGGTGCGGATGCAGCGTATATGGGCGGGCCTATGTTTAATGCCCGCGCAGGCGCGCAGAACTTTTCTTTGGCGCAGCTGGAAGCTGCGGCGGAATACTGCCATGTGCGCGGCGTGAAGGCGTATTTAACCTTAAATACGCTTTTGCATGATGATGAATTGGAAAAAGCATATCAGTTGGCGTGCGAAGCGGCGCAGAGAGGTATGGATGCAGTCATTGTGCAGGATACGGGGCTTGCTTGGCTGCTGGCGCAGCATACGGATATTCCGCTGCATGCGTCAACACAGATGTCTCTGCACAGTGTCGGGGGGATTAAAGCGCTTGAAAAGCTGCGGTTTTCACGTGTGGTGCTGGCAAGAGAAACGCCTATAGAGGATATTGCCGATATTCACTCAAAGGTAAATATGGAGATAGAAGCGTTTGTACACGGAGCGCTGTGCGTCAGCTTTTCCGGCCAGTGCCTGTTCAGCAGCATGACGGGAGGCCGAAGCGGAAATCGCGGCTGCTGTGCGCAGATTTGCCGTATGCCCTTCTCGCTTTTCAGGGAAGAACGCCTTTTAGCGGACGGCTATCTGCTTAGCCCAAAGGATCTTTGCACGGTGGACTATCTTAAGCAGCTGCTGGACAGCGGCGTCTATAGCCTTAAAATCGAAGGAAGACTGAAGCGTCCGGAATATGTGGGCGTTGTTACGGGCGTTTACCGAAGGGTGCTGGATCTGCTTGAATCCGGAGAAGCATTTGAAAGCGCCGCTATGCGCAGCGAGCTTATGGCGATCTTTAACCGAGGCGGCTTTACGAAGGGGTATTATCTTGGCGAGAAGCAGGTGATCTATCCGGAACGGCCAAACCACTGCGGTGTAAAAATCGGTCGTATTCTCAGTGAAGACGGCAGGGAAGCGGAATTCAGCAAACGCATTTTTGCGGGCGACGGCGTGGAGCTGCGCAAAGACGGCAAAGGAATCGGCGGCGGCGCGGTTTATTCAATTCGGTCGCAGGGCAAAAACGTTAAGGACGCATTGGGCAGGGCGCAGATCAATGCCTTGGCTGCCCATGCAAAGCAGGCGGAGATCTACCGTACCACGGATTCGGAGCAGCTTAAGCGCGTGCGGCAGACATTGAACCGTGAAACGGGCCGCGTAAAGCTGGAAATGGAATTTTCCTTAAAGGGCGGAGAAGCCCTGCTCCGCGTAAGCGATAAAGAAAAAAACGAGGCGCTGGTGCGAAGAACGTTTTTGACCCAAAGCGGAAATACGCGCGTGGAGGATATCCGAAAGAATTTGGCCAAGCTGGGAGGAACGCCTTTCTCGGCGCAGACGGTAACAGTGCAGGCGGAGGCGGGCGTGTTTTTTCCGGCTTCACAGATCAATGAAATGAGGCGCGCCGCAGTGGAGGAGCTGCTTCAAAAGCGTGCTGATGCCGGTAAAGGGCACTTTGTATGCAGACCTTACGCCTTTTTAAGGCCGAAATATTCCGGCAAAAACGTGGAAAAGAGCATTGAGGTAAGAAACGAGCAGGAGCTGCGCTGTGCGATCGCGCAGGGTGAAAGGCTGGTGTATTTCAGGCCGTACGATCAGTCAAGCGCCGCGCTGCGCAGGTATGCGGCGCTGCTTGAAGGGAAAGGGAATACGCAAGTGTGGTTTGCTCCTTTTCCGATTCGCTTTACCGCAGATCAGAAGGAACTGGAAACGGAACAGCTGAAAAAATATGACGGAATTTTAGCCGGCGATGCAGGCGCGATCTATATGGCAAGGGAGCTGGGGCTTCCGTGCAGAGGCGATTTCCAGCTGAATGTG
>JAHAAN010000070.1 GCA_018376855.1 Clostridiales bacterium | reverse complement strand
TATTATGCGTAATCATCACTGTGGTTAAATGGTTTTCGCCGGCAATTTCCTCTGTAAGCTCCATGACCTTCTGCGCCGTTTTAGGATCCAGCGCCGCCGTATGCTCATCCAGCAGCAAAAGACGCGGCTGCCGGATCGTTGCCATCAGAAGCGTGAGCGCCTGCCGCTGGCCGCCGCTGAGAAGCCCCACCTTAGCCGTCATGCGATCCTCCAGTCCCAGCCCCAGCCGCTGAAGCTGTTCGCGGTAAAAAGCATGTTCCTTTTTATCCACCGCCCAGCGCAGCGTCTTTCGCTGGCCTCTGTGATACGCCAACGCTAAATTTTCCTGAATCGCCATGCTGGCCGCCGTGCCGAGCATCGGATCCTGAAACACTCTGCCCATATACCGCGCGCGCTTATGCTCAGCAAGCGCCGTAATATCCTTGCCGTCCAAACAAATGCTTCCCGCATCCGCCTGATACACGCCGCTGATCAAATTCAGCAGCGTTGACTTCCCCGCTCCGTTTCCGCCGATCACGGTGATAAAGTCGCCGTCATGAATTTCCAGCGAAAGATCGTCGATCGCACACTTCTCATTGATCGTGCCAGGATAAAAGATTTTTACCAGATGTTCTATTTTCAGCATATCAATGTCCTTCCTGCCCAGACCGGCCGCTTACTGCTTTCTTTTTGTGAAACAGCTTTGTTTTCAACAACGGAAGGCTGAGCGCGATCACGACCATAACGGCCGTCAAGAGCTTCAGATCGGAAGCCTCCATCAGCTGAGCACTGAGCACCAAGGTAATAATAATGCGATACAGCACGCTTCCCGCTACGATTCCGAGCAGCTTAACAAAGAAGGAGCGCGACTTGCCAAAAAACGCTTCTCCGATAATAACGGACGCAAGGCCGATCACGATAGAACCGATTCCCATCTGCGCGTCCGCATTGCTCTGCGACTGCGCCACAAGCGCGCCGCCGAAGGCGATTAGCGCATTGCTGATCATCAGGCCAAGAAGCTTTGTATTATCGGTATTGATTCCCTGTGCGCGGCACATTTTTTCGTTATCCCCCGTCGCGCGGATCGCACTTCCGGACTGCGTCCCGAAATACCAATACATCAGCCCTACCACGCCCAGCGCGACCACAACGCCCAACAGCAGATCCGCATACATTTTAACATTCGTCATTCCATCGTTCCAAAAGCAAACGGCTCTGATCAGCGACTGTGTATCCGTAATAACGGTGGTTTTGCGCAGAAGCGGCAGGTTAGGCGAACCCATGATGCGGAGATTAACTGAATACAGCGCAATCTGCGTAAGGATTCCCGCCAAGATACCCGGAATCTTCAATTTGGTGTTCAGAAGCCCCGTTATCATTCCGGCCAAAGCGCCGGCAAAGATGGCTCCGATCGTTGCCAGCCACGGGTTCACGCCTGCAATGATCAAAGCCGCAGCGGTTGCGCCGCCGCAGGTAAAGCTGCCTTCGCAGGTCAGATCCGGAAAATCGAGCAATCTGAAAGAAATATATACGCCCAGCGCCAGGATCGCCCATTGCAGCCCCTGACCTGCGCCTGATAACAAGGAATCTAAAATAACCATTGGTCTCTCCCTTTAAAATTCTTACTGTTACTCCGCTAAATCAAGCACGGCCTGCGGAATGGTAAAGCCGATCTCATCCGCAACCTGCTGGTTGATCTTAAAGGGGGTATCCTCCAAAATCGTAACGGGCATTTTTGAAATATCCGCGCCGTTGACAAGGATATCAAAAGCCATTTTAGCCGTCTGCTTGCCCAGCTGATAGTAATCCACGCCGTATGTAGCAATGCCGCAGATATCATTCATGCCGATTTCACCGCACACGATAGGCAGCTTAAGCCCCATATCCATGTTCTTCGCATGAATGGTCGCCGCGCCGTTGGCTATCATATTATCCGTCGGGATATAAATCGCCTGCACATCCTTCATCTTTAAGAACGCGGCTTCAACCTCTGTAATAGCAGTAATGCCGCCTTCCACAACTTCAATATTGTTTTCTTGGCAGAAATCCTTTACCATATTAAGCTGAATTTTGGAATTGGATTCCGCAACGTTATAAAGAACCCCCAGCTTGGTAATGCCGGGCACCATTTTCGTAATAACGTCCATCTGCTTCGCAACCGGATTCAGATCGGACGTTCCGCTCACATTCCCGCCTGGAATCTCGTTGCTCTCCACCAAATGCGCATCGACCCCATCCGTTACAGCAGTGAACAAAACCGGTATAGACTGCGTTTCGCCCGCTACTGCCTGCGCCGCAGTTGTTGCAATACCCAAAATTAAATCCACCTTGTTGGAAATCAGCACTTTTGCGCAGGTCTGGCAGGAAGACTGATCGCCCGATGCAATCTGATTATTGATCTTAACAGTCTTCCCCGCCTCTTTCATCAGGCGGTTCAGCTCCTCCTGAAAGCCCCTGTTCGCCTCGCCAAGCGCCGTATGCTCTACGAGCTGGACGATTCCAACGGTATAATCCGCACTTTCACTGCCGCAGCCGGTCATTAAACCCATGCAAAGCGCAGCGCACGCCGCCATTACAGCTATGATTTTTTTCATAATGTCTCCTCCTTTTTCTTTTTCACGCTTTATTCCATTAAAAAATAATAGCTTTTGTATTTTAATACATTTTTGTATAAAAAACAAGGTCAAAATAAAAAAAAAACGGGCTTATAACCCTTAAATTTTAAAATATACTTTTAAAAATACGGTTGACATTGCTTCAAACCAGTGTTATAATAATTCCTATAATATCAGTAGGTTTAATAGGAATAAGGAGATCACTCTTATGACTGTCGGTTTATACAAACGATGTTGCCTATGGTTCCAAAACACACATAACAAAAAAAACAGAGAACGCCTGTTTTTCTAAGCCCATATAAATCAACCTGCTCAAAGAGCAGAAAACGCAGCGATTGCACTGTTCTTCATTAAAAAAATGCCCGCAAAAGGAAACGCAATATGCGGAAATAAAAAGCAGCAGTCTTTCAAGCCATACAGCTTCGACCTTGCCTCCGCTATAAAAAGCAATAAATATTTAAATTTAAAGGAGATATAAAAATGAAAACATTTAAAAAGATCACCGATCTGATCGGAAAAACGCCCCTCTTAGAGCTGACAAACTATGAAAAGGAACAACACCTCTCCGCAACGCTTTTGGCAAAGCTTGAGCTTTTTAACCCTGCCGGAAGCGCAAAGGACAGGATCGCCAAAGCAATGATCGACGATGCAGAAGAGAAAGGACTTCTCTCACCCGATTCCGTCATCATTGAGCCGACAAGCGGCAACACGGGAATCGGCCTTGCCGCAGCGGCGGCCTCCAGAGGCTACAAAGTCATTCTCACCATGCCGGAAACGATGAGCGTGGAACGCCGAAATCTTTTAAAGGCCTACGGCGCGCAGCTGGTGCTGACAGAAGGCGCCAAGGGGATGAAGGGCGCCATTGAAAAGGCCCAGCAGCTTGCAGCGGAAACCCCGCACAGCTTTATTCCGAGCCAGTTTACCAACCCCGCCAACCCAAACGCGCACTATCGCACCACAGGCCCTGAAATATGGCGGGACACGGAAGGAAAAGTGGACATTTTTGTTGCAGGTGTAGGCACCGGCGGAACAATTTCGGGCGTGGGAAAATACTTAAAAGAGCAGAACCCGGCAATAAAGATCGTTGCAGTGGAGCCGGCAGGCTCCCCCGTGCTTTCAAAGGGCACTCCCGGCCCTCACGGCATTCAGGGAATCGGCGCAGGGTTTGTCCCAGAAACTCTCGATACCTCCGTTTACGATGAAATCATTACCGTAGAAAATGAGGACGCCTTTAAAACCGGCAACACATTGGCACGAAAGGAAGGCCTGTTAGTGGGCATTTCCTCCGGCGCGGCAGTATTTGCAGCGGCAGAGCTGGCAAAGCGGCCGGAGAACAAGGGAAAAGTGATCGTAGCTTTTCTTCCCGATACGGGCGAACGCTACCTTTCCACGCCTATGTTCGCAGAATAAGAAGCTGCATCAGCTTCCCTCAAAAACAAATAAAAATCCACCCGCATAGCGGACGGATTTTTATTGTCCAAAAAACACCGAAAGGCATCGCCTTCCGGTGTTTTTTATTAACAAAAGTTATCTCTTTTTACGAACAGCCAGTGCGCCGCAGCCCAAAACGGACACAGCCGCAAATGCGATCGTGGAAACGTCGGCAGTGGTGGTGGGTTCATCAGAGCCGCCCGGCGTTACGTCAAGATTCTCAGCCAACGCCAGATTATCTACCGTTAATGTAAATGTCTCTGCATTGCACTCCATATAAAAGGAGATGTTATTAAAGTACGCCTCGCCGCTCACTCCGTTCAATCTTGCGATCGGGAAAAATACCCAACCGTCAAAGCCTGCCGGAATGACAGCTCCCCAGCTGCGGTTGTTTCCTGCCGCAGTTTCCTTAGCGCTTACTTTACCGTTTTTCTTAGAAAGCAGAACAACCGGCGCTGCTGCGATTTCTTCCTCGGTATTATGGTTCTGCATCAACGCGCCCCACTCGTTGCCGTCGCTCAGCGTGCTTTCCAGCGCCAAAGTAATGTCTCCGCTGTTGCCGTTCTTAATCTGATAACCGACATACTTAGCCGACGCCCAAAGCGCCTTTGAAGCATCGTCATTCGGAACTTTCGGCCCCTCATTTGCAACCTTATGATACAGAATATTGGTGCTGTCGCTCATCTTGATTTCCAGCTTTTTCCCGTCAAACTCAAATGTCCAATAGTTTTCATTATTGTAATTATCGCTTGCCGAATGCGTGGAAAAATCGTCGATCACGTTTACCGTAACCGTTCCGCCCTTGATGCTGATGACTTCTTCCGCAGGCGCTGCAAACGCCGCCGCAGAGAACATCAGAACCAAAGTGAGTACCAATGTGAATCCAAGTGCTTTTTTCATGTTCTATTCCCCTTTCTTATTCACAGCCTAAAATAAATGCTGTCTATTGTATTATAATAGAAGCAATATAAAAAGTAAAGGCACATTTTTAACCTGCATGGCGAAAATATTAATCATTTTATGGGCAAATTTAACATGATTCCCGCAAAAATTCAAAACGGCGCAACCGTTTAACGCAAGCACATTCACGGCATAAGCTTCTTTTTCTTTACCGAAAGGGCGCCGCGGCTCAGGCCGGCAGCGCGCCCAAAACACACAAAAACCGCGGAAAATCCGCGGCTTTTGTGCATATAAAGGAGTATCATGAAAAGAAAGAATTGGGGGATCACTTTCGTTTCCACGTGTATTATCTTACAAAAAAAAGATGGCATATTCATGACAGCTTTATGAAAATACTTTAAACATTTTACAGGAAAACAAAGGCGCAAAATATTTTCAAAAAACGGCGTGAGCGCCTAATAAACATTTTATGCAAAAAGCATGGCGGCACCGGGGCGGCGGAAGTGAAACGCGCCGCCGCGCCGGAGCGCAGCGAAGGCAGTGGGCGGTGCGTTTGCGGAAGTCGCCCTCGATCCGCCGCTGCACCCAAAACAGCCGTTTTACAGCTCCAACACCTGCTGATAAATCTCATTCTTCGGCACACCTCTGCGCCTTGCAGCCTCTTTAACCGCGCTTTTTTTATCCATCCCCTGCTGCATAAGCAAACGCACCTGTTCTGCCGCCGACCCTTCAAACACATCCGGCTCCGGCTGCGCTCCTTCCAACACCAACACATACTCTCCTCTGGGCGGATGCTCCTGCAAAAAGCTTTCATATTCCTCCAAAGAAAATACGACGCTTTCTTCATACAGCTTCGTCAGCTCGCGCACCGCACAGACGCGTCTATTTCCAAACGCACCGCGCATCTCTTGCAGTGTTTGGGAAAGATTATGCGGGCTTTCATAAAAAATAACGGTTCTTTGCTCCTGTTTCAGCTTTGCGAGCCTTTCGGCTCTCTCCTTTTTATTTTCCGGCAAAAAGCCCTCAAACACAAAACGTTCGCAGGAAAAGGTGCTCAGCAGCAGCGCGCACAGCCCTGCGTTAGCGCCCGGAACCACCGTTACCGAATAACCCGCAGCCTGCGCCTCCGCCGCTACGACAAAGCCCGGATCGGAAATCCCCGGCATTCCGGCGTCGGAAACCAACGCAATATTCTCCCCGCTCCCCAGCCGCTTCAGCAATTCCGCGCTTCTTGCCCGCTCATTAAATTTATGATAAGAGATCATCGGCTTTCTGATCTCAAAATGCGCCAGCAGCTTTCCCGTGCGGCGCGTATCCTCGCACGCCACCACGTCGGATTCCCGCAGCACGCGAAGCGCCCGAAGCGTGATGTCCTCCAAATTGCCGATCGGCGTAGCGCACAGATATAACGTTCCCTTTTCCATTCTAAGCTTCCGCCCATTCCCCTCTATGGTAGATTTTTTGCAGCTCCTGCGTTTCACTGCCGTCCCTGTTTTGAAGAATAAGCGTCGGCTCCCACTGCAGATAGGGCTTCCCCTGCCGCACGCCTTCAATCAATATCAGCTTAGGCGGTTTATCCTCTCGCGCCTGAACCAAACGCATCCGTTTAGGCTCGATGCCGTTTTCACGCATGCAGCAAACCAACTCGGCCGCACGCTCACTCTGATGAATCATCGCCAGCCGTCCGCCGTTCTTCAACAGCCGTGCTGCGCAGGCGGCAACGTCATTCATCGTGCAGCACAGCTCATGGCGGGAAACCGCATGACTCTCCGTTTCATTCTGCAATGCGCTTCCCACCTTTTTATAGGGCGGATTGCAAATCACAACATCCAAGCCCTCCCGAACAGGGCGCTGCCACGCGCGCAAATCCTCGCACAGCACGGTGATCCGCCCTTGCAAGCCGTTGAGCTCCACGCTTTTTTGCGCCATTTCCGCAGCCTTTGGCTGAATTTCCAGCGCATAACAATGCGCAAACTGCGTGCGCCCGCTTAAAAGAATCGGGATCACCCCTGAACCTGTGCCAAGATCAGCAATAATGTCCCCGCTTCGCACCGTAGCGAAAGAGGCAAGCAGCACAGCGTCTGTTCCAAAGCAGAAACCCGCAGGATCCTGATACAGCCTCAGCCCCTTATATTGCAGATCGTCCACGCGGTACTCGTCCATAGCTTCCCCCTATTTCTCTTTTTCGTTATTATACCTGCTTTACACCCCGTCCGCAATCAAAAAATAACTTTTCCTGCGTTTTAGCCGTGCTGCGTTCTCCACACTTTTGCTTCCTGCAGCAATCTTTCTATAAGCTCCTTTTTTCCGGTCGTATAGGCATTTCTGTCGTTAAAATATTTTTGCGCCAACTGCAATTTCAACCCTTCATATTCCTTCGCCTTTTCGGAATCAGCGTTCAGATAATCCCTAAAATCGATATAATCGTTCCACTGCACACTGTCCCACATGACCATATGTATATGATGGGTTCTTATATCCCTTGCAAAATCCCCTTTTACAAAAAGAAACTGTTCGGGGTAATCCGTACCTCTGAAAACAATATGCTTTTCCTCAAGCAAAGGAATAACCTGTTCAACACTGCTCAGATCCTGCAGGCCAACGGCAATATCAATAATCGGTTTAGCACAGATTTGCTTTATGGATGTGCTGCCGACATGCTGAATATCTATCGCGCGATCTTTCAGAACCTCCCAAAGAACCGCTACCGTTTCCGCAGCGCTTTCATCCCAGCAGTCCTGATGCTCTTCTAACGCAACCGCGCCCCTTTTTAATCCGATCATACAGCCTCCGATAAATAATAAGACACTGCCTGAAAAGCAGCCTTCAAGCAGTGTTTTTTATCACAAAATCGCATTCAAAGACATGCCGCGTTTTTTACCGCCTGCGCTGGCCGGCAATCAGCAGCAGCCGCAGAAATTGCAGCGCCGTAACCAGCAGTGCGGCCACGTAGGTCATCGCGGCAGCCGTAAGCATTTTCTTTGCGCCGGAGGCCTCAGCAACGCTCATAACGCCCTCGCATTTAATCGCGTCCATAGCTCTCTGCGAAGCGTTGATCTCCACCGGCAGGGTGCAAAGCTGAAACAAAACAGCAAAAGCAAACAGCAAAATTCCAATATCCGTTAAAATGGTGATCTTCTCAAAAATCAAGCCTAGAAAAACCAAAGGGAAAGCCAGCATGGTTCCCAAATTCGCAACAGGAACGATCGCATTACGGAGCTTAAGCAGAAAATAACCCTCCGCATGCTGCACAGCATGGCCGCATTCATGCGCCGCAATGCTGACCGAAGCAATGCTCGTTCCGTTATAGACCTCGGCAGACAGGTTGACCGTTTCCGTTCGCGGATCATAATGATCGCTCATCGTTCCTGCGACCTGCACGATCTGCACATGCTGTAATCCGTTCTGCGATAAGATCATGCGCGCCATTTGCTGACCCGTAATCCCCGACTGTGTCAGCTGCTGCGAATAACTGCTATAGCGGCTTTTCACCAAAACCTGCGCGCCAAACGCAATCAACAATCCCGGAATCAGCACCGCATATGTCCAGTCTCCCAACCAGAGCATCCCATCATCCCCGTTTCGACATTTTTTCTCTGCGTGTTATTGTAATCTTATTATATGCATGCGTCAAGTTATCCACAACATCGTTCACAAAAGATTTATTTTTTCAGGCAGATTTTGCCTTGAATTCTTTCAAATAAGTGGACTTTTCGGGAAAGATATAATAAAATATCAACATATAAACAAGATATCAGGCAAAGAGGGATCGAAATATGAAACACACGGATATCAGCAGTCTGTTTAAATCACCGCAGCTGTTCTACGGAACGGAGCTTACCGTTGCCGGCTGGATCAAAACCGTTCGGGACAGCAAACGCTTCGGCTTCGCAGAAGTAAACGACGGCTCCTGCTTTAAAAACCTTCAGCTTGTTTTAGAACGGGACGCGCTGAACAACTATGATGAGATCGTTCATGCGGGCGTTGGCAGCGCAGTCTGCGCGACAGGGATTCTGACGGCTACTCCGCAGGCGCAGCAGCCGTTCGAGCTGAGCGTGAGCCGCATTGCGGTAACAGGCCCGTGCGCACCCGACTACCCGCTGCAAAAAAAGCGGCACAGCTTTGAGTTTCTGCGCACGCTGCCGCACCTGCGCCAGCGAACCAACAGCCTTTCAGCTGCATACCGGATGCGCTCTCTGGCCTCCTTTGCCATCCACCGTTTTTTTCAGGAGCGCGGATTTATCTATATGCACACCCCGATCCTCACGGCGAGCGACTGCGAAGGCGCGGGCGAAATGTTTCAGGTAACAACGTTAGATCCTGCCTGCCCGCCGCGAACGAAGGACGGCGCAGCAGACTATTCCAAGGATTTCTTCGGCAAAAAGGTAGGCTTAACGGTAAGCGGCCAGCTGATGGGCGAAAGCGCGGCACTGGCCTTCGGAAAGATTTACACCTTCGGGCCGACCTTCCGCGCCGAAAAAAGC
>JAHAAN010000069.1 GCA_018376855.1 Clostridiales bacterium | reverse complement strand
GCTACGCCGTCCAAGCCGTTGCCGCTGTAAAACTGCACGCCGGGGCGATCGGTATAAACCTGCATACAAACTCCCGAATACGGGCTGTACGCCTCCGCCGCAAGCCCCCCTTTCTCCAGCGCCCAATTATGATCGTAGCCGCCGGCTGCCTTTAAGCCTTCCTCACCGCAGGCAATGCGCTCCCCGATGGCATGAAATTCCGTAAAATCATACGGCGTTTCCGAAACGCGCCGCAGCTCTCCCGCAGGCACAAGGTCGGCGCGGCACGGCGTATAACGCTCGGCACACAGGCGAAGCTGATGCCCCAGCACATCCCTGCTGCAGGCCTGCCCGTCAAGATTAAAATAAGCATGGTTTGTCAGATTGCACAGCGTATCGCGGCTGCTGCGCGCCCGATAACGAATCAAAAGTCCGCCCTGCTCCGTAAGAGAAAAGCAGACGCTTACCTCCAGCGCGCCCGGATAGCCCTCCTCGCCGTCAGGGCTGTGCAAAGAAAAGCAAAGCGTCTCTCCCTGCACCTCCGCCTGCCAGAATCTATGACTAAACCCAATCTTTCCGCCGTGCAGGTGATTGTCCCCATCGTTCCGATACAAGCAATACGTTGTGCCGCCAAGCCAAAAGCTGCCGCCCGCGATCCGATTGCAGCACCGCCCGACGGTCGCGCCTAAGTAGCCGTCCTGAAGCGAATACTGCTCCGCTCTCTCATAGCCGAGCAGCACGTCAAGCGTTTCGCCGCCGCGGCTCATTGTGCGCAGTGCGGTAAGCGCCGCGCCGTAATCGGTAATATCCGCCGAAATAATCCCGTTATCCAGCGTATAAAGAGCCGCCTGTTTTCCGTGAACCGTTCCAAACGGTCTGCTTGTTATTTTCGTCATAAAAATAATCTCCATTCCTTGTTGAATTTGAAACGGTTTCGGCTTGTGAGCCGAAAGCGTTTCAAATTCCGGCGTGAAAAATTTTATTTTTCACGCTAAATCCTCTCCTTCTTCCGAAAGCAGCAGCTCATAGCGCATCAAAACACGCTTTCCGGCTGCATATAATTCATGATTCTCCGGCACGGTGAGTTCCCCGCGGAAGGCTGCGCCCACACGCTCACAGGTTTTGCGGGAAGCGATGTTCTCCCGCTCGCAGCAGATCCCGATCCGCCGCAGCCCCTGTGCCTGCGCCTGACACAGCAGCAGCTTGCACGCCTGCGCCGCATAGCCGTTTCCGCGATATTCCGGAAAGATCACATAACCAATATTCCCACTGATATCCGTTTCCCAATTATGCCCTGCGCGCAGATCGCAGCGGCCCACCAGCTCCCCGGTTTTCGCCTTCCGCACCTGAAAATAATAAACCGTTACGCCGCGGCGAACCGCCTGCCCCTCCGGCAGCAAATAAACTTCCGCCCGCTGCATCAAATTTTTTCTCCATCCTGCAAGGAAAACACGCACCCGCAGTAATTCTGCCGGTACAGCCCGTACTGCCGGGAGAGAGCAATGGACTGCTTATAGCCCTCTCTCTTTTTAAAATCGGAAAGCAAAAACTTCACGCCGCAGCGTTTTTCTATCTCCCGCCCGATGCGATTGATCGTCTCCGCATTCTTATGCGGACTGACGGTAAGCGTAGTTCCGAAGTATTCCGCCCCCGTCTCCCGCGCGGCCTGCGCCGTGCGCTCCAGCCGGAGCCTGAAGCATGCCTCGCAGCGCGCGCCGCCCTCCGGCTCCCTTTCCAACCCCTTCGCTGCGGAAAAGAAAGTTTCCGGCTCATACTCCGCCGGATGCAGACGCGCCGTCCCCGCTGTCATCTCCGCAAGCAAACGCCTCTGCTCCGCAAGCCTGCGCTCATATTCCTGCGCAGGATGAATATTCGGATTATAATAAAAAACCTCTATCTCAAACGCCGGAATCAGGCATTGCAGCACATAGCTGCTGCACGGAGCACAGCAGCTGTGCAGCAGCAGCGTATGCTTTTTTCCGTCGTCTTGCAAACGCGCAAGCGTCTGCTCCATTATCAGCTGATAATTTTCCTTCATAAGCCGCTCCTTATATCAAATTCAAATGCTCTAACGCCTGTGTAACGCCGCCTTGATCCCACGGCGCGGTTTGATAATCCGCGTGCGCGGCAAGCTCGGCGGAGGCATTTCCCATCGCCACTGAAAAACCCGCCGCTTCCAGCATAGCAAGATCGTTGCTGCTGTCCCCAAAGGCGACGGTGTCGCGCAGAGAAATGTTTAATTCCCTGCACAGCGCGGAGATACCCGTTGCCTTTGAAAAGCCCTTCGGAACCATTTCGATCGTGCCGCCGGCAAACCCGCCGCCATGCCAAATAAAATCATAGTCCTGCGCAAGCAGCTCGCAGGCGCGCTGCGCGCTGCACCCCGGCCTGCGCTTTGCGCTGATCTTGCCGAAATGAAGCTCGCGCTCATTGCCCGTGATAGGACGGCGCTTCCCCGCAAGCTGCGCGGTAATCAAATCGGCAAACCAATCCACCTGCACGGTATATTCGTTTGTGTCATAATACATATACTCCGTGCCCTCCAAAAGCGGAATCAAGCCGTTCTCCCGCAGCACGCGCACGGAGCGCAGCGCTGTTTCCTGCGGAATCTCACGGTTAAACAAACATTTCCCGCCAAGCTCTATGTAGGTGCTGATTCCGGCAATGATTCCGTCCAGCCCAATCTCTTCTATATACGGCGGCACAAAGGCCCGGCTTCTTCCCGTGCACAAAAACGCCCTATGCCCGTTGGCATGCAGGCGCTCGATCACCCGCGGGATATCCTGCGCTAATCCCTTTTGAATATCCATGATTGTGCCGTCCGCATCAAAAAATACTGCCTTTTTCAAAATTTCCTCCTGCTGCTAAACATATGATTCCGAATCTCCTTACCTGTTAAGGGCAAAAACAGGCGAAAATACAGATATAATCAACCGTTTTCCATTCTTTAGACTTTACCGAAGATATAGCTGCCGATTTTACATCTCCGGGTAATCATCAAGAGGGCGCCCAATAAGCCTCATGATTTCCAGTTCATCTCTTGCATCCAGCAAAGCATTATGTGTTTCTATGTAACCGCTGTTGCCAAGCATCCTCATCATGCTTTCAACGCCATACCCGCGTTTCAGCCTGCCTGTTTTACAACACTCAGCCAAAGACGGAATCATTGAATTGTATTGCCTGTACGCTGCAACCCGCATAATATCATGCCAAACAAATCTTTCCAAAAACGGCATACAGCTTCTGTCAAATCCCGCATTATAAGCAAAAACAGAAGAAACATCGTGTTCTATTAGAAATTTGATGATTTTCTCCCCGATTATTTTTTGGGATGCCTTTTCCTCATTTATGCCTTTAACATGAAGAACATCATCAAACATTCCGCCTTCTAATACAGCCTCTTGAACGACATAATACTTATAGTCGATAATATCGTACTTACTCGCATCCGCAATAATGATTCCGGCCGTCATGAAAGCGCCGCTCCATGTTGTTTCCGTATCTATGACCGCAAAGCGCTTTGCCACATTATTTCTTTCCTTTCGGCTTATAATATTTTGTAAGCTGCCGTTTGGTTATGGTTTTTGCCACGGAATCCATAAACTTCTGCCTGTTTGGAATCGAAATTTCCCACATTTCATTTGTTCTGGTGTTCCACAGAACACCCCTATCCATTTTTTGCGCAATCATATAGCATGCGCACTGAAGATAATGCTCATGATTAATCTGAGAAACGAATTTTAGCTCGTAAACGGTATCTTTTTTTATTACATCCGCATAGCCAAGAGCTTCAAACGCCTTTTTTCCGTTCTTTTTCTCCGCAAACGGTATGCGGCAAATAATCTGCTCCTCTTCATCATGCCTAAAGTTTGCTTCAATGCGTTTTAAAAGCAATTCCTTCTGCTCTTGCGTAACCAAAGGCAGCGAAACCTGAGAGTAATATCTGCGTTGACCTGTCTCTAATGATGTCAGATAAAGAATTTTCTTTTCTACATTTTCAATCTTATCATTAATTAACTTTCTATCCCCATGAATCAGACGGAACAGCTCAAATTCACGGTCAATATCATACTTCTCAAAGAAAAACGCCTCCTGAAAAATACCTATGCATGGGGATAAATCAATTAACCCGTCATTGCTGCGAATATCGATGATCCTATGATCCTCCGTATTGATTTTTTTCTTTTCCAAAAGGTTATAGCACTCTTCTATATCCTCCTGAAACTTAAAATCAAACATTTCCGATATGCCGACATCCTCCAAAGACGTATTCATATCCTCCGGGGCGGAAATAGACTCTTCTGATAATATATCCTCATCACCCGGAACAAAAATGATCCGCCTCTTTCCGCGGCTGGCCGCAACAAGGAAAATATTGCGAAGTATTTCGTACCTTTGCCAAGGCTTTCTGACTCTTACCCGCCAGTAGCTTTCCGTAAAATCGAAGACTACGCAGATTTCTCTTTCCAAGCCCTTACTGCTGTCAAAGGTAGTAAAGATAGCTGTTTCCTTGCTCGGCTGCACCTTCCCTAAGGTGTCTTGATCTGAAATGCTTGCATAAACCGTATTCTTATTGAATCTATCCTCATACTTCGATTCAAGCTTGTTGAGAACCTTTGCCATCGTTCCTTCTCTGGAACCCAAGCATAGCAATTTGCTTGGTTCTTGATCTGCCAGAAAAGAGACTATTTCTTTTTCCGACATTTCGGAAATTTCACATTCATTATTTACCCCGATAATCTTCTTTTTCCATATACGCCCCAACTTCCGCGCATATTCATTAGGCAGACGAAAGCATTTTGTAAATTCCAATTCGACGTGTTTTCCAAGAAATTTTTCAATGTACTCTTCCGCTTCAAGCGCAGTCTTATCATATATTTTTTGCTTCATATCTCCCACAGCAACAAGCTGCGCGCCGGAATTATTGCCGACTATATAATCTAACATATCGGCAATTTCCTGATCTATATCCTGATATTCATCAAGAACAATAAGATCAAAGGTTCCCACAGGCGGTTTCTTTTTATTGAATTCCTGAAGCAAATCCGATACGCCGGCCTGTGTTCCCACTCCGTGCAAGCAGCTCCATGCATACCCGTGATAATTATTCACCGTAATGTTTGCGCCTTTTATCTTTTCCTTTGCATCTATTTTAAGAAGCCTGTTATATGTAAGATAAAGTATTCTTTTATCTTTAGGAAAACGCATACACAGAGCCTGTATAGCCGTTGTCTTTCCACTGCCGACACAGGCGTCAACAAGGATATTTTCCCCGCCCAATGCCTTCTCAATAAATAATTCCTGTTCATCGGTAAGTATAACCGACATATCGCAAGCCTCCTTCTCTAAAAAATTTTTACTCTGCTTCCGCATTTTCGTTGTATGCAATCAGTTTGCGAGTGTTCGGCTCATGTTTAACCGAAACAGAAATGAATTCTTCTCCATCATTTAAACAGATCTTTCTTCCATAGTCCTAAAGGATCTGCGCTTTTTTATATTCCCGACATCTATCCTTCGGGCTCGACTATCCGATCTTCGCCATTGGATAAGTTCTTGCAGCGTGTTCCGGCACAAGCTCCGCTGATGGATTTCAAGAACGCTGAAATCCGGAAAAGCCAATAGCTACGAAATTTTTACGCACTTTATCTCTCAACCCTTGACAGTAAAGCAGCCGTCTCCACATGCCCTGTTTGGCAGAACATATCCACGCAAAGCACACGCTGCGGAAAATAGCCCGCAGCGGCAAGGCGCTCAAGATCGCGGGCGAGCGTAGCGGGGTCGCAGGAAATATAAACGATCCTTTGCAAATTTGCGCCGCGGAGCGCCTCGATCAGCGACGCCTCGCACCCGGCGCGGGGCGGATCAAGCACCAGCACGTCCACGCCCTTTTGCAGCAGCTCCGGCATCAGCGCAGCGCAGTCCCCGCAATAAAATTCCGCATTGAGAATCCCGTTGCTTTGCGCTGATTCGCGGGCATTTTCAATCGCGTCCGGAACGATTTCCACCCCGATCGCCTTCGCGGCATGGCGCGCAAACAGCTGCGTCATAATGCCGATACCGCAATAAGCGTCAAGCACTCTCTGCGTTCCGTCCAAATCGGCAAGCTCCAGCGCAAGCTTATAAAGCTTTTCCGCCTGAACGGGGTTAACCTGCAAAAAGGAAAGCGGAGAGAGTGAAAAGCCGATTCCGCACAGCTCATCCTCCAACGCCGCCTTGCCCCAAAGCAGGCTGCACTCCGGCGAGAGCACGATATTGCCCCGCGCCGTATTGCTGCAAAAATACAGGCTCTCCAGTTCCGGAAGCGCCCTGCAAAGCGCTTGGATCCACTTTTCCTTCTCTGGCAGACACTTAGCATTGCCCACCAAAATGACCATCAGCCTTCCGGTTTTCTGCGATTGCCGGATTACAATATGGCGCAAAAACCCCTGATGCCTTTGTTCATCATAAACAGAAACATTCATGCGCTCAGCTATACGGCGAATCTCCGAAAACGCCTTGTTTACGTTCGTCTGCTGAATTGCGCATTTGTCAATATCTATAATTCGGTGGCTGTGAGGGCTAAAAAAGCCGAAAATCGGCCGCCCAGACGCATCCGTGCCGACAGGAAACTGCGCTTTATTTCTGTACAGATAAGGCTCCTCCATGCCGATGCATTTTTCTACCGTTACCGGCAGATGCGAAATACGGCGAAGCGTTTCTTCCGTTTGCGCACGCTTGATCTCCAGCTGCTGCCGATATTCCATGTGCTGCATCGTGCACCCGCCGCAGCGCAAAAAATACGGGCAAACAGGCTGCACCCGCGCAGGGCTTGCCTGAAGCACCTCCGTCAGCTTGCCGACGGCATACCGCTTGGCGGTTTTGATAATCAGCGCGCGAACGCACTCGCCGGGCAGCGCATAGGGCACAAACACCGCCATTCCGTTCAGCCTGCCCACGCCGCTGCCGTTTCTGTCTGCCGATTCAATAAAAAGCTCATAGGTTTGATTTTTTTTAACTTCCATATTTCTCTCACTTCTTAGGCGCGCTCCTCCAACCGGTCGGCGTTCAGAGCCTGCGCCGATATTTCAGCAGCCGGCAAGATACCCAATGCCGCCGAGGATCATCCCCTCCGCCATTGCGGAGATTTCAACGGCTGAATCCGTCATGCCGCCGGCAAGCCACTGCTTTAAAATGCCGATACAGCCCTCCGAAACAAAGGAATAAAAATATTCTATCTGTTTAAGCGTAGCATTTTTATAGCGTTTGGAATATTCCTCGATGCACTTCCCCCGCGCCATGCTCAGCAGGCTTGCCACAAACTGCTTATCGCCGTGCTGGCCGAGCATAATCATGCACATATCCGAGTTTTCCTTCAAGTAAAGCATGATCTGCGTGCAGATCGCCACGGGATTACTATCCTCCTGTGAAAATTCCGAAGGCATAATGATTGCGCTGAGCTGTTCCACCATCTCCTGTTCAAGCTGATGGAGCAGATCGTAAATATCATGATAATGCGAATAAAACGTGCCGCGGTTAATGCCCGCGCAGCTGCACAGCTGCTGAATGGTAATGCTTTGAATCGGCTGCTGCGCAAGCAGCTGCGTAAAAGCGCGACGAATCATCATTTTTGTTACTTTTGCCCGGTGATCGTTTGTAAACTTTTTCAAAACAACTTCATCCTTTCAACAAAACCGGTTTTGTTTGTCGGGTAAAAAACAAATCCGTCGTTTATGACGGTTGCCTCTTTGGTTCTCTTTAGTATAATACATATTGGGAAAATAATCAACACCATGTATAGAAAACCGAAAGCTTACAGAAAGGACGGAGCCGCCATGACCAAAACCGTTTATCTGCTCACCGGCGCTGCCGGGCATTTGGGAAACACGCTTCTGCGCCTATTGCAGCAGCGCGGAGAAACTGTGCGCGCATTGCTGCTTGAAGTAGAAGCCCCTCCGCTTCCGGAAACGGAAACGCTGCGTTATTTTTGGGGCGACGTATGCCGGCCCGAAACGCTGAAGCCCCTGTTCGACTGCGATGCCGAGCAAACCGTGGTGCTGCACACGGCCGGAATCGTGGATATTACCGGAAAGGACGCCGAGCTGATGGCGCATGTGAACATCGAAGGAACCCGAAACATGACCGAAATCGCTTTGGAACGCGGCGTGAAGCGGTTTGTGTATGTCAGCTCTGTGCATGCCATCGCAGAACATGATCCATACAGCGTCGTGCAGGAGGCCGACGAATTCTCACCCGAAAGAGTCAGCGGCGCATATGCGCGCACAAAGGCGGCCGCCACACAGATTGTGCTAAACGCCGCAAAGGAAGGGCTGAATGCCGTGGTGGTGCATCCCTCGGGAATCATCGGCCCTTATGATTCGGGAAGAAATTATATGATGCAGGTGATTAAAAACTATTTAAACGGAAGGCTGCCGGCGTGCATCCGCGGCGGATATGACTTTGTCGACGTGCGCGATGTGGCATACGGCTGCCTTGCCGCCGCCCAAAAGGGGCGCAAGGGGCAATGCTATATTCTTTCCAACCGCCACTATGAGATCCGGGACATTCTCTTTATGCTGCGCTCCCTTTGCGGCGGAAAACGGATCGCTATAATCCCGACATGGCTGGCCAAAGCCTTTGTCCCCCTTCTGCAATGGATCGCTTCGATCAAAAAACAGCGCCCGGTCTACACCATGTACTCCTTACAGGCGTTAAGCAGCAACGACCGTTTTTCCCACCGAAAGGCCGACGACGAGCTTGGCTATCACCCGCGCGATCTATATGAAACGCTGCGGGACACGGTAGCGTGGCTGAAGCTTTCCGCCGGGCTGTCCGGCGCACATAAAACAGCCAAAAACTGAAGAGGCTTTGCGCTTGCTCATGGCATGGGCGCGCGGTCTGCCCGAGGGCAGACGAAGCCCTGAAGGGGCTTCAGGCGCCGCAGGCGCCCGCGCGCCCCGTAAGCTGCGGCTGTTTCCAAAAAAACTTGCCGCTGAGGCGGCAGACACACACTCTGAACAAGAAAAAAGCAAGGCGCTTTCATCCGCCTTGCCTGTTTACTCTGTGCAAACCCTTATCTGCCCTGAAGCGATTCACAGAGCAGCGCAATAAACCGAAAGTCGTTCATTCCTGCTTACTGCGCCATTAACCAAAAGCTATCTTCGCAAGCCAAATTCCCTCTCAACCAACGCAAGGGTGTCTTCAATGCGCCTGCTTTCATCTCTGACAATAACCCGAAAGCCGGAATGGAAAAAGGCATCATATACCGCGCGGGAGTTGACTCTTTTCAGGCATTGCTTAAAATTTTCCATTGCCCGCTTCGGCTCCTCTTCCTCCATAAGCAGCCGATACAGAAACTGCTTTTCCTTATCCGGCCTTTCAAAAAAGCGGTTCACCGACAGATCAGGGTCGGCCAGCATAATCAGCACATGATCGCGATCCGATACCTCCCACAGCGTCTCCACGGAAATATTGGTGTCTGCAAATACCGTTTTGCCTTCAGCGCTTAGTTTATCCAAAATTTGAAGCTCCAAGATCTCGCATTCTTTCGACACACCCTTTACCCAAGCTTCATATTCATCCGGCGTTCGCCTGATAAAATCGCGCCAATCCTGCAAATCTCTTGTGTACGTCAAGCACGGAAACGTATCTCTGTCCAATCCGG
>JAHAAN010000068.1 GCA_018376855.1 Clostridiales bacterium | reverse complement strand
GGATTTACCGTTTTTATCATTTCCTTGCAAGCCGAACAAAACGCTGTGACTTTCCTTGTTTTCTGCAGTAATGCCGACATAAAGCGTTTTGCTGTAATCTGCATTCAGCAGGTTAGCGCCGGAATAGATGCCGTAAGTATCGGCATAAGCGCCGTTTGTCTGCTGGATCAGCAAACCGTTGCTGCTGAAAGTGAATTTGCCGTCGCCGCTGCCTTTTGTGCCGTCGTTAAAGCGGGTGAGCGCTGTGCATTTAATAGAGGCGGCTCCATAGGGTACGGCATAGTCCCATTCGGTCACAGGTTCATGCGATACCGTCGGGCCGGGCGCAACAGAACCGGTGGCGTCCGGCGATGGAGCAGCGGTAGGTTCATCTGTCGGCGTCGTGTCAGGAGAAGGACTTGAGGTGTTTGTTTCCTGCGATGGATTCAAGGATGCGTCGTCTGTGGGCGCCTGAGTGGCGTCGGAAGTTTGAGATGCGTTTGTTGTGCTGTCTGCAGGAACTGTTGCGGTCGCTTCGCCCGGCTGTGAGACACAACCTACAAAGCCGACGCACAGCGCTGTCAGCAGAATCAGCAGGGTATAAGCTTTTTTCATGTTTTTCGTCCTTTCTTTGTTATATAAAGTCAAGTATGAATTGCAATACATTATATAATAATATATTTTTCGACAAATTTCAAGATAGAAAATTGCTGTTTTTATAAATTGTATGAAAAAAGCCGTTTCAAATGCTTTGAAACGGCTTAAAATTTGCATTACAGTTGGTTTAGTCTAAACGTGAAACCGGAAAATGATCCTTTATGCGCTTTGTAAGCAGCGTAATGGCCCAAAGATCGCCCACACCGTCTACAATTAACCCAACGCCGATAAGCGTCATCAGCAGGTTTCTGGTTTGGAAAGGATCGCACAGCAGTACAATTCCGAAGGCCAGCGTTAAGATTGCAAGAATCAGAACGCACCACCAATAGGGGTATTGCAATTTGCAAAGCGTAACGGCTCGCTGTAATTTAATTACGCTGTCGATTACAATGAGTACGGCAAGCAGATACTGCAAAATATTCAGCACAAAATCCGGTTGGACCAAAATAAAAATGCCAGAAGCCAAAACGATCAAACCGATAGCAAGATCATTGCGGAAAATATCGTCCGAAGGCTTTGTGAAGTACGTAACAGCCCGAACTACGCCGTACACGCATGCAAGCGCGCCCAAAACGTAACAAAGACCTACTCCGATCTGCTGCGGCCAAAATGCCATAACAAGACCGATCACAATGTAAATCAAGGAAGTAATAATGTAGCTTTTGCGGATATCCTTAAAAAAATTCATAGCGCCCTCCTCTTTTTTATTCGGAATGCAAAGGCAGCGGTTGATAAGCGCTGCTCTCTGCTGTTTACTATTATAACATTGCTCAATTTATATTGCAAGCAAACAGAAAAAATTAACGTTTTTTTAACATTTTTGTCGAATAAAAAACGTGTTACGGTCAGGCTCTAAAAGGGCGGCTTAATCATATGTATCAAGGAAATTTCGGCGGCTGCTGCTGTCGTGATATGCGATCAGCGTTTCCAAATTAACATTTTCCGCAGAGCGAAAAATATTGCTGTCGATATTGGGATTCTTGCGGCGCAGCTGCGCAATCAGCTCTTTTACATCTCTGCGTGCTGAATCCACCGTTCTGTTTGCGTATCCTTCGGTAAGGCGGCAGGCGCATTGCAGAAATTCAAGCCCGTTATAATTTTGCCATGCCAAAATATCCTGTTCCTTCACTAAATACAGCGGGCGGATCAGTTCCATACCTTCAAAATTTTTGCTGTGCAGCTTTGGCATCATTGTGCGGAATTCTCCTCCGTACAGTATGCTCATGAGAATGGTTTCAATTACATCGTTAAAATGATGCCCCAGTGCGATCTTATTGCAGCCAAGCTTCTGCGCTTCTTTATATAAGTATCCGCGCCGCATTCTTGCGCATAGATAGCACGGAGAGGCTTCCGCGTGGCTAACAACTTCAAAAATGGGGCTTTGGAAGATATGCACGGGCAGATCCATTAACGCCGCATTGCTGCGGATCAGCGAAAGGTTTTCTTCTTTGTAGCCGGGATCCATGACCAGATATTCCGCTTCAAAGGGAACGCTGCTGTGAAGCTGCAATTCCTTAATGCAGCAGGCCAAAAGAAAGGAATCCTTTCCGCCGGAAATGCATACGGCTACGCGGTCGCCGCGATTGATGAGGCGATAATCCTTGAGCGCTCCGATAAAGCGGTTCCATATCTGCTTTCGGTATTTTTTAATAATGCTGCGCTGAATCTGCTGCTCCATGCTGTGCCGCCTTTCTGTTATCTGTGCCACCATTTTAAATGTGCACCGCAAAAAAGGCAAGCACTATCTTTGAATCATGGAGAGAAACAGCTCGTGAACCGCAGAATTATGGGTTAATTCAGGGTGAAAAGCCGTTACAAGCTGTGTTTTCGTGCGGGCAGCTACGATTCGCCCGTTTACGCGAGCCAGCTCTTGAGCGCCGGGAAGCAGCTTTGCAATGTACGGCGCACGGATGAAACGCATCGGAACAGCGCCGATCCCCGCAAATTCCGCTTCTGCAGCAAAGCTGCCTAATTGCCGGCCGTATGCATTGCGCACGGCAACGGCGGGAAAGGTGGCAAAGTGTCGGCGAGGATCGTTTTCAATATGCTGTGCAAGCAGCAGCAGCCCGGCGCAGGTTCCCATTACAGGCAGACCGTTTTGAATTCGTTCGCGCAGCGGTTCAAAGAGTTCAAGCTCGCGCAGCAGCTTTCCCATTACGGTGCTTTCTCCGCCCGGAAGAATCAGGCCGTCGAAAGAGCGGGACAGGTTCTCCTTTTTCCGTATTTCAAAGCAGGGAACGCCGAGGCGTTCAAGCATTTTTTTATGTTCTGCAAAAGCGCCCTGAAGCGCCAGTATTCCGATATTCATCTGTTAAACCGTCCTTTTGCAAGCTTACTCGCCGCGCTGAGCCATAAGCAGCTGAATTTCCTGTTCGTTGATTCCCACCATTGCCTCGCCGAGATCCTCGGAAAGCTCTGCCAGCATGTCGGCGTCTTTGTAGTTTGTAACGGCTTTAACAATGGCGGCTGCGCGTTTAGCGGGGTTTCCGGATTTGAAGATACCGGAGCCTACGAATACGCCTTCGGCACCCAGCTGCATCATCAGCGCAGCATCCGCGGGCGTGGCGATACCTCCTGCCGCGAAATTCACCACAGGCAGGCGGCCGCTGTTATGAATCTCCTGCACAAGCGTATAGGGAACCTTCAGTTGCTTTGCGGCTTCATAAAGCTCGTCTTCGCGCAGGGAACGGATTCGGCTGATCTCGCTGTTCATTATTCTCATGTGGCGCACCGCCTGCACGATGTCGCCTGTGCCGGGTTCGCCTTTCGTTCGGATCATGGAAGCGCCTTCCGCAATTCTGCGCAGCGCTTCGCCGAGATCCTTTGCCCCGCAGACAAACGGCACACGGAACTGTGTTTTGTCAATGTGATATACATCGTCTGCAGGGGACAGTACTTCGCTTTCGTCAATATAATCGATTTCAATGGCCTGTAAAATCTGTGCCTCCGCAAAATGACCGATCCTGCATTTGGCCATAACGGGAATCGAAACAGCGTTTTGAATTCCGCGAATCATTTTGGGGTCGCTCATGCGTGAAACGCCGCCCGCCGCGCGAATATCTGCCGGAATGCGTTCCAAAGCCATCACCGCGCATGCGCCTGCCTGTTCGGCAATTTTGGCTTGCTCAGGCGTAGTTACATCCATAATAACGCCGCCCTTGAGCATTTGTGCCAATTCCTTGTTAAGCTGGTATTGTTGTTTATCCATCAGTATCTTCTCCTTGACCTTTTTTTTATTTGCGTCTATTATATAGAAAACTGGATATATTTCAATAACCAAAAAAGGAGTTTTTTATAATATCAGTTGAGAGCTTATGTATATTTTAAATCAAAACGGAATGCCATTATACGAGCAGCTGTATGCTGCACTGAAAAACGATATAGAGCGCGGACGGTTTCGGGTGGGGGAAAGGCTGCCTTCAAAACGGCAGATTGCGCAGGCGTGCGGGGTAAGCGTTATTACGGCGGAAGCGGCCTATGCGCAGCTGGCGGCGGAAGGATATATTGCTTCACGGCAGCGCAGCGGGTATTTTGTTCAGGCGGCGCCGGAGCAGAAGCTTAAAGAGTTTCCGAGAGAGACTGCGGATCGAAATGAGGAGAAACAGCAGCGGGAGGTTCGCTTCGATTTTAAAACTAATACAGTGGATTCCGGATGTTTTCCTTTTGCCTTGTGGGCAAAGCTGCTGCGTTCCGCACTTTCCGCAGGTGATAGCTCTATTTTAGAGCATACCGATCCGAGGGGTGTTTATGCGCTGCGGGAGGCCATTGCGGAATATTTATATGAGTTTCGCGGGATTTCGGCGCTGCCAAGTCAGATTTTGGTTTGTGCAGGCTCGGAGGTGCAGATGAACCTGCTTGTTCAGCTTCTTGGGCGCGACGCTGTGTATAATATGGAAAGTCCGGGTTATCCGAAGCTTCAAAAATTGCTCCGTATTAACGGTGCATTGCTGCAAACCGTTCCTGTGGATCAGGAGGGAATGGAGGTTTTAAAGCTTTCGAAGGCGGAAAAAGCAGTTGCGCACGTTACCCCTGCTCATCATTTTCCGCTTGGGATCGTGATGCCGATAGGCAGAAGGCAGGCGCTGCTGGAATGGGCCGACAGATTTCCCGATCGCTATATTATCGAAGACGATTACGACAGTGAATTTCGTTTTGCTTCGCGCCCTATTCCTGCGCTTAAAGGGATGGACGTGCATGATAAAGTGATCTATATGAATACCTTTACCAAAAGCATCGCCCCTTCCATGCGCATCAGCTATATGGTGCTTCCTGAAGCGCTTTTGCAGCGCTATCGGCAGGAGCTGAGTTTTTATGCCTGCACTGTGCCGAATTTGGAACAATATGCGCTTGCAGAATTTATTCGCAGCGGCGGACTTCAGCGCCATATCAACCGCATGCGCAGCCGTTATAAGGCGCGGCGCGACGCGCTGCTTCATGCGCTGCGCGGCAGCTCTCTGCATGAGTGTATCGAGATCAGCGGCGTAGAGGCAGGAATGCATTTGCTGCTTTCCGTTAAAAACGGGATGAACGAGCGTCAGCTTGTGGAGAAGGCTTATGAGCAAGGGATAAGGGTATACGGCCTTTCGGATTATTACGGGGATGAAAGCGAACGCTGCCCGGCTGCTGCCGTGATCCTCGGTTATTGTGGGATTCATACCTCGCAGATTCCGGAGGCAGTGCAGGCGCTGGAAAGAGCATGGACGGCTGAGAGTAAGTAAATAAAAGTAAGAAAAAGCAAAAAACAGTATTGACTTTAATTGGGAATTATGTTATCCTTGCCATAAAGACAGCATTTGACAAAAAATGCAGTGTGGGAAATTTTATATAAGGCAATAAAAGAAGAGCATTGTCGATCGCATGAGGCACGTTTACTTTTCGGATAAATGGAAAACGGTACTATTATAATAACAGAGGAATCCGTTGAGGTTCCGATTCAGCTTACTGCTGCTGCCACTGCAAATGCAATTCAGTTTACCTGCGGCGTTATGCAGAGCGGAACATTTGGTGCAATGCCGGAAACGCATACCTATTCGGTGTATTTGCAAGGAAACAAAAGCGTTGCGTTTGCGTCAACGGGGTTAGCCGTCGTAACACTTTCGGTCTTTGATCCAAGCGGTAGCTTAGTGGGGACAATAGGAAAGGTAGCGTCGTCGAGCTATTCAAGATTCGGAGTGTTGACGCTTCCTAATAAAAGCGGTTATTATACGGTTTCGGTTTACGGCGCTTGCGGAAGTTACACAATGAATTGTCTTACAGGGCAGGCGACTACATCCAATACGAACAGCTCTTATAATCGCGCAGAGTCGGTAAAATATGCTAATAAATATTGGCAGAATTATAATTCTAATTATCCAAATTATGATTCTGCCGGAGGAGACTGCACGAATTTTGTTTCCCAGTGCGTGCATGCAGGCGGAGTGCCGATGAAAACAGGCGGAACGACGGACGCCTACTGGCATTATACCAGCGGTTCAAACCGTTCGCCTTCGTGGACGGATGCGGATTTCTTTATGCGGCATTGGACAAAAGTACGTTTAAGCAGCTATTATGGTCAGGCATATTCGGTAAAAATTTATACAAGAGATTATATTTTGAATAACTGGAGCACGTTCTATAGCAATGTTGGAGTTGGCGATATTATCCAATATGCATGGAGTCTTTTGGATTTTGACGGGACGTATAAAAATACCGAAGTATATCATTCGGCGATTTTAACGGAAAAGAAAAACGATAGTGATAAAACCATTAATTTTCATTCTCATTCCAGTTATATGAACGAAGGAAGCTTACAGCAATATATTCATGATGCGATTACTTCTACGGAATGGATTCTCATAATCAGGATTAGTAATAATTAAAGAAAGGGTGATAGGTATGAAGAAAAAGCTATGGATCACAACGGCGGCGGTAGCGGCAGTTCTTTTAGCGGGTTCGGTTGTGTATGCCGCAGGGTTTGGCGCGGCGAAGGATGCGCAGCCGGAACAAAAGATCGATGCGGCGGCAGAGGCTCAGATTCAGAAGGCGTTAGAAGCAAAGGAAGCGAAAATCACTGAAACTTTAAGCAAGCTGAAGGTTGAAGCGAACAGCGAAGAAGCAGTGATTCTGCGCGAGGTATTGCAGCATAAGGAGATGACGGCGGAGGAGATGTCCCGCTATGCTTCCGCGCCTGCGGAATTAAAAAAGCTGACCTATGAGCAGGCAATGGCGGAATATGAAAAATATGCCGCGCTTACGGATATGCCGTGGGAAGAGGGCGTGAAAACAGAGGGCTTCAGCGAAAATCTTGATAAGCTGTTTGCATATGAGGAATATGCCAATAGTATTGCCGTAGGCGAGCCGCTGTATCAGCTGAAGTATCGTAAGCTGAGGGATTTTGCCGATGGCAGTAAGCGAATGGCGCTCGATTCTTTGCGTTATTGCGAAAATGTAGATTTGGAACAAGCTGTAACGTTCCATCAGAGCTGGATCGACGGTTTTGTGCGCGACCATCAAAAGTTAAATCTTAGTGAACTTTGTGAGAAAATGTTAGGTGTGTTTGCACAGCGTAAGGATGAACAGAATATAGATTTTGATGTATTGAATGCCAATATGGAAACGTTATATCAGTATTTGCTTTCAGAACTGGCATTTTATACAAATCCGCCGGAGGATACAATTCTAATATCCGACATTCACGATTATAATTGGATTTATAATCGTTACCTTGCCGGAGAGAGCATTCAGCAGATCGTAGGATAAATCCGTTTTATAAACGGGCAGCAGCCGATTCAAGTTTAATTGGATCGGCTGCTGTGTTTTATCTCAGTTTATGCATCTAAGATTCCCTGCTGCTGTAAAAAATATAATTTCAGCACGGCGGTTTGCGTTTTCGCATCGCGGATTTCATTGTGGAGAACCATTTTTACGGCGGTTTCCAAAGGGATTTTTTCAACGGAGAGAAATTCGTCTTCGTCAGGGCAGGAAGCGCCGAAGGAAAGCTCCGTTGCCGCATACAGGTGAATAATTTCCGCACAGTAGCCGGGCGAGGGATAGAGCTTTCCAAGGTCCGTAAAACGCGCGGCTTCCGCGCCGGTTTCTTCCTTCAGCTCGCGTTTTCCGCAGGCAAGAGGTTCTTCATTCGGATCAAGCTTTCCGGCCGGAAGCTCAAGCAGAATTTCCTGATACGGGTAGCGGAATTGGCGCACAAACAGCAGGCAGCCGTCGGCTGTCAAAGGAGCTATGCAGACGCCGCCGGGATGCTCCACCACCTCGCGTGCCGCGCATCGTCCGTTGGGCAGCAGAGCGCTGTCTAAGCGCAGTTTAATGATTTTGCCTTGATATACATAGTGCTTTGATAGCATTTTTTCAGAAAGCTTCATATAGATTCAGTTCCTTTGCGAATAATATTGGGCGGCTTCGGTTATTCTAATGGCGATAGAATAAGGAGTTGATGAAGATGTCTCACAGAAAAAAGGCTAAAACGGTTTTTAACGATAAAGAGATACCGCTTTCGCAATCCGTAGTTTCCGGCAGCGAATGCACCGGCTTAACGGCGCGTATGCCCTTTGACGATATGGAAACGGATGCGTATACCGATCTTTATAATATCCCGTTAGTAACAAATAATACCGATGACATTCTAAAGCCCTAATCTGCGGGCAGATCATAGCGGTAATCCATGTGGATTACCGCATGGTATTTAGGGTTCATTTCTGCCAATGATCGGTTCAGCAGCCGTGAAAGCTCCTCCTGCGAGCCTTTGTAATCGGGGGGTACGGCAACGTCGAACAAGAGGGTGATGCGGTTTTCGCCGTCCACCATTCTGAAGTCGTGCAGATCCATGCGCGGATCCAACGCTTTGACGACGCCGCGGGCGTCAAGCCGCATTGCCTCCGTGTGTTCGTCAGACGTTTCGAGCGGATCCATATGGATGGTGATGAGAATGTTCATTTCTTTTTGGATTTTCAGCTCCATGCAGTCGATCGCTTCGTGAACTTTAACAATATCGCTGTCAGCAGGAACCTCGGCATGTACAGAGGCAAAACAGCGGCCGGGGCCGTAGTTATGCATCACAAGATCATGAATGCCTAAAATGTATTCATTGCCAAGCAGCTCTTTTTCGATTGCTTTTACTGATTCCGGATCGGGCGCTTCTCCTAACAGCGGACTGATGCTGTCTTTTATAATAGAAAAGCCGGAGTATAATACAAAGCATGCCACTAAAAGGCCTATGTATCCGTCCACGGTAATATTGAAAATTGCGGAGATCAGCAGTGAAACGATGGTAGCTCCCGTTGAGATTACATCGTTGAGCGCGTCGCGTCCCGTTGCCATCAGCACGGAGGAATGAATGCGCCTGCCTATTCCGCGGTTAAACAGGCTCATCCAAAGTTTTACGCCCACAGAAAGCAAAAGCCCTGCCAAGACCCAAGGATTAAAATGCAGCGGTTCGGGAGAGAGGATTTTTTCAAAGGAGGAAATCCCAAGCTCAACGGCCAGCACCATAATAATGAGCGCCACAAAAAGCGCCGATAGATATTCGATTCGTCCGTGGCCGAAAGGATGCTTTGCATCTGCCGGCTTGCTGCTGAGCTTGATCCCCACAAAGCCGACCACAGAGGATCCTGCGTCGGAAAGGTTATTAAAGGCGTCTGCCGTTACGGCAATGCTTCCGCTGAGCATGCCGAGCACAAGCTTGAGCGAGAAGAGAGCAAGGTTGCAGAAAATTCCCACAGCGCTTCCCAAAAGCCCGTAATGTGTGCGGACTTTTGCATCCTCTGTGTTTTCAGCGTCTCGGATGAAGAGCCGGATGAGCAATTTAGTCAAAATAAGCACTCCTTTTATGCAAATAAAACAATAGCGTTTTCTGCTATTGTTTAAAATGATACTATGGCCATGGCTCTTGCACCTTGCATGGGAACCATATGGCCTTAAAAACAGCCGCTTTTTTCTGTTTATCGGTTGTCTATTTTACCATATTATTCAAACAGCCGCAACCTGTTGCGGCTGTTTTTCATTTTATTTTAAATTTTCAGCATTGCAGCATTGCAGCTCCGGCAGAACAAAACGTCCGTCTTTCCGAATCAGCACATCGTCAAAATAGATCTCTCCTCCGCCGTATTCCGGCCGCTGAATATAAACAAGATCCCAATGAATCGCGCTGCGGTTTCCGTTATCGGCGTCGTCGTAGGCTTGGCCGGGTGTTAGGTGAATGCTTCCGTCGATTTTTTCGTCAAAGAGCGTATCAAGGATCGCATTGGTGATATAGGGGTTGATTCC
>JAHAAN010000067.1 GCA_018376855.1 Clostridiales bacterium | reverse complement strand
TATGTACCCGCCCACCGTGCGCTGAAGGTTCTCCAAACTGTTGCTGATCCACGCGGTATACGGCTTGCTGTCCGGCCGCTTTATGATTACCTTGATCTTGTTCATAGCCTTCTCCTCCTGGGGTTTTTGATCCGATATGTAATCCCCGCGTACCAGTCGACGTCCTTCCGCCGCTGCTCCCTGCGCCCGTCCCGATGTCCTCCGAAATAGGCGAACAGGGAAACGGAGAGCATCAGCAGCACCAGCACGACAAGACCTCCGTTGGTCGTGGTTGATCCGGCGCTCCACCATTGCAAAAAGTTCATGTTATGTACTCTCCTCCTTTGTATTTTGCGCCCGCATCGCATTATCCATCACAATGCGGGAAAAGTTTGCCCACCGCTGCTTATGGTATTCCGGCGTATGATTGATATATGAATCGTCGCATATCATCACCGTTGTGTTCCCGATCTTAAGCTTCATTTTAACGTTATCAGCTTCCCCGTTCAACGGCAGCCGCGTTACCGGGGCATCCCAATTCTTGCGCATACGATCACCTCGCTCTATCATATGCGCATTAGTCTTGTCCTTTGCTTGCCGTGCCATTTTCCGCTCCTTTCTCCATAAACAATTCCGCCATATCAATATCAAGTATGTGACACAGCTGCGCCGCCTCTGAAATCCGAAATTCCAACCGCCCGTTCAGCTTCGCACACAGCATCAGGTACGGCATTCCCATTTGCTTCGCCAACTCCCGCTTTGTGTACCCTGCAAGCGCAAGGCGTTTTTGCAATAAATCTTTGTTCATAATGTTTCCCCTCTTGTTTTCTGTTATGGTTCGCTAATTGCCGAAACATATTCCATTTTCGGTTTTAACGATGATACGAATTAAAATCGTATTTGTTTCGATGCACCCTCTTTGATTTAATTTTTCGTTTATGCTTTTTGGTTTGAAATCTCCGTTTACCGGTAAAATGCTGATAATTAACGTTGTTACTCATAGTGCGTCTTTAATCACCACCCAATCCGAGGCCATAAGATCATCCGCCTTCGGGTTCCAACGCTTTCCCGGCGGCTTATGAGGCGCATAAATCACACAGCAATCACCAGCATTGCCCGGCTTGATAACTGAATCAAACACGCTGCTTTTGCGTCTAATATATCCGTTGCAGCGCATTGCTAACTTTGCGGCTTTTGATATTTTCATTGGGTTACCTCCTTCCTTATTGTTTTTTTGCAAAATTTACGATATAATATTATTTAAAATAAAATTTATTAAGGAGATTTCTCTATGCCCGAACTCAGCAAAAAGCAAATGCGCCTATTATCTTCAATCGCATCAGGTTCAATGGAAGAAATCAGCAAAGAAGACGTTTCCAAGCATAAAGATGACATTAAATATTTTCTCGAGCATGATCTAATTCAACCAATACATAGAAAATTTACTGAAGAAGAACGTAAAGAACATAACCGCATGCGCATGACTATTCTTGGACACGGTCCTTTAGTTGGATATAAAATCAGCCCAAAAGGAAATGCTACTCTTTACAATAAAAATCAGGATAATAAACGTTTTTGGATCGGTTTTTGGGTCAATTTTGCATTAGCTGTTATTGCAATAATCGTTTCCGTTATCAGCCTTTTAGAATCAGTGCTATAACCGCTATGACGATAGCGACAATGGATATAATCCTTGGAATCCACATGATTTGTTCTTTCCGTTTATTTGTCATAGCTTCACCTCCTTTATCACCCAACCAAATCGCTGATTTCGCAGTGTAATGCTTCTGCAATCTCTTTGCTCAGCGGCAACGACGGCGCTTTTGTTCCGCGCTCAAATTGACAGATCAGGCTTTGATCTACTTGCAGCTTTCGGGCAAGCTCCGCCTGCGTAAGGTTCTGCTGCAAGCGTATATTCTTAATGTTTTCCCCGATACTCACTTTTTCCACCTCCTTACAAGTGCCACGATCAAAACAATGTCCATCACGATCACCGCTGCGTCAACCGCAATTTTTAGCCATTCCATGTGTTTTCCTCCTTAACTTTAGATTTATTATTGACAATGAGCTGCGAAAAAAGCTATAATGATTAAGGGTGGGAGGCTTTCGCCTCCGCTCCTTACCTGCCAAGGCGGTTGATTAGATCAGCGATCATATCAATTAACGCTTTGACAAGGTTTACAAGTGCGGTAACGAGGACTAAGGTTTTGAGGGCTCGGTCTTCGTTGCTGCTTTTTCGCTTGCTCATAAGTCATTCTCCTTTCATCGTTTTCAGTCATTTCCTTGACTGTGGTTATATTATATCAAGAAATTTCTTGATTGTCAAGAAAAATCATTAAATTTCTTGAATATTTTAGGTGGTAAAATATGTATACAGCACAACTGCTATCAGATCGAATTAAACAACGCGCAAAAGACCAGCAAATAAAACTCAAAGATATGCTTATTGATTTAGACCTAAATATCAATACCATCAGTCAAATTTCCGATAAAAAAGGGTTATCTTGCTTTCCCCTCGCCCGCATCGCGGACTACCTCGACTGCTCCGTTGATTACCTCCTTGGTCGCACCGATAATCCAAATTCCCATAAATAATATATATTGACAATGAGCCGCGAAAAAGTTATTATATTTAGGGAGGGGAGGCTTGCGCCTCCGGCTCCTACTCAACAAGGCGGTTTACAAGGTTTATAACCAAGTCAACCAACGCTTTGATGAGATTTACGAGTGCGGTAAGCAGGAGGATGGTTTTGACTGCCTTGTCATCCTGCTTGCCATTTTTTCGCTTGCTCATGGTCTTTCGCTCCTTTCTTACTTGACTACGGTTATATTATATCCTATATTTAGGATTATGTCAATAGAAAAATTCTAAATTTAGAAATTTTTAAGGTGATTTTATGAACGACGTACTATTTAACCGCATTATCGATTTATGCAACGAAAAAAAAATCAATATTACTAACATGTTAAAAAGCTGTAATCTCCCGAATAGCACTTTTGATAACATAAAAAATGGATCAAAACCAGCATATGATAAGATAGCCAAAATGGCTGATTTTTTTGGTTGCTCAGTTGATTATCTAATCGGCCGCACCGACAATCCGGACATAGCCTACAAAGATTACGCCGGAAAAACACTAATCATCGAAGCAATGACACCGCCGAACGTAGAGGCATTACAGCGAATTTATGAGCAACTTGACGAAACAGGCATGGAAAAAGTAATCTCATACGCAGAAGATTTGATACAAAGCGGTAAATATAAAAAGAACACCGCCGTACACCTCATTGCAGCAAGAGATGGCGGCAGCGTGCAGGAATTATCCGAAGAAGAATATCAGAAATTAAAGAAAGCTGTACAGGCAATGCCAAAAGTAGACGATCTATAAAGCATGTGATTTTATGTACTTGCAAAATTGTTTTTCAACTTCCCTCTCTAACGGAGACAGCCCAAAGCATGAATATCCGCGCTCGGCTAAAAATCGTTGTTCACGATCATATAACAGCTGTAACCGTCGCATACGATACTCCGCAGCCGGCTTTGATATATCACAAAGTTTTTCTATTTGCTCTGCATTCGTTACTTTAAGATCGCGCAATACAATAGCAGGAGCAAGCAGACGAGCGGCAAATACATTAGCAGCTTGTTCTTTTGGATCGTCCTTTGGACTGGGATCGCGGTACATAACGCCATACTTGTCCGTATGTTTTAGCAAAATATGCCCTAACTCATGGGCGGCGGTAAAACGTTGCCGCGCAGTTGGATCATCCCCATTTACTACAATTGTTGGGCAGTCATCAATGAGCATGCTGTAACCGGCTGACCTCACACTGCTTCGTCTGACATCCACACCTAACTGGCGGCATAAATCCACCATGCTTACGGGTAACTCTGTGATCTTTTCGCGGATTAAGATTTCCCACGCAAGGTCTCTACTTGCTTGATAATCTGTATATAACATACAACACACCTCCGAGTGCATTGTATGGCGTATTTTGTCGTTTGTATAGTAACAAGATTATCCAATTACATAATTAGAAAGGAAAACATTATGCCCTATTGCATCTACCTGCGCAAATCCCGTGCGGACGCGGAAGCCGAAGCAAGAGGCGAGGGCGAAACTCTCGCCCGCCATGAAAAAGCATTATTAGAAACCGCCAAGCGTTTGCAGCTGACGGTTACGCAGATTTACCGCGAGATCGTATCCGGCGAAACGATAGCCGCCCGCCCCGTCATGCAGCAGCTGCTTGCAGAAGTGGAGCAAGGGCGGTGGGACGGCGTGCTGGTCATGGAGGTGGAACGCCTTGCCCGTGGCGATACCGTGGATCAGGGCATTATGGCGCAAACTTTTAAATTTGCGAACACAAAAATCATCACGCCGCTGAAAACCTACGATCCGAATAATGAATTTGATGAGGAATACTTTGAATTCGGTCTGTATATGTCGCGCCGCGAATATAAGACCATCAACCGCCGCCTTCAGCGTGGGCGGCTGGCATCGGTCAAGGAAGGTAAATATGCCGGCAACACACCGCCCTACGGCTACCGCCGCGTAAAGCTGACGCACGACAAAGGCTACACGCTGGAGCCGGAACCAGAAGAAGCGGAAATCGTGCGATATATCTATGATCTGTATACTGTCGGCGAACCGCAGGAGGACGGCTCTCTGCGGCGTTTAGGCATATCCCTGATCGCCCGAAAGCTGAACGGTATGCCCGCTAAGCCCCGCAAAGGCGGCGATTGGAGCATCGGCACAATACGGGATATCCTTATCAACCCCGTTTACATCGGCAAGGTGCGCTGGAATTGGCGGCCTGCGCAAAAGCATATGCAGGACGGCAAAATCGTTACCATGCGCCCACGTTCCGCAAGCCTGACCTTAGTGGACGGCTTGCATCCGCCTATTATCAGCACGGAAACCTTTAACCGCGCGCAGGAGATTATGCGCAGCGACCGCCCTGTGCCTGTACAGCACAGCAACACAGTGCAAAATCCGCTTGCCGGAATCATCGTATGCGGCATGTGCGGCCGGAAAATGGTGCGCAGACCGTACCAACGCACAGAACCTTATTTGATCTGCGCAGCCCAAAGCTGCACCAATGTCAGCGCACCATTAGAGCTCGTGGAAAAACGACTGCTGGCCTCACTGAGTCAATGGCTATGGAAATATCGCTTGGAGCACGATACTACAGCTCCGCAAACGCATGCGCAAACCGACACGCTTGCCGCCATCGCCAAAAGCGCATCAGATCGTCTTGCCGCGCTGGAAGCACAGGCCGATAAACTATACGATTTATTAGAGCAAGGCGTGTATACGCCCGAGATATTTGCCGCACGGTCGCGCAATCTTGCCGAGCGCATCGACGCCGCCCAAAAGGCGCAGGCGCAAGCGCAAGCAGAGCTGCAAAAAGCAGCAAAGGCAGCGCAAATAACAGCATCCCTCATCCCCAAAATCGAAAGCCTTTTAGAAGGCTATAACGCGCTGCCCTCTGCCGCCGCAAAAAACGCGGCATTAAAAGAGATATTAGACAAAGTAGTGTACACGCGCGACCCCAGCACCCGCCGCAGCCCCCAGACCTACGACTCCTTTAACCTTGTACTTTTTCCACATTTACCGGAATAGCCTATGGACATTTTGCGCACTTTGTGGTATAATAATCGCGTCGCTCTCTACACAGGGAGCGTGGATTGAAATGTTTGCGTGTAACCTGCTGATTTTAGGTAATCTCGCGTCGCTCTCTACACGGGGAGCGTGGATTGAAAGAAATACTAAAAGGGGTATAGGCATTATTATGTATAACATTTAGGAGCTAATTCTTCCGTACCTATATCTGTAAGCAACCCTGCCACACGTTTATACGGCATAGAGTAGCGTTGAGAGAGGTAGCGCATCGAAGCGCCGAGCTCCCCGTCCGGGCCTCCGTACTGTGTAATAATAATTTTTGCTGCGCGTGCGTCCGGTCTTGCAATTTTCACCGGGTACTGCAGTTTTCTGTCATAACTCCACATAAATCAATTCTCCCCTTCCCACGGCCACGGCTGCTGCACCCACGTCCATGTATTTGCATCTGCCTGAACGTCATCCACTGTCAAGGGGCCGTATTTTCTATTATATTCCTCGCGCGCCTCACGCAAAAGGTTGCGTTGTTTTTGGTAATATGCTAATGCCTTTTGGCAATTTGGGTGTGTATCAAGATATAATACAATATCATCCACTGTAAAACCAAGCTGCTGAATCCTGCAAAATAGCTGTTCACGATTCATGATTTTCAGTTCCTTTCCTATAGTTATCTGCTTTTGCAGCATACGCACGGCAGGTTCAGCGAGGGGAAAATCGTACCCGCGCATAGCGCCTGCTCATCCGTATAAGGTGTTTCCCAATTTTGTTCCCGAATCCGAACAATCGCCAACGGCTGCATTTCTTGTTTTTCACACTCACAATCGCTGACAACAAACGGCATATTATAAATGTCCATTTCGGCTCCATTTCTCCGACGGTATAAGAATAATCTCTGCCCGAAACGCCCGCCGCGTCCATCGGCACACCGGCGAACTCCAAAAAGCGGCTTATGCTTTCCGGCGGGCAAGGCATGCCTCTCCGGCACATTATCATAATATGAAAAAAAAGCAAACGCCGTGATGGTATGCGTTTGCTTTCATGTTGATCTTTCGCAGCATTATATATCTACATTTACTGTCTCAGAGGCTGCTTTAGATCGCAGCCTTTGCATTGCACACCACAGCCCAGCCCATTATATTCGCAATCTCTCATTGCGCGCCATAGCCTGCGGGCATTGCATCTGTACCATATGATCGGAAAAAGGCCGCAAACGACCGACGCTGCTATTCCAAAAAAACTTATCCTTTCAGCCCTTTGGCCTGTCTGTCCATATCTTCAATCACAATATCGTAAATTTCGCCTAAGCCTGCGCAATACTCCAGCACTTTCCACGGCTCATTTGTATGAAAATGAATTTTTATCAAATTCTCATCTCCAACAGCTAATAAACAATCCCCTTTAAAATTCTTCATAATATAAGCATGAATCGCATCCTCATCAAGTTGATCACCCTCTATCAGCAGCTGTGTATCATATTTAAACGCAAGCATATTTTGCCCCCTTTTCGCTTTATATTGTTTATTATACTACTTCCGCATATAATTCACAATAACATTTTACGCCCTACTGCTAAAGCGGTTTCAGCTTCAAGGGCGGGGCGGAGGAAATGCCCGCCGAAGGCGGGCGCGGAAGTCGCCCCGCCTGCCGAAACTCAAAATCCTTTTGTCTTCTTATGCTATCCACGCGCAAACCTAAACAAAAGTTTATAAATGCATTCGTCAATTCCGCATATCCCTATATTCTCATTTTATTTAACACCCCCCAATATTTAATTTTAATAATTATTATCAATATTATAATTTGCATTTTCATTGAGCGGAACGGCATTCTACCTTCATATGATTTCAGACACATCTTTTATTATTTCGATCTTCAAATGCTTAAGCAAAAAACACAAAACCATGCCGCATATAAAAAAACGAAGCAAACCTCCGGCTTGCTCCGTCTTTCGCTTTATGCATTTACATTTGCGCTTTATTTCGCTTCTTCCACTGCCACAACCTGCTTACCGTCATAATAACCGCATGCCTTGCAGACTCTGTGCGCCAGCTTCGGCTCCTTGCACTGCGGGCATGCAACAACGCCCGGCATGGAAAGCTTCCAGTTTGCACGGCGCGAATTGCGTCTTGCTTTTGATACCTTCTTCTTGGGTAATGCCATGATTACACCTCCTCGTCATCCATGAGCCTTTGCAGTGCAGAAAACGGGTTTGAGGCCTCGGCCTGCACCGACTGACTACACGAGCACGGAATTTCATTTCTATTCACACCACACACGGGACAAACGCCCTTGCAGGAGCTTTTACACAACCGCTCCATCGGCAGATTCATCAGAATATACCCGAGAACCGGCTCCGAAAGAGAGATGAGCGATCCGTTCTGAATCCGAAGCTCCTCCTCCTCGCTGTTATGCGAAAAGGTTTCGCTGAAGGGCAGACAAAGCGCACACTCGTACGGCTCGTTGCACCGATTGCACATAAGCCGCAGCTTCGCGTGAATCTCCCCCGTTACTTCTATGGATTGCCCGACACAGCTAAAACTGCCGCTGAACCGAACCGGCCCGAGAAATTCGACCGCTCCCTGAAAATCCAAAGCTTCGTAAAAGTATTCCTTTTCAAGCGGAAAAATCTCCCCCGGAGCTTTGAGCGCCGTTTTGATCTGTATCATACGGATACGCCTCCTTAATGATGCGCCTATTTATTATAGAAGCTTGTTTGCATCTTGTCAAGGAATTTTTCGTCTTTTCCGCTATTTCCCGCTATAAGCAAAGCTCAGCCGCCCCATGGGGAGCGATTGCCCGGATACATAATAATCCATAATATCAGCCGGCTTCTCTACGGCGTCCGCCAGCTTGAAATAAATGCTGAATTCTCTCTCCCGCAGCCCAAGCAGCTGCTTTGAAACGGTAAGCAGCATCACGTTTCCATTCACCGCGACCTGCGCTTCTCCGATCTTTTCTCCGGTAAAATCGCCGTTCAGCCGCTCAATACTGCCCGCTGCAATACGGTTAATCACATATTCATAGCCCTCCCAGCCCTTAAGCGAGGCTTCCCCCGCCGAAAGGAACAGATTCATCCAGCTTTCGCCGCTGTGCTCTCCAATACCCTGTTCTGCCGTAATTTTAAAATACAAGTTTTCGGCATCATGCGCCACACGAATTTCTTGGATGTTGCAGCGCGCCGCATCCTGCGTATAAGCAATCTTTCCGGAAGGCGATTTTCCCTTTCGGGCAATATTCGCCGTTCCGAAATCCTTATAAACCGCCTGCACTGCTTCCCAATTCACACTATCCATGCCGCTGTAGACCGGCGCGGAGCCCTCGCCTTTAAATGCGCGGATATTGGCAATGGTTTGCATGTAAAAATTATCGCCGTAACCGCCTTTCATCGGTTCAATATCACGTGAAAATTCAATATTCACCGCATCGGCAAAATAAGGAAACAATTCGTTACCCTGCGTGTCGGTAAAAATATTCTTTTGTGCCATCCACTCATTCCAGCCGTCGATAAACGCGATCTGCGGCTGTTTTTCCAGCACAACATCCCACTGGGATTGGAAAAACAAACCCTCGTTTATTTTACTTTTGTCATTGACGTACCCGTTCCAGCCGCGCCCCCATATCTTGCTTCGGTGCGTCGCTTCAGAATAAATCGCATGGCTCATCGGCGCACCGGGACCTGAGGCAGGTGAAACGCTCATCGCCGTGTTATGCTGATTCTGTGGGAACACCCAATCAATCCACGGGAAGGCATCTTGCTGAAATTCTTCATCCGGCCACTGCGGATCAATAAAATGAAAAAAGTTTTGCAGCTCTTCACTGTATGGCTGCGGGTCATAAGTCGGATCATAAGCCGCTACCAACTGCTTTTCTTTTGCCGGATCGGTATAAGCGATCATATATGGTTTTCCATCCTCATAAGGACACCACCAAGAAAGCGGCATATAATTCTTTTTAAATAATAAATCATACAGCTCGTTAACCACGCGCATGGAATAAGTATGCGTAAAAAATGTTACCTGCGGGCAATCAAAACCCTCTTCACGATATTCCTGCACCAGCTTCATCACCTTACGAAGCACCTTGGTATAAACAACGCCGTTGGAAAGGTCAAACGCAATAAAATCCACACCGGCATAGGTGAGCAGTTCTAACTGCCTGCGAATCACCCACTCGTCATCCATGGTGTAATATCCCCACAGCGGCTCTCCCCACCAATGAAACATCCACGTCGGGCTTTTGTCGCTTCCCGCCATATCCCACAGTGCATTAGGATCCTCCGCAAGCAGCTTGGTAATGTCATACTCATCCTCCACCGGATGCTGACCCTGCCACGGCCAATAGAACATTCCCACATATTGATCCTTTTGATATCCCAGCACAGTGGAAAAAGTTCTGCCCAATGCATCCACGCCCGTAATCGCCGTATAGGACTGCGCGTGAAGATTTTCCGGCATTGGATCCGTTCCCCCTGCCGTCGCGCTCGGTTCCGCAGACGCATTAGGCATGTTCTGCGGTGCGCACGCACAGAAAAGCATACCGCATAAAAGCAAACATAGAACGCCTTTTATCCTTTTCACGTTTTATCACCCTCTCAACAACTATAAACTATTTTTTAATTATATCACACAAGGCAATTCAACAGCAAGAGTAATCTCATTAGGCTGTCATATACCTCTTATTTTGCCGCGCTCTACGGTGCGTGGGTTTTCAAACAAACGCGGATCATTTATAATAAAGCACGAAAGGAGGCAAAACAGCCATGGATCAAATCAAAATAGGAAAATTCATTGCCGAAAACAGGAAAGCATTATTGCTCACACAAAGAGAACTGGCAGAAAAACTTCATATCAGCGATAAAGCAATCTCGAAATGGGAAAC